>JBDGQM010000005.1:0-9150 GCA_042219065.1 Salinibacter sp. | reverse complement strand
CCAGATCACCGAGGCGCTCTTCGAGGTGGGGGGCGAGTACCGGCGGAATATGTAGGAGGCTGGGGGCCCGATGGAGATTTCAGAACGGGGGCTCTACCTCACTGCTCCCGTCCTCCGCGAAAGGGATGCTCGTTGGAGCGACCGGTCCCCCTGTCTGGCACGGATACCCGACAGACACGGCCCATACCGTGTCCGCTTAGGGTCCTACGACGTTCTTGCTGTCCTGTCAGCGTCGTTCTAAACCCATCCTCCGCCCCCATGTCGGGTGAGATACATAAATCCGCACGTAGTCTGGACCGAGGACAGAGACTACCGTCCGGTGGCGCTCTTTGATGTGCAAGATCATGCGCTGCTTCCCGACATGTAGCACATGGATCCCGTCGAGGCTCTGAAAGACCCACCGCGCCGTCGGGCGCTGGATTGGATTCCCCACTTGGCTAGCGTGGCAGGAGACGCCCCGTGAGCCAAGTGGACGGGCTCTCACACAGGGTGTCCTGAATCCGGAAGTCGACCTCGCCCAACGCTTCGTCGACTGGATCCGTCGTCTGTTCCCGACCCAGGCGGCAAGGGCGGAGGAGTAACTGTCGCTACGGGGTGGCACCTTCCAGCACTGCCACCGCCTCGTCCGCGATGCCCAGGAAGCTCTCGGCCGCGAGGCTGGCGCTGCCGATGAGGCCCCCGTCGATGTCGGGCTGGGAGAGAAGCCCGTGGGCGTTGTGCGGCTTCATGCTGCCGCCGTAGAGCAGGGGCACGCCCTCGGCCACGTCGGCGCCGTACCGGTCCGTGAGGTCGCCGCGGATCACGGCGTGCATCGCCTGCGCCTGCCCCGGTTCGGCGGACTCCCCTGTGCCAATGGCCCACACCGGTTCGTAGGCCACCACCAACGCGTCGGACGATTCGATGGACACCCCCGCTAGCGCCCCGTCCACCTGCCCGCGCACCACCGACTCCGCGTCGCCGGCCTCGCGCTGCGCCAGCGTTTCGCCGACGCACACGATGGGCACCAGGTCGTGGGCCCGCGCCTGTTTCACCTTCTGGTTGACCGTGGCGTCGGTCTCGTCGTAGTACTCGCGTCGCTCGGAGTGGCCGAGGATGACGTGTGTGCACCCGACCGACGTGAGCATAGGGGCCGACACGTCGCCGGTGTACGCTCCCTCGTCGTCCGCGTGCATGTCCTGCGCCCCCACCGCCACGGGCGCCCCCTCCAGGGCGTCCAGCACGGTCGGGAGGTGGACGTACGGCGGGCAGACCAGGAAGTCGACCCCGTCGTAGGAGTGAGAGCTCGTCGAGAGACGGTCCGCAATGGCCTGGGCGAGCGCCCGGCCGTCCGGGACGTCGGTGTTCATCTTCCAGTTTCCGGCAATCAGCATGGGGAGAGGGAGCGGGGCAATCAGCGGGGAGAGTGGGAGGGCGGACTACTTCTGCGCCTCGTAGGCAAACATCGTCGGAGGAATGTTGCGGGGCTCGTATTCCTTCGTCACCGTCGAGAAGTGCTCACAGAGCGGCTCCTCCAGGTGGTTGTAGTTCTGGTACACGAGAAACTTCCCATCGTCCGTCAGCACCTCGCGGGTGCGGGCCAGCAACTCGTGCTTCGTCGCCTCGTCGAGAAATGAGAAGGGGATGCCGGACACAACGTAGTCGACCTCGTCGATGTCGTGCGCCTCGAGGAGGTCAACGATGTGTTCGGCACGGTCTTCCACCACGAGGACCCGCGGGTCGTCGGCCGTCATCGCCTCCAGTGTCTCCACAAAATCCGGATTGCTCTCGATGAGCAGGAGGGTCGAGTCGTCCGTCATGCGCTCGAGCATAAATTCGCTGAAGACCCCGTTTCCGGGGCCGTACTCGACGATCACCTGATCCTCGTCAAAGTCGATCCACTTGCAGACCCGACGGACCAAAAACGACGAGGACGGTGCAATGGCCGCGACGTCCTGATCTTTGAGGAAGTTTTTGATGTACGAGAGCGTTCCAGTGAGGGTGGACGGCACAGGTGCACGGATAGATGGTGAAGAAGGATACAATGTCACAATCTGCCCCGTAAACTACGCGGATAGCGCGGCGTGTATCAAGGCGTTCACGTTCTAACTTGGTGAAAGACTCATTATGGCGGGAAACAATTAGCGGGCGAGGGTGGAGGCCGGGTCCGGATTCTCGCGGAGGAGGAAGGTCAGGTGTTGCCGGAGGGTCGGCAGACTACTCGCGAAGTACTGGTCCACGATTGTTCCCGCGTCGTCGATGAGAAACCATGTCGGCACCCGGACCACATTGAAGCGGGTCGCGATCGGATCCTCGATGCCCTTCGGCGCGAACACCGTGTGGCCCGGCAGGGGGCGGTTGTGCAGAAAGGCGCGGTTGGCCAGCGAATCGGGTTCCACGGAGATGGACACGAAGGCCACAGAGTCGGAGCGGGTGGCCTCGTGGAGGGTGTTCCGGAGGGGACGCTGCAGGGTGTAGGGGTCGGTGCCGGGCCGGTAGTACTCGAGGACGACGGGCGCTCCCCGCAACTCCCGGAGCGACAGCGTGTCGCCCGCGAGGGTCTGAACGGTAAGGTCGGGCGCAGTCATGCCCGGCTGCAGGTGCTCGGCCTCGTACTCGATGCGGCGGGCCCACTGGGTCCACGAAGAGCGCGAGTGATTGGCCCGCAGCCGCTGGGCGGCCGACAGCGCCGCCTCGACCTGTGCGCTGTCCAGAAACGCCTGAATCCGAACCGCCTTCACGCCGGCCTGCCGACGGGGATCGTCTGCGCGAGCCTCAAACGAATCGACCAGGGCGAGGGCTGCGCGGTGACCGTGCCGCCGCGCCTCGGCCCGCCGTGCGATGCGGGCGGCGTTCGTATAGTAGGGACTGGTCGGGGCAATCTGTTGGGCGCGGGCCACCACCAGGGAGTCGTTCCACCCTTCCAGGAGGGACAGCGACTCCACCGCCGCGAACTGTCCGACGTAGGTGCCGGGATACTGGGCCGAGAGGCTCCAGAGCGTGCTGCTCGTAAGGCGAATGTTCTGGGCTAGGGCGGTAGGACGGTAAGCATCGGCCTGGAGCCGCCGGGCCAGCATGCGCCGATGCATCGTCATCGCGTTTCGGTAGCCCTGAAGCGCCTGGTTTTCGGTCGATTCAGGGCGGAACGACTCCTCTGGGCCCAGAGGAAGGTCGACCTGGAGGGTGCCGGAGTCGCCGGGGGCCACCACGTACTCCGTGACGGCCAACTGCTCGTCGCCCCCGCGTCCCCACACCGACAGTGAATACACGCCGCGTTCGGGCGCAGAAATGGGCATGCGGAAGCGGCCCTCCGCATCGGTGCGGGCGTGGCCGAGGGTGTCGAGGTGACGGCCGTTGACGTCCGCCACGAGCAGCCGAAACCCGCTGTGATCGTCGGGCGCGGAGAACGCCGGGTCCGCCACCACCCGACCCTTCAGGTAGCTCTGCACGGACGACCCGGGCTGCTGGCAGGCCCCGATGACGACGGCCAGCCCCACCAGCAGCAGACACCGACTCCGCACGGTGAGTCGGGACGGGAGCACCAAGCCGAAGAGAGATGCACGCATCGGTGGGGGGCCTACTCGTCGACAGTCGCCTCCTCCCGGCGCGCCTCCAGCTTTTCGCGGAGGAGCGAGCGGACCACCTCCGGGTTCGGGGAGCCGTCGAAGCGCTGCATCACCTGCCCGATGAAAAACCCGAGGAGCCCTTCTTTCCCGCCCAGGTAGGTGTCCACCTTGCCGGGATTCTCGTCGATCACCTGGTCGACGTGGGGCGCGATGGCCCCGCGATCGGACACCTGAATGAGGTCGCGCTCGTCGGCAATCCGGCCGGCGCTCTTATCCGTCTCCTCCAGCATGGCCTCAAAGACCTCCTGGGCCCCGTTGGAGCTCACCTTGTCCTGGAGGCGAAGGAAGACGAGCTGCGCCAGCCGCTCCGGGCCTACGGTCAGGTCGTCGATCTCGAGATCGCGCTCATTGAGCACGCGCATCACCTCGGTCATAACGAAGTTCGACACCATCTTGGCCTGCGCGTCGGTGTCGCCGCCCTTCGTGCGCTTGTAGAGGTGGCGGAGGGCCTCCTCGAAGTAGTGGGCCACGGCGCGCTCCTCGGTGAGGACGCCCGCGTCGTAGGGCGGCAGCCCGATCTCGTCGATGAAGCGCTGCCGACGGGCCCGTGGCAGTTCCGGCAGCGACGCCCGCACCTCCTCGATCATGTCGTCGTCCACCTGGACCTCCACGAGGTCCGGGTCGGGGAGGTAGCGGTAGTCGTGGGCCTCCTCCTTCGACCGCATGGGCCGGGTGGTGCCCGAGTCCGGGTTCCAGAGCAGGGTCTGTTGAGAAATGGACTCGCCTCGCTCCTCGGCGGCGATTTGGCGCGTGATCTCGTAGTCGAGCGCCTGCTCCACGTGCCGCATCGAGTTCATGTTCTTCAGTTCCGTCCGCGTCCCGAACGCCTCGCGGCCCCGAGGCCGCACGCTCACGTTTGCGTCGCAGCGGAGCGAGCCCTCCTCCATGTTGCCGTCGCTAATGCCGAGGTAGCGCACCAGCTGGCGCAGTCGCTGGAGGAACAGATACGCCTCGCGCGGGGAGCGCAGGTCCGGCTCCGTCACCAGTTCCAGCAGCGGCACGCCGCACCGGTTGAAGTCGAGCCGAGTGGTGTCGCCGGTGGGGGCGTGCATCGACTTGCCCGCGTCCTCCTCCAGGTGGATGCGGGTAAGGCCGATGCGTCGGGAGTCGGTGCGGGCAGAGGCCTCCTGATCCTCGTCCTCGCCCGGGAAGATTTCCACGTAGCCGTCGTAGCAGATCGGCGTATCGTACTGGGAGATCTGGTAGCCCTTGGGCAGGTCGGGATAGAAGTAATGCTTGCGGGCGAAGACCGACCGGGACGCGATGGAGCACTGGGTGGCCAGCCCGAGGCGGAGGGCGTACTCGACCACCGTCTCGTTGAGCACCGGCAGCGTGCCCGGGTGGCCCAGGCTGATGGGGTCGACCTGCGTGTTGGGCGCGGCGCCAAAGGCCGCGGCGTCGGGACTAAAAATCTTGGCGTCGGTCTGGAGCTGGACGTGGACCTCCAGGCCGATGACCGGCTCGTAGTTCTCGTAGGCCATGTGTCGGGAAGCGGATCGATAGAAGAGGACGCCGAGAGGTCCGCGGCGGGACCTCCAGGACACGTTCGCGGACGAAAATACCCAGGGGGCGGTGAAATGTTCGCCCCAGACGACGCGCTACGACTCGGCGGTCCACTCCGGATCGCCCTCGCCCCAGTCCAGCGACGGATCGTTCAGGGTCCAGTCGTAGGGCAGGAATCGGACCTCGTAGGCGCCCTCCGCGAGGGAGTCCTGCACGGCGCCCTCGAAGTACGGAGCGAGTTTTCGCTGAACGGCCTCGGGGGTCGGGCCAAAGTCGGACCCGTACCATTTCAGGATGCGGGAGAGTGCAATGGTCCCGTTTCCGGCGGGGATCCGGTTTTTTCGCTCGGCGTGGAGAAAGCGGCGGGCCTGGTCGTCGAGTTGGGCGTCGAGGCGGGGGGCGGTGTAGGCCTCTCGACGGAGCTGGGGGCAGCTCTTGGCCGCGCAGACCAGGGCATAGTGGATGCGGGCCTCGTCGAATCGCTCGCGGATAATCTCGTGCTCAATCTCGTCGAGGGTCCGCACAGTGTCGGCCACCGGCCCGACGGGGCGCTGGAACGGGGTGCCGTTCGGGGAGGGCCCGTCGATGGTGCGGATGTTCGTGACGGGATAGTGGTCGACGATCAGCTTCAGCGTGTAGGCATTGTAGGCGTTGATCCAAAGCGCGAGGCGCTCGTCCCGATCGAGAGAGGCGGGGCGCGCTGTGCTCAGCGTCTGGAGGTACGGGGCCAGGGTGGAGTCCATCTGTGCCTTCAGGGCCGCGTAATCGACCTGTCCCTCCGCGTCCACGAACGTCCGGAGCACGCGATCGAACTGCGCGTGGCCGATCGACGGCCGGGACGCCGCGCGGGGGGATCTCTGTTCGCTCAGGGCCGCCTGCATGAACACAGGGGGATGCGCCTGGGCAGGGTCCGCATCGGAGGAGGGAGAGGAGGACACGTCGAGCACCGCGCAGGACCAGCCGATGATGCCGCCCACGTAGGCGATGAGGACGAGGGCAAGGCCGGCGTACTGGCGAGAGGGGTGGGGGCCGTCGGCCACGAAGACGAGAGGATCAAGAATACAACCGCGGAATCAGCACTACATCGGAGGGGATCGGCCGCCGATGAGTTCCGCCAGGGGGGAGTGCCAGCGCGTTGAGGGGCGGCTTCGCGGTTCCGTGCCCCGCCTAGCGACTGGAAGAGACGGCATCCGTCGGCGCACGGTCGAGGGCCGGATCGAGAAGATGCCGGAACCAGCTCGTGTAGTGGGTCGGGCGAGCCGCTACGTCGTCACGCAGCGCGTCCGGCCGCACCCACGTCCAGTCGGCCACCTCGTCTGCACTCGGACGCACGTCGGGATCGGCAGCCCTGCCCACAAAGATCTGGTTGTACTCGTGTTCGACGAGGTTGTCGCCGACGGGCAGATGGTACGTTTCCTCGAAGACGGGCGTGAGCGGAGCCTCAAAGCCCATCTCTTCGGGCAGCCGCCGCCGCGCCGCCTCCCGATACGACTCGCCCGGGCGAGGGTGGCTGCAGCACGTGTTCGACCAGAGGCCCCCCGAGTGGTACTTGTCTTCCGTTCGCTGCTGGAGCAGAAGGCGGCCGTCGTCGTCAAAAATAAAGATGGAAAACGCACGGTGCAGCCATCCCTCCGTGTGCGCACGGAGCTTGTCGCCGGTGCCGAGAGACCGGTCGTCTTCAGTAACCAGCACGACGGACGAAGAGTGGGACATGATCTAAACAGGCTGCGGGAGCATGAACGAAATGACATCCGAGTCTTTCCAATATGCAGACTCGCCGTGTCTTCTTCTGCCGAGAACCCAACAAGTTACGCCTTTATTTCAACCATCCCGGCGTGTCGAGTGTGTTGTGCAAGGGTTCGGTCGGGGCGACGGGGCACACGGTCGCTAAGAACAGGGAAAATGAAAAGGATTCGTCAACGAGCTGTCGGGGGCTTGACGTGCTCGTCTACGGTTCATCTTTTTCCGGATACACTTCTCTGTTGCATGCACAACTTTTATCTTTTCCATGTACGAACTCAATATTGAGGGTGCCGGCACGTGCGAGGTCGAAGAAGGCACTCGCCTGGTGCGGGCCATTGAAGACTGCGGGGTGAACCTCGGGCATCGGTGCGGAGGACAGTCCAACTGCACAACCTGTCGGGTCGAGTTTGAGGAGGGAGAGCCCGGCGTGATGACCGAGGCGGAGCACGACAAGCTCACCGACATTGGTCAGTTTGGGGACATGCGCCTCTCGTGCCAGATTGTGGTGGACCGCGACATGACGGTGACCCCGCTCATGACGGTCGAAGATCAGGGGTGGGACGATGCAGGACCGGAGCCAACCATCACCGTAGAGCCGGCCGCCGAGTGGCATCCGATCGAACGCCTGGACCAGCAATGAGCCGGTTGCGCCCGGATGTTCGGCGCGGCTGAGGCTCCGGCAGAAGGCATCTCGGCGAGGCTGGATGGACGCACGCCGCGGGCCGTCCCTCGCCGCTGAAGAGAACGCAGAGCTCGGAACCGACAAGACGCCCTCAAGGGGCGGAAGTTAGTCTTCGGCGTCTCCACTCCCCTCTCCGTCGCCCGACTCTGCCCCGTTCCGCTTGGGGCCGTGCGCATCGTAGTCGTTGACGTGGAAGCCCTCGCCCTTGAAGATGATGCCGGGGTTGTCGGTAATGATGCGCTCAACCTCCTGCCCGGTGTCCGGACACGTGTCGAGAGGATCTTCGGTAATGCGCTGTTGCACCTCAAAGGTGCTCCCGTCTTCGCGACGGTACTTGTAGGTGGGCATAAGGGGCGTCAGTTGACGTTGGAGGAAATCGGATTTGTGGCGAGCAATGAACAGGTGCTTCTGAACCGGAGGGTGACCCTTTCCAGTTACAGACAGCCCTGCTAAGACCGGGCAGCCACTTTTGTTTCCGCCCGTGCACGGTTGTTTCGGGCTCCTCACGATCCCCCGTCGGAAATTCAAGGAGCCCGTCCGCTCGTCTGCGGGCCCGGTCCGGGGCCGTCTGGAGGGTCCGATTCGGGGAGGGACAGGGATCTGAGACCGAGACATCGAGGGTTGAACCTGTGTGAACATTTCCGGGGTCTGGAACTCGCCCGGTCTTCGCTTTTAGACATGTGTGACATTCAGTCACCACGGTCCGGTAGTTCAGTTGGTTCAGAATGCTGCCCTGTCACGGCAGAGGTCGCGGGTTCGAGTCCCGTCCGGACCGCCCTCCCTCGGTCCCGAATTGAATCGGGATCGAGGGTTTTTTGTCGTAATGGCCCTCTGCGTCCTTCGTCCGGACGTGCGCGGCGACAGTCCCGACGGTGTCCATTGACGTCTGCCCGTGTCCCGGTCAGGGGGGCGGGATGCGACAGCACTGCGACGTCCTTCTGGTTTGGTTGTTCAGTTCCACGATGAGCCGTTCCGTCCCGGTGCAGTCTTCCGGTGCCCCGACCCGCCTCGGATGGATCGGCGTGGGGGCGCTGGTCGTGGCCCTGGGGCTTGCGATGGCCGCGTCGCTGTGGAAGCTGCTGGTCATTGGGGGCGTGGCCTTCGCGGCGATGGCGGGCGGGGCTTATCTGGGCACGCGGTCTCATCGGGACGAGGGGGGCCGAAGTGAACGGCGGGCCCGGGGTCTGGCGTGGGGGTACGGCGGGGCGAGCGGGGCGATGATTGCTAGCACCGGCGCCTTTCTCATCCCGAGTGCCATTGGTCACCACGCGGCGGTCGGGGGATTCGGCATCGCGGGCGGCATTCTTCTCGGCTTCGTGCTTCACGCCGCTCAGCATCAACTCGCCCACCTGCACCTCCCCTTCGACGCGACGACGCTGGAGTTGACGGCGCACTCCCTGGCCGCGGGCCTGGTCATTGGGGCGGTCTACGCGACCATGCCGGCCCTCGGCCCGGCCCTCGGCCTCGCTATCGTGTCCCACAAAGGTCCCGCCGGCTACGCCGCCGCCCGGCGACTGGCCCGATCCGGGCGGCCCACATCGGTGCTGCTGGTGCCGGCGGCGGCCGTGGCGGCCGCGGCGGTGCCCGTGGGGCTGCTCTCGCCCCCCAGCGGCGACGTGG
>JBDGQM010000049.1:6031-8042 GCA_042219065.1 Salinibacter sp. | reverse complement strand
TGTTGGGGGGAGAAGGAAACTCAGTTGAGGGGGCGGACCCGCACGCTGTCGATCTCGATGTCCGAGACCCGTTTCAGGGCGTCTTTTTCCAGAAGATCCGAATACTGGGCCATCTGGTCCGCGGACAGTGTGTCGACCGTGTAGTTGTGATAGTCGGCCACTCGGACGCCGCTGCGCCGACGCACGTTGTAGGCCTCGCGGAAGCGGGTGCCCGGCTCCTCGTTGGGCCCCAGGCCGAAGGCGTACGCCAGGAAGTCCATCGCGTAGGTGTCCGTGCGGAACCAGTACATGAAGACGTCCTGCCAGTCTTTCCCCCCTCCTTCCTGCCGAAAGGTGACCTTCACGCGGTGGTAGGGCACCCCGCCGATCGTGTCGCGTCCGCTGTAGGACGGCTGCACGGCGGGCTCGTCGAGCGGCTCGGGCAGCAGCGCAAAGTAGCTCACCGAATTGACCGTGGTCTCGATGCCGGACCGTTCTTCGTCGGACAGGGACGCGGTGTCCCCCTCCACGACCCGGTAGACGCCGTCGTTGGTGAGGCCCTCGGTGACCGACCGGCCCAGCGAATCGGTGTAGGTGCGCCGGTAGTGAAACCGTCCCCCCTCCTGGCGGATGTGGTAGTCGTCCCCCCGAAAGTTGAACGAGACGGTCGCCCGGTCGAGCACAGGCGCCCCGTGCGCCGCGCGGGCACTGTCAATCACGGCCGCGGCATCGGGCGGCGCCTCTGGGGACTGGCAGCCCCCCCAAGCGAGCAAAAGCGAAAGGGCAAGAAGGCGGAAGAGACTGCGCATAGACGGAACCGGCAACGGAAGAGACACGAGTGCGTTTTCGCAAACACGCTTCCGGCCCGGGGATCGTTCAGTCGGAGTCGCTCCCGAGAGCATTTTATTCTGAGGTTCCTCCACAGACCGATCCGTACCCGCCCGAACAGCGACTCAAGCTGCCCCGTATTCCAGACGGATCGAGAATCCGTGACGGTCGCCGCGCGATGCCCACTCTCACAACGATCTCCCGGCGTCACGCCCTTGGACTCCTCAAACAACCTCTTCCTCTTGCCAACCCGTTTTCCCTCCGATGAAGGTTTCCCTCGTCCAGCACGCAGTGTCCGACCCTCCGGTCGACGCCCTCGACCGCGGCCGGGAGGCGCTGGCGGATGCCGCCGCGTCCGGGGCCGATCTCGTGATCTTCCCCGAGCTTTCGTTCACGCCCTTCTACCCCCGCGTCCCCATCTCCGAGCGGTCCGCGTCGGCCCTGGACCTCGCCGAGCCGGTACCGGGCCCCACGACCGCGGCCCTCGCCGAGGCCGCCCGGGAGCACGGGGTGGTGGTCGTGTTCAACCTTATGGAGCGGGCCGGGGACCGCACGTTCGATACCTCTCCCGTTCTGGACGCGGACGGCTCCCTGCTGGGCCGGACGCGCATGATGCACATCACCGAGTACGAGCACTTCCACGAGCAGGGCTACTACGCCCCGGGCGACACGGGCGCGCCGGTCTACGACACGGCCGTGGGGCGGCTGGGGGTGGCCATCTGCTACGACCGACACTATCCCGAGTATCTGCGCGCGCTCGCCCTGCAGGACGCCGAGATTGTCGTGGTGCCGCAGGCCGGAACGGTGGGCGAGTGGCCGGACGGGATGTACGAGGCAGAGCTCCGCGTGGCGGCCCTCCAGCACGGCGTGTTCACAGCCCTTGCCAACCGCGTGGGCCGGGAGGGCGAGATGCCCTTCGCGGGCCGCTCGTTCGTGACAGACCCGTTCGGCGAAGTGATTGCGCAGGCGCCGGGCAACGAGGACACGGTGCTCCACGCGTCGATGGACCTCGACGCGACCGCCGACGCCCCGGCCCGTCGCCTGTTTCTTCGCCACCGCCGCCCCGACCAGTACGAGCAGGGCGCCGTCGCAATCGACCCCGATGAGTAGCCCTGTCCCAACGCCCAGCGAAAACACGCTCCAGCCCCTCAACGCCAAACCTCAAACACCAAACCCTCAACACAAAACGCTCAACCCTCAACGC
>JBDGQM010000049.1:4191-5931 GCA_042219065.1 Salinibacter sp. | reverse complement strand
CTCAACCCTCAACGCGCCCCCCTACAGGTACGCCGCGAGGTATCGGTTCCAGAGCATGAGGACGAGGATGATGAGCCAGAGCAAGTGGCCCACCCCGGTGCCGATGGCCACCTTCTTCCGCGCCGACGCGGCCGCATCCGCATCGACCCCGTCGCCAGTCACGGCCGTCCGGAGCGCGTTCCAGCCGGGGCGGATCACGAAGAGCTGGTCCAGGGTGAGGAGCACGATCAGCGTGACGGAGGAGTGGTACAGGGGGCCGTAGGCGGCGAAGTGTCCGCCCGCGGCGAAGGCCCCGAGGGAGAAGACGAGCGTCAGCACCATGAAGATGTTCATCTGGCGCACGGACGATTGGCCGTCCGTTGCGAGCGCCGCTGCCCCCTCGCCCCCGATTTCAGCGACCTTGCGGGCACGCCCCGCCACGCGAAGCCCCAGCCCGAACCACGCGGCGGCCGTGATGACGTGAAGAACGACGAGAACGCCGAAGAGAATGTTGACCATGAGATGGGTGACGGATCGGTACAAGTTTAGTCCGATTCTCTCACGCACGGCGCGGGGCAGAGGTTTGCTTCTGCCCGGCCCGTCGCCGCTCAGATGAACGCATGGGGGGAGGTTCCGGTTGAAACTAACGAGCATTTTCCCACAGAGTGACGCGCATGATGACCGCAAGCACCCTCGGACGAGGACTGGTCTACTTGGGCCTCGGGCTTGCCCTGCTCGGAGGCCTCGTTCTCCTGCTCGGTCGTGTCGTGGATCTGGGCAGCCTGCCCGGCGATTTCGTCTATGAAGGCGACAACGTTCGAGTATATGCCCCCATCACCACCATGATCGTTCTGAGCGTCGTGCTCACGCTCCTCGTAAACCTGGCCCTTCGGCTCTTCCGGTAGGACCCGGACCGCGGGCCGGGTCTCCACGCCGAGGCGCCTCACCGAAGCGCGCCCGGCGGACCTTCTCGCCGCGCCGGAAATTGCAGATCTGCCGCCTTGGGCCCGTGCCTCTTTGCCGACACAGCCTCCTCACTGCCCTCTCCCCGTGCCGATTTTTCCCGTGCGATCCTGCTTCCTCGAACGCTTCTCGCGCCTCCCCTACTGTGCCGCCCTCTGCGCCCTGATCGCGCTCGGCCTTACCCCCCGAGCCGCGCAGGGACAGTCGTCCATCACCGGCGAGACGGTCGAGTGCACAGACGGCACCGCCGATCGGTATCCGTGTGACAACGCCGACCTGCTCTCCGTCCTCTCGATTGATGCCCTGGGCGGAGATGCCGGGACGGACCTCAATGACGTGTGGGGCTGGACCGACCCCAAGACCGGCACCGAGTACGCCCTGGTCGGCCGCACCGACGGCACGGCGTTCGTGGACGTGAGCACCCCCACGGAGCCGATCTACGTGGGCGAGCTTCCGACCCATACGACGGCGAGCCCCTGGCGCGACGTGAAGGTATACGACGACCACGCCTTCATTGTCAGCGAAGCGTCCGGCCACGGCATGCAGGTGTTCGACCTCACCCGGCTCCGCGACGTGAGCCCGGACGAGCGCCCCCGGACGTTCGACGAAACGGCCCACTACGAAGGAAGCGAGTCGGTCCGCCTCGAGACCGCCCACAACGTGGCCGTGAACGTGGAGACGGGATTTGCCTACATCGTCGGCGGGGATGCCTCGGGGTCGGCCGAGACCTGCGGCGGCGGGCTCCACATGGTCAACGTGCAGTCCCCCGCCGCGCCCACCTTCGCGGGATGCTTCCCC
>JBDGQM010000049.1:0-4091 GCA_042219065.1 Salinibacter sp. | reverse complement strand
CCACATGGTCAACGTGCAGTCCCCCGCCGCGCCCACCTTCGCGGGATGCTTCCCCGACGCCTCCGAGGGGTCCGGACAGTCCAGCCGTTCGGAGCGCTTTTCGGCGCAGTCCCCGTCGGCAGGACTCGCTCGCTCCTCAGCGAGCGCATCGGAGGCGGGGCGCGCCGACGATGCGGGGTACACCCACGACACGCAGTGTGTCACGTACCGGGGGCCGGATTCGGAGTATCAGGGCGACGAGATTTGCTTCAACGCCAATGAGACCGTCCTCAACATCGCCAACGTAACCGATAAGGACGCCCCGGTGACGATTGCCGAGGGCGAGTATCCGGACGTCGGATACGTCCATCAGGCGTGGCTCACGGAAGACCACCGCTACCTGTACGTCGACGACGAGTTGGACGAACGGAACGGACTCGTCGACCGGACCCGCACCATCGTCCTTAATGTGACGGACCTGGACAACCCCACGTTCGTGACGAGCTATTTGGGATCGACCGGGGCCATCGACCACAACCAGTACATCGACGGCAACTATTCCTATCAGGCCAACTACGAGAGCGGGCTTCGTGTGCTGGACGTGGCCGCCCCGAAAGATCCGGAGGAGGTGGCCTACTTTGACACCTACCCAAGCAGCAATGCGGCCCAGTTTCGGGGCGCGTGGAGCACCTACCCGTTTTTTGATCGCAACATCGTGCTCGTCAGCAGCATCGGGCAGGGGTTGTTCGTGGTGCAGCCGCGGCTTTCGCCCATCCTTTCGTTCACGGGCACCCGACAAAAGCGGGGCGCGACGCTTCGGTGGTCCATCTCGGCGGCGGCCCAGACCGCCCGGATTGAGATCGAGCGCAAGCCGCCCGAGGCGGTCACCTGGCAGCTGGAGAAGACCATCGAGGGGAACAGCGCTGACACGAAGGACAATGCCGACGCGGAGGACAACCGGGTTTCCTTCCCCGACCTGCGCCCAGGGACCCATCGGTTCCGACTGCGACACATTTCGACGGAGGGAACTGTGCGTACCCGACGCACCCAGCCCGTAAAAATTCTGCCGTCCGCCCCTGTCCTCGTGGACGGCCCCGCCCCCAACCCGACCCGCGGTGAGTCCGTGGTCCGCCTCACCCTCCGTGAGACCCAGCCCCTCCGCGTGGGGCTGTACGACGTGACGGGCCGCCGCGTCCGCCTGCTTCACGACGGGCGCGCCGAGGCAGGCAAGATTCATCGATTTCGCGTGCGTGCCGCCCGGCGTGCCAGTGGCCCGTACTTTCTCCGGATCCGGGGCGACTCCGTCCAACTCACGCGCAAGATCGTCGTCGCGCGGTAGCGAGGCCCGCCGCGTCCAGGGGGCGCCAGGGCGAGCCGCTTTCGTATTGCATCATACCCGTCGGCTTCCTTTCTTGGTGAGCCCACGATCCAATCACCCTGCTGCGCCCCCTTCCGACGGCTTCTTTCTCGCACGCTCCCCGGTTTCATGTCCACGTCGCTTGACACCTCCATCCTCACCGTCATCCTCGGCGGCGGCAAAGGCACCCGCCTGTACCCGCTCACCAAGCTCCGGGCCAAGCCGGCCGTGCCCCTCGCCGGGCGCTACCGGCTGATCGACGTCCCCATCTCGACGAGCATCAACTCGGGCATCACGCGCATCTTCGTCCTCACCCAGTTCAACTCGGCCAGCCTGAATCGCCACCTCGCCCGCGCCTACCAGTTCGACCGGTTCAGCAACGGCTTCGTCTCGATCCTGGCCGCCGAGCAGACGCCCTCCTCCAAGGACTGGTTCCAGGGCACGGCCGACGCGGTGCGGCGCAGCCTGCCGCACATCGAGGGCCATCGGCACCAGCACGTGCTCATCTTGTCGGGCGACCAGCTCTACTCGATGGACTACCGCAACATGCTGGCCCACCACCACGAGACGGAGGCGGACGTGACCCTGGGCACCATCCCCGTGACGGCCGACGCCGCGACGGCCTTCGGCATCCTCAAGACTGACGACGAGGACATCATCACAGAATTCCACGAGAAGCCCGCCGCCGACGAGCTCGACGGCCTGGAGAGCCCGGTCGCACCCGAGCTCGAAGCGGAGGGGCGCACCTATCTCGCGTCGATGGGCATGTACATCTTCGACCGGGAGCCGCTGCGCGAGCTGCTCGGCGCCAACCCGGACGACCACGACTTTGGCAACCAGATCATCCCGAAGGCCATCGACCAGATGCGGGTGGCGAGCTATCCCTTCGCCGACTACTGGAGCGACATCGGCACCATTCGCTCTTTCTACGAGGCCAACCTGATGCTGGCCGAGCCGGAGCCGCCCTTCAACCTGTACGACCCCAACCGCCCCCTTTACACGCGAGCCCGGATGCTTCCGCCGGCGAAGGTCCAAAACTCCACCGTGCAGGATTCGCTGATCGCCGAGGGAAGCCTGGTCGAACGCAGCCAGGTGTCCCAGTCCGTCGTGGGCATTCGCTCGTACATCGGCCCCGACACGACGCTCAAGAACAGCGTGATGATGGGGACCGACCACTTCCGCTGGCACGACATGGAGGAGCGCGACATCGTGGAGGGCCCGGAAGATCCCGGCATCGGCGAAGAGTCGTACGTCGAGGGGGCCATCATCGACAAAAACGTCTCCATCGGCAAGCGGTGCATCATCAAAAACCAGGACGACGTGCAGGAGGCCGAAGAGGACCTGTACCACATCCGCGACGGCATCGTCGTCATCCCGAAAAACACCAAGATCCCGGACGACACGATCATTTGAGCGTGGGAGCACGGGTGCGCGGGGGTTGAGAGTGTGACTGAGGGCGTCCTCCGCTTTCCAAGCTCCCCTGCCCCCACGCTCCCGTGCCCTCTCCAGCCGCTCCCGACGAAGCAACTCCTCTCCTTTCTGCCAGCGACGCAAATCGAAGCTCCAAAGCTATGAAGATCGTAATCCTCACCAACGAGTACCCCCCCAACGTCTACGGCGGCGCCGGCGTGCACGTCGAGTATCTCACCCGCGAACTGGCCGCGCTGGACGACGGCGCTCACGAGATCGAGGTGCTCTGCTTCGGCGAGCAGGACGAGACGCACGACAACCTCCGGGTCCGCGGCGTGGCGCCGGACTTTGAGCTGCCCCGCCAGGACGAGCGCCACGCCAAGTTCATGGACGCGATGGCGCGCGACCTCATCATGGCGGGCTCGGTGGCCGACGCCGACATCATTCACGGCCACACCTGGTACTCGCACCTGGCCGGGTGTCTCACCAAGCAACTGACGGGCGGGAACCTGGTCCTGACCACGCACTCGCTGGAGCCGCACCGTCCCTGGAAGCGCGAGCAGTTGGGCACCGGGTACGACGGCTCCTCGTGGGTCGAGCGCACCGCCTACGAGAACGCGGACGGAATTGTGGCGGTCTCCGGCGCGATGAAAGAGGACGTGCAAAACCTCTACGACGTGGGGGGCGCCGAGACGGAGGTCATCCACAACGGCATCGACATCGACCAGTATCGCCCCCGGCCCGACCGGTCGGTGCTGGAGGACTACGGCGTGGACCCCGACCAGCCGTTCGTGCTCTTCGTGGGCCGCATCACGCGCCAGAAGGGCATCCTGCACCTCGTGGAGGCAATCCACCAGTTCGAGTCCGACATTCAGGTGGTGCTCTGCGCGGGGGCGCCCGACACCGAGGAAATCGGGGCGGAGATGGAGGCGCGCGTGGAGACGGCCCGGACCGAGACCGAGAACCGCATCGTCTGGATCGACGAGATGCTGCCGCGCGAGGACGTGATCACGATGTACACGCACGCCTCGGTCTTCGTCTGCCCCAGCGTCTACGAGCCGTTCGGCATCATCAACCTGGAGGCGATGGCGTGCGAGACGCCGGTCGTGGCCTCGCGGGTGGGCGGCATCCCCGAAATTGTGGTGCCCGACGAAACGGGCCTCCTGGTCGACGTCGACCCGACGGGCGGAGACGACGTGGAACCGGCAGACCCAGACGCGTTCGCGCAGGGCCTCGCGGACGGGGTGAACGCCCTCATGGCCGCCCCGGACCGGCGCGAGACGATGGGCACCGCGGCGCGCCAGCGCGTGGAGGAGCAGTTCAGTTGGCGGGCCATCGCCGAGCA
>JBDGQM010000048.1:0-10580 GCA_042219065.1 Salinibacter sp. | reverse complement strand
TTATTTCTCTCGCACCCGAAAAACCCTTCGTGAGCACGTCTCCCGACGGCAGTCGGGATCAGGATCTTTTCGATCGTGAGCACCGCCTGATGCGAAGAGATCCCCGACAGCTGTCGGTGTGCGGGATGACTGCCCAGGGTTTTTCGGATGCACGGCTAATGTTCTTCCCTTGACCTACTTAATACCGTCTGCGCCGAATCGGTGTACAGCTCCAAAGGGGTCGGCGCGGTCAACAAATGGGAACCGAAAGGTGGATTTTGCCTCCATATCGATGTAGGGACGACCGGCGGGTCGTCCCTACATAAACGGATAGGAGCAATAATGTACATTGAACGCTCGCAATTGGTATAATGACTTTCACCTTGAGCATGGAATCTGTTCTTCTGGGCCTTGTCCTCGCGCCTCCTCCCATCCTCTCGCTCCCGCACGCCGGGCTGTTTCGGGGGATGGGGGCGGATGAGCGTCCGTGCCGCAAGAGTCATCTTCAACAGGCGATCGTCGGAAGAGCTGCCTTCGTCGAGAACTCACAGGGTTGACTCCGCGGATCCGCGCCGTTTGTCAGAACTTGCGTGCTCTTTCCTCATTACAGCCCCTTGAAGTTTCGATCTCGGGACGTGGCGCAGCTCGGTAGCGCACATGTATGGGGTACATGAGGTCGCGGGTTCAAATCCCGCCGTCCCGACATCTTTGAATCTCCGAGGCCGTTCCCCTGCCGACCGCAGGCCGGAACGGCCTTTTCTGTTGGGGGTTTGCCAGAACAGCTCCGGTATACCTCCTCGGCGACGGTTCCATTGGGACTACCACCGAGCATACCCCTGCTGCCATGTCCGACGAGTCGGTCCCTAGTGCCTTCCAGCGGTTCGCCCGCGACCTTCGGCAAATCCGCGAGCAGCGCGACGTCAGTATTGCGGCGCTGCACGAGGCGACCCAGGTGCCCGAGTCCCACATCCAGGAGTTCGAAGAGGGCACGCTGTACGAGAAGCCCCGAATGAATGACGTGTACCTGAAGGCCTTCATCCGGGCCTACGCCCAGACCCTGGGCATTCCGTCCGATCCAGTAGTCGAACAGTTGGAGGCGGCGCTCGAGGAGGATTACGAGGATCAGCTGGCTGCCCAATTTTTGGGCGCGCCAGCGTCGGACACGGGCGATCCGGACTCGTCGGAGCCCCGTGCCTCGTCCCCCGCCAATCGAGAGCCTGCCCCCGACCCTGCTGCCGACTCCGCTGAGAGTCCCGCGCCGGACCCACGGGAAGGAGCGGTCGGGGAGAAGACGTCTTCGGACTCAGAATCAGGAGACATACCGGACCCGTCCGACCACGACGAAGACCGCAGAACTGAACGAGTTTGGGCCGACTCTCCATCGTCGTCCCCACAGTCCCCGGGCTCCGAACGATCCGCATCGGGCCGGGAGGGGGCAGCGTCGGCGTCCTCGTCGGTCGATTCGGGTGTTCAGCGACTGTGGAGCCAATACGGCGGAACGCTTGCCGCCGTGGCCCTCGTGCTTCTCGTTCTTGCGCTCGGGGCTGGGGGAGCGAGCGTCTACTTCGGGGGGGAGGGCGGCGGAACGTCGCCGGAGCCGGCTGCCTCCGCAGGCCGCACCGGCCCCTCGGCGCCGCCGGACACGAACGCCGCTGCCGATACGGCAACGGCCGGCACAGCGACGACAGGGGCGGCATCCGCGTCCCAACCCCGCCGACCACCCGCGGACGTGCAACTGGGCGATACGCTCTACCTGACCGTCGAAGCCACGTCCGTCGTGGCGGGCATGCGGGTCCAACAGGACGACGATCTGCGTCGTCCCTACTGGATTGAACCGGGGGAGGCGCAGGTCTTCCCGTTTGCGCGCCGCATCACTGTGGAGAACCAGTTGGATAGCCTCCGCCTGTTTCTCGAAGGTTATCCTTACCCCACTACCCGGACCAACGACGAGGGACAGATCATCATCAGCCGCGATACGGCCGAGCAATTTGTCGACACGCTCCGGGGGGCTCCGGCATCGTTCCCCACTCCATCCGACACTGTCCGGATCGGCCCGGGCCCTGGGATGGATGCCGAGACGCTGACGCAGAACCCGTAGCATCTCCGCAAGCGCGCGAGCAGATCGGGCATCGAGGATCCTCTGTGCCCCTGCACGCATTCAGACTTCCGTTAGTATCCCGTTGCAGTTCGTTCGAACGGGGATAGAGCGCTGCAACAGCCATTGTCTCCTTGGTTGATCATGGGACTCCTTGAGATGTTTGGCTGGCGCCGTCCGACCGCCCAGCCTGTGGGGCGCACCCTTGAGTCGGAGGACGAATCGGAGGACGAAACGGAGTGGCGCAAGTGGCTGGTGCGTGGGGGGCTTTTCGTCGTCCTCGTCGCACTGACCGTCGCTGCATTTCCGCGCGGCGATTTCTATGAGTATACCGTCGAGGTGGGCGATACGTGGCGCCAGTCGACCCTGACCGCTCCCTTCAACTTCCCGGTCTACCTCGACGAAGAGCGGGTTGAGGCCAAGCGGGACACGGTCCGCAAGCAGACCCCCGCTTATTTCCGGATCGTCCCGGATGCCGCCCAGCGCATGGCGGAGAATCGGAACACCCTTCGTCGTCAGTTGAACCGTACGCTTGAGGCCTACGCAAGCTACCGCTACCACCGGGAGCGGGGCGAGCAGGAGGCAGCCCGCAGAGATTCGTCTCGATATATTCAGAACCGCCGTAAGGCACTGGCGACCCTGAGTGATGAGCAGTGGGACTACCTTGCCCAGCAGTATTTTCAAGAGGTGAAAGATCTGTCTGCGTCCTCTCGTTCAGAGCAGCCCCAAGATGATGCCCGCCTCCACGAACAGCTACTCACCGCCGCCTTTGAGGTCGGCGCACAGCTTCTAAGCACGGGCGTCTTGGATCGACCGCGGGACTCCATCCTCTCCGACGAGATCATCGTCCGCAACGAGAATGACCAAACCCAACGCAAAGTCAACAAGGACGACCTCTATGGGCTGAACGAGACCTTCGATGCTGCGAAGCAGCAGCTCAACGACCGGTTCTCTCAAAACCAAGAGCACGCCCGTACCGCACTCTCATTTTTCCGGGCCATTTTTGAGCCCTCCCATCGATATCAGCGGAAGGCGACGATGCGGAAGCGCAATCGGCGGGCCCGCAACGTAACAGCCATCCAAGGGGGGGTGAAGAATGGGGAGCTGATTGTACAGAAGGGGGAGAAGGTCACCCCCGAGATCAAGCGCAAGCTTACCTCTCTTCGGCGGGCACGAAGCAATCGACTCGGCTCCAACATCGTTACGCAGCAGATCGCAGGAGAAACCCTCTACACGCTCCTGGGATTCGGCCTCTTCTTCTTCTATCTGTATCTTCTTCGGCCGCAGATTTGGGCGAAGGACCGGGACCTCATCCTCATCTCGGTGATCCTAGCATTCGTCGTTGTTCTGTATGGGGTCGCGATTCGGTCGCCCTGGTCCATGTACATCGTGCCCGTGGCCCTGGCGTCTGTCTTGCTCACGATCATCTATAACTCGCGGATTGCACTGTTTGGGACCCTGTTGCTCGCGCTGACTGGGGGGGAGATGATGGGGCTCGATCTGGAGTTTACCCTTGCCACCTTTTTCGCCGGGGCGTTCGGCATTTTCAGTGTGCGCGACATTAAGAACCGGGGGCAGTTCTTCGTGAGCGGCGGGTTCGTTTTCGTCGGGTACGTGCTCGTGCTGACCGCGACCTGGCTCTACCTTGATCTTCCCCTCGAACGGGTGGCGCCGGATCTGGGGGCGGCGGCCGTCGCGTCCGGAATCACGATCACCTCCTCGCTCTTCCTGTGGGCGTTGGAGCGCATCTTCGACATCACGACGGACCTAACCCTGCTGGAGCTCTCGGACACCAACAGCCCCCTTCTGAAGAAGCTCAGCTTGGAGGCGCCGGGGTCCTTCAATCACTCCCTGCAGGTCGCAAACCTTGCGGAGGCCGCTGCCGATCGGATCGGCGCCCACACGTTGCTCACGCGGGTCGGAGCGCTTTATCACGACATCGGGAAGATGAAGAAGCCGGAGTATTTCGTGGAAAACCAGCGAAGCATCTCTAATCCCCACGACGACCTGAAGCCGCGGATGAGTGCCCTCATCGTCGCCAGCCACGTGAAGGAAGGAGTAGAGATGGGGCGCGAGAAAAATCTTCCGGAGCGGGTGCTCAAGTTCATTTCGATGCACCACGGCACGGCCCGAATCGAGTACTTCTACCAGAAGGCCCTGAGTAACGCGGAGGAATCCGACCAGACGGTTCTCGAGTCTGAGTTCCGCTACCCGGGGCCGAAACCCGACTCCAAGGAAACGGGGATTCTGATGCTCGCCGATTCTGTTGAGGCGGCGAGCCGGAGCCTCGATGATCCTTCGCCCCGCCGTCTCGAAAACCTGATCGACTTGCTGTTCCGGGAACGGATCGACGACGGCCAACTGGACAACACGGACTTGACGTTTCGGGATCTCCGGCTGATCAAAGATACGTTCCTCAAGATGCTGCTCGGCATCTACCACGTGCGGGTTAAGTATCCCGATCAGGAAGAGGAGAGTACGGCCCCAAGCTTCGAGGTGATCTCACTGGCCGCAGACACGCCGTACGGGAATGTCTCGGTGGCGTACGACCAGGACGCCTGGGGGCACTGGACCCAGCCGAAGGAGGGAGGCCGACCGGAGTCCTCCAAAGAGCCTCGCCCCCAGCTTGCCGACGCGTCTCCGCACTCTCGCGTCGATGCGTCCGACGGAGAGCCACCAGCGGATGACCTCGACGAAGATGGGGAAGACGAATCTGCCCTTGCCGGGGAGACGATGGCCGCCGACTCGGGGGACGAGGAGCCGCTCGACGGGGCCGCTGAGTAGCCGGTCCCGGACCGTCTGAACGGGAATCTCCCATCGGGCGGAGGCTACGCCGGGACCGCATCCGAAATGGCCTCCACCGAGTTTTGGCTCACAAGCACTTTAACCTCCTTCACCTGATGCGCGGCGTCGTCCAGGAAGGGCCGAAGCCGACGTTTGCTCGCCGGCGTCGTGAGGAGTAGGTCCGTCTGGTCGACGAATCCCCGCAAGTGGTCGGTCTCCTCGTCAATCGACGCGGCAATGACCTGCCCGTCGTAGGCGGTTTCGGTGCGCAGGTCCTCCGAGAGCGGCGGGATCGAGTCCTGGTAGCGGGTAACGAGGCCAAGGGTCTCCTGGCTTCGAAGTCGGGTTACGGCTTCGAGAACGTGGGCGGGCAGATGGGTGGAGAACCCCAGCGTATCGGTGCGGGAGAGGATCTCCAGAACCTCCGTCAGGTGCGGGTACGGGGTGAGGGCAAAGTCAGCGTCTTTGTGCCGGTCCATCTGAGCGAGGGGCACCGGCAGGATCGTTTTCTGGAGGGCATTGCCGAGCTGATCGGCGCACATCCGGTTGAGCTCTGCGTGGGGGCCGACGGTAATCAGTTTCCGTTCGAGCCCGGCGTGGTCCAGAAGCGTGGCCTGCTCCTGGAAGAGCGACTCGATCTCGGCGTCGCTCAGGCCGAGCCCTACGAGCTGTCGAAGCGTGTCGTTCACGACCTTCGCGCCTCGCTCCATACGCTCGCTTTTGTCAAGGGGCGTACGCTCCTCGACCGTGTATCCGCTACCTACACGGGAACTCAGCAGGCCTTCCTCTTCGAGCGTCTGGTACGCGTCGCGGACTGTGTGGAACGAAATGTCGAGTTGATCTCCAAGGGACCGGGTGGACGGAAGCGTCTCGTTGATGTTGAAATGACCGCAGGCGATCAGATAGCGGAGCTGGTTTACCAGTTGCTCGCCAATAGGCACGTTGTCATCGCGGTCAATCTCCAGCCTGGACATGGATGTTTGCTTCCGTTATTGCAAATCAAATTGCCAAGTGAAATTTTTTCGGTTAACCCGCCGTTAGCAGCAGTCTTGGTCGCACCATGGCGGGCGATGCAAGCCCGGAGGGGCTTTACCCACAGAAAACGTGGGGTCGCCGTGAAGGGTGCGGTGCGGCTGCGTGAGCAGTTTTCGTCCTTTCGGGGCTCGGGGCGTCCCGACAGGCAAGTCGCCTACAAACCGTCGACTCTGGCCGCGTTCACGTGGAAGACGACGCGGGGGCGGCCGGGGATTCGGGCCGGAACGACTGCCGGGCCGCGTCCTTGAGGGCGTCGTAGTCGGGCCACTGCTTTGGATAGAGCAGGTACGTCGTTCGTCCGATCGAGATTTCGACGCGCATGGTGGTGGCCCGGACACTGAAGATCGGTTTCCATTCGTACGGCCGTCCTCGGAGGACATCGTGGACGCTTCGGAGAGCGGCCTGGCCGGACCGGAATCCGACCTCGGCGATAGTGCGAGACATGGAGAAGTGAGTCCAGACCGTTGCCAGGCCGAGGGCGATGGGGAGGCCCCAGACGAGATATCCCCACACCGACTGGTCGAGAAGGGCCGAGGTGGTCGCCCCGATCATGAGGGGAATTGTGCACACGCTGAGGGGACGAGCGAGGAAGCGCGTGTAGACAAGGCCCCACGGCGCATCCCCGGGATGATGAGTGCTTTTGAACGTTGTTAGCACAGGGCGCCACGCGAAAGGTCAGGAGTCTTGGGCGAGTGCTCCACGGGTGTCGACGGCAGGGCTACACAGTACGCCGTGTAGGCGGACCGGACGGCAACGGGTCAGGTAACAGCTCCATCTCCGGCCTCCGCACGCGGTTCGTCGGCCATGTCGCTTTCGTCCGGCTGATTCCAGGCGTAGCCGTAGTGCGTGGCCGGGTCGAAGTTTTCCTTGATGGCACGGGGCGACACCCAGCGCATCAGGTTGTAGGCGGACCCAGCTTTGTCGTTGGTGCCGGATCGTCGGGCCCCCCCGAAGGGCTGCTGGCCTACGACGGCACCGGTCGGCTTGTCGTTGATGTAGAAGTTGCCCGCCGCCGGCTCGAGAACGTCGCTCGCCAGCTTGATGGCCGAGCGGTCGCGCGCAAAGATTGAGCCGGTCAGTCCGTAGGGGGAGGTCTCGTCGACCAGTGAGAGGGTAGAGGCGTACTGATCGTCCGGATACACGTACACCGTTACCACCGGCCCAAAGATTTCTTCCCGCATCGTCTTCGCCTTGGGATCGTGGGCACGAACGACGGTGGGCTCGATGAAGTAGCCGGCCGAATCGTCGTAGCTGCCGCCGTAGATGATCTCGGCGTCGTCCGACTCCCGGACGTGCTCGATGTAGCTCACGATCTTGTCGAACGCCCGTGCATCGATAACGGCGTTGATGAAGTTGGTGAAGTCTTCCGGGGGCCCCACGCTGATCTCATCCAGCTGCGCGGTCATTTCGTCGCGGATTTCCGGCCAGACCGACTCGGGCATGTACAGGCGGGAGGAGGCGGAGCACTTTTGTCCCTGATACTCAAAGGCCCCGCGGACGACGGCCGTCGATACCTGTTCCACGTTCGTAGAAGAGTGGGCCACAATGAAGTCTTTCCCGCCGGTCTCCCCGACAATGGTCGGGTAGGTGCGGTACGTGTCGAGGTTTTGCCCGATCTCCGTCCACAGGTGATCGAACGTCTCGACCGATCCGGTGAAGTGAAGCCCGGCGAAGTGCTCGGACTCGATCGCCGGGGTTCCGACCGCCGCTCCGTCGTCGGCGGGAAGCATGTTGATGACCCCGGGAGGGAGGCCGGCCTCTTCCAGAATCTTGTACGTGAAGAAGGCCGAGTAGACCGACCGGGAGGCCGGCTTCCAGAGAACGGTGTTTCCCATCAGGGCAGGGGCGGTGGGCAGGTTGCCCTGAATGGCCGTGAAGTTGAACGGGGTCACGGCCAGCACGAAGCCTTCGAGCGGCCGATACTGCATCTGGTTCCAGATGCCCCGCGAGTCATTGGGCTGGTCCCGATAGATTTGCTCCGCGTAGTGGACGTTGAAGCGGAGAAAGTCGATGAGCTCGCAGGCGGCGTCGATTTCGGCCTGGTGAATGCTCTTGCCCTGCCCGAGCATAGTAGCGGCGTTGAGCGTGTCACGGTACGGGCCCGCGATCAGGTCGGCCGCGCGGAGGAAAATGGCGGCCCGATCCGAGAAATCCATGGCGGCCCATTCGACCTTCGCCTCCTGTGCGGCCTCAATGGCCTGCTCGACCTCATCGCCCCCGGACTGGTGTACGTGCCCGAGCAGGTGCTGATGGTCGTGGGGGGGCACCACCTCGGAGGTCGATCCGGGATACACCGGCTCTCCGCCGATGAAGGCTGGGATCTCGATCGTCTGGTTTCGAAGTTCCTCCAGCCTCTGCTGAACGGAGCGACGTTCCTCGGAGCCGGGCTCGTACGACAGCGTGGGTTCGTTCTCGGGGGTCGGGGTCTCTGTGTAGGCGTTTTGCATAAGGAGGACTACGGGCTGAGCCGCCGGTTGATGAGTGACAATGTCGCTACTCTGTGCCTCAAAATACGGGTCCTCGTTACAGCTTGTTCGTCCCCGGCCCAGAACGACGTTGGATCTTCTCAGTCCCGAGTCGGTCTACTGGATCTAGCGCGACGTTGCTCGTGCTCGTCTTCTGCCCTGCCTGAGCATTCCCGGTGTCCCACTCGTGCCGTTCCGATTCGAGCACTTCATGTCCCTGCGGTATCTGTGGGGCGCCGAAGGCCAATCTGAGGGACGGAGCTTCCTTCGATTCATTACATACGTTGCCATCGGAGGGGTGACCCTCGGTGTTGCGGCACTTCTGTTGGCTCTTGCGATCGTTCGGGGCTTCAGCCGCGAGATTGAAAACAAAATCGTTGGGTTCGGGGCGCACATCCAGGTGACGAGCTATGTGCAGGACCAGCCCCTGGATGACAGTGACTCCCTACGATCTGAGCTTTCGGCGATGGACGGCGTGGCCCAGGTGGCTCCGGTGGTGGAGCAGCCGGTGTTGCTCCGGCATTCGGACGACGAGATCGATGGGGTAGTCTTGCTGGGGGTGGAGCAGCTCCCGTCGTATCTGGACAACCGACTTGAGACGGGCGGGCTCAAATGGGCGGACACAGATGAGGACTCGCCGGGGCTCGTGGTGGGGCGCGAGCTGGCGACCCGGCTGGGGCTCAGCGTGGGGGACCTGGTGACGGCGTTTGCCCTTCAGCAGAGCGCCGCCGGCGAACAGAGCGGGGGTCTTCAGCCCCCCCGCGTTAAGCAGTTTCGGGTGCGGGGCATTTACGACACCTCTCTCCAAAACATCGACGACGTCTACGTCTTCGGCGACGTGAACACAGCCCGCTGGCTGGGGAACGTCCCCCCGACGTCCGTCAGTCGGTTCAACGTAACGGTTGCCGACCGATCGCAGATCGATTCGCTCGCCGTCACCATTGAGAACCGATTCGGGTTTCCCGTGGCGGCACGGACAATTTATCAGCAGTATGCGGGCTTATTTGCGTGGGTGGATCTGCAGCAGAGCATCATCCCGCTCGTGATCGGGGTGATTATCATTGTTGCGGCCTTCAACATCATTGGCACGCTTCTCATGCTGATCTTGGAAAAAACCCGGGAGATTGGTGTTCTGAAAAGCCTAGGCACTTCGGGCGGCACCCTCAAGCGCCTGTTTTTGATGCTGGGTCTTCTCATTGGATCGGTGGGAACGGCCATCGGGGCCGGGTTGGCGCTCTCGCTGGCTCTCCTTCAGCAACAGTTCGGCATCATTTCGTTGCCGGCCGAGGCCTACTACATGAGCACAGCCCCCATCGGACTGAACCCATGGGACTTTATCCTCGTAGCCATTGCCACGATTTTGCTCTGTGGGGCCGCCGCCTACGTGCCGTCCCGGGTGGCCGCTCGCGTTGAGCCGGTCCGGGCCATCCGGTTTGAGTAGTCCTGCAGACTGTCTTTCCTGTTCTTCTACCTCTTCTACCCAGATTGCTACCGATATGAGTCACCCAACGACCGAGTCTCCACCCCAGGAGGGGGATGAAGCTCCCGACTTTACCCTGTTTACGAGCGACGAAACCCCCTGGCGGTTGTCTCAACACCGCGACTCGCCTGTCGTACTCCTGTTTTTCCCCGGAGCGTTCACCAGTGTGTGCACCTCTGAACTTAATACCGTCAGCACAGACTATGAGGCGTTCGGCGATGCCCATGTCGTCGGAATCTCCACGGACTCCCCCTTCGTGCTTTCGGAGTTTCAGTCGGTCCACGGAATCGATTTCCCCCTCCTGAGCGATCACGACGCCGAGGTGAGTGGGCTCTACGGGACGAAGTACGACCAGAACTTCACGGACATGGGGCTGGACCGGATTGCGAAACGATCGGCGTTTGTTATTGACCGCGAGGGCGTGGTTCAGTACGCTGAGGTCCTGGACAACGCCGGCCGTCACCCTGACTTCGAGGAGATAGATCAGACTCTTGCACACCTCACCTCACAAAAAGGAGTCTGATCGATGATCGGAGACTGATTCTCCGTGGGGTTCAACTACGGCAATCGCATCTTGGCTCAAGGCCTGAGGTTGCCTCTCTCCGGGGCAGTGTGTCCGTGCGCCCACGCCCCCTTTCTCCCACTCTCACGGGGCTGTTTTGCTGATCAGAGGCGGGCGCGCCTCCGTGCCGGAACGGAAATTCCTGACGTACGATTGCTCCAGCCACGGCGATCGCATCAA
>JBDGQM010000047.1:0-23446 GCA_042219065.1 Salinibacter sp. | reverse complement strand
GTGGCCAACAGTTCCGCGTTGAGGATGGCTCCGCCAGCGGCGCCCCGAACCGTGTTGTGGGAGAGCAGAACGAATTTCACGTCGTTCACGGGGCAGTCCTGCAGGCGACCCACCGAGACCGTCATGCCGCCCCCCGCCTTCACATGGCGCTGGGGCTGGGGGGCGTCCGGCGCATCGAGCACCTGCACGAACGGGTCGGGACGGCTCGGCAGCGATTCGGTCACGGCGGGCGCCCGGAAGTCGCGGAGCGCCGCCTCCACCGCGTCGGCATCCACGTCGTCCCGGAACCGCACCGACGCGCACGCGAGGTGGCCATTGCGGACCGGCACCCGTGTGCATTGGGCGCTGAGGGTCAGGTCCGCGGGCGCCACCCGGTCCCCCTCCAGCGAACCGAGAATCTTGCGCGGCTCGGTCGCCAGCTTCTCCTCCTCTCCCCCGATGTGTGGAATCACGTTGCCCACCGCGTCGAGCGACGGGACGCCCGGGTAGCCGGCCCCGGAGAGGGCCTGCAGCATCGTCACCTGCACGGCCTCCAGGTCGAACGTGTCCATGAGGGGATGGAGCCCACAGATGAGTCCCGTGGTGGAACAGTTGGGATTGGTGACGATGAAGCCCTCGGAGCCCCACGACTGCTCGTCAATCAGGGCGAGATGGTCGGGGTTCACCTCCGGGATGAGAAGCGGCACGTGAGCGTCCAGGCGGTAGTTTTTGGCGTTCGACACGACCGGCACGCCGGCGGTGGCAAACTCCGCTTCGATCTCCCCGGCCACCGAAGAGCTGAGGGCGGAAAAGACGAAATCGCACTCCATGGCCGACGGGTCGGTGTGCTGAACCGTCAGGTCGGCCACGTGCTCTGGAATGGGGGCGCCGCTGAGCCAGTTTGTGGCCGCCCGATACGACTGGCCGGCGGATCGCTCGGAGGCGGCCACGGCCGTCACCGTAAACCAGGGATGATCGCTCAACAACCGAATGAAGGTCTGCCCGACGGCCCCCGTGGCCCCGAGAATGCCAACCCGATACTCTTGCGTCTGCATGTGTGTGCTGAGTTCGTATCCGAAACGACTGTGCAGAGCGGATCGCGGGGCCTTACAATCATAACCCCGTCGGCACAGGCTCGGCCTCTGCCACTGCGAACCGACGCCTGCAACCGCGTGGTTTTGCTGAGTGTTCCCCCGGGTCCCGGGGCACGGCCCACAATTGTCCCAGATTCTTCGTCCGGACTCGTTTCTGCACACCCGAGGATTTCGTAGCTTACAGGCCCCGTCAGAACTCACCTGCTCTTTTCGCATCGACGTGCCCCCATTTGCCCAATGACCGACGCCCCGGACGCCGACCTTATCGACGGACGTGACCTCTCTCAAGCAGTGCGCGACGAGGTGCGCGCCGACATTGAAGAGTGGACCGACGCAGGCCACCGTCCTCCGTTTCTCTCCGCGGTCCTGGTGGGGGATAACCCCGCGTCCGAGGCCTACGTGCGCGGCAAAGAAAAGGACGCCGCGGAGGTCGGCATCGACACCGAGACGCACCACCTCGACGCCGACACGTCGCAGCCCGACCTCCTGGATCTGATCTCTGACCTGAACGCGGATGTGTCCGTGGACGGCATTCTCGTACAGCTTCCCCTCCCCGACCACATCGACGAGCAGGCCATCATCGACGCCGTGGATCCGGAGAAGGACGTCGACGGCTTCCACCCCGAGAACCTGGGGCGCCTGCTGCGCGGCACGCCCCGCTACATCCCAGCCACCCCGTACGGCATCATGCAGATGCTTTCTCGGTCCAACATCGACCCGGAAGGCATGGACGCCGTCATCGTGGGCCGCTCCAACATCGTCGGCAAGCCCCTGGCCAATCTGCTGCTCCGTCGCACAGCCAACGCCACCGTGACCGTCTGCCACAGCCGCACCCAGGACCTGGCCGCCCACACGCGGCGGGCGGATCTGCTCGTGGCAGCCGCCGGCCAGGCCGCTTTTATCGGCGGCGACATGGTGCAGGAGGAGGCCGTGGTGATCGACGTTGGCATCAACCGGGTGGAGGACGACGCCGCCGAGCGGGGCTACCGACTCGTTGGGGACGTGGCCTTTGACGAGGTACGCCCCAAGGCCGCCCGCATTACCCCCGTGCCCGGCGGCGTGGGGCTCATGACCCGGGCGATGCTCCTCAAAAACACCCTTGCCGCCGCTCGTCTGCGCGCCGAATCGACGTGATGAAGATTCGCCCTCCTCAACCTGGCATTCTACGGCCTTATGGTATCGCCTCAATCCGTTACGAACCGTTTCAGAACCACGCCGGATACCACCCAGGCTGCCCCCGTCGACGAGGCCGTCAACCGCTTCAGCAATGCCTTCAGTGAGGGACTCCGTCTCTTCCTCGACGGAAACTTAGAGGGGTTGTACGATCACCTCATGTCGGGAGCTCTTTACCTCCTCGGCCTGCTCACCGAGCGCGGGCTGCAGTCTCTGGCCGCGTTTCTGCTGCTTTACGTCATCTATCGGGCCCTCTATCTGACCTTCGATCGCACCCTTGATCAGAGCGACAGCATCGAGCCGGGCCTCCAAAGCCTGCTGTTAAAAACCTTCCGGGTGGCGGCGTTCTTTTTCATCGGTACCGTGGTCCTCGATCAACTCGGCGTGAACGTTGCAGTGCTCGTCGGGGGACTGGGCATTGCGGGCATCGTGGCCGGTTTCGCCGCGCGCGATTCGCTGGAGAACTTTATCGCAGGTGTCACGGTCCTCGTTGACAAGCCGTTCCAGGTCGGCGACTACATCGAGATCGACGACCAGTACGGACAGGTGGACGAAATCACACTCCGTTCCACCCGCCTTCGGACGGTCCGAAACCGAATCATGGTGCTCCCGAACACGCACATGATCACGCAGCAGCTGATGAACCACACCAAGCGGAATGTCCTTCGGGTCGACATTCCGTTTGGGATCGCATACAAAGAGCATCCCGAGGAGGCCCGACAGGTACTCCTTCCCCTCCCCGAGAACGACGACCGAGTACTCTCGGAACCCTCCCCAAGCGTGGTTGTCACGGAGATGGCCGATTCCAGCGTGAATATGACCTTCCGCCTTTACATCCGAACCCCGAGCGATGAGGTCCCCATTCGGTGGGAGTACACCGAAAAGGTCCGCGAAGCGCTCCGCGAGGCCGGCATTGAGATCCCCTTCCCTCACCGCCAGCTCTTCCTCGATGAGGCCAAGGCCTTTGAAGGGACCGACCTCCTGGCTCCTACGAACGGCGACCATCCGGCGACAAACTGATCCGATGCGTCCTCGGACGCGATTCTTGGGCCTTTTTCCTAAAGACCCGGGCGCGAGAAAGCGCGAGACACGCGTAGGCCTTGCAAAATTAGCCGAAGAGCAGCAACTACGGAGATAATCCCGTCTGCGCCGAATCGGTGTGCAGATCCAGAGGGGTCGGCGCTGTCAATAAATGGGAACCGAAAGGTAGATTTTGCCTCCATCTCGGTGTAGGGACGACCGGCGGGTCGTCCCTACGTAAACAGATAGGAGCAATGATGCACATTGAACGCTCGCAATTGGTATAATCCCCCCTCTTTCCTCGTCCCGATCAGTCCCCGCGCACAGTCACGACGACGGTCCGGTCGCGCGGTTTGACGTCGCATTCGAGGTGAAAAATCTGCTGCCACGTGCCGAGGATTGGCGCGCCGTCCCCCACCGGCACCGTGATGGAGGGGCTCAGCGTGGTGGCCTGCAGGTGCGAATGCCCATTCCCGTCGTGCCACCGCTGCTCGTGGGCGTACTCGTCGCCGGGCGGAAAGAGCTCGTCGAGCTTCTCCGGCAGGTCCTCCTGAAGCCCGGGCTCGAACTCGATGGTCCCGACCGCGCCGGTACTGCCGACGTTGTGGACGTGCACGAGCCCGGCCTCAATGCCCGACGCGCGGACGATGGCCGTCACCCGATCGGTGAGGTTGTGCATGTCCCGATGCCCCGAGGTCGAGAGCTGAATGCGGTCCTGATGCGTGGCCATGGGAATAACGCCGACGTGTTCACACTTGCGCGGTGCGTACCCGAGAACGGGCTATTCGGAGGCCTCGACCTCGACCGATTCGTCCCAGTTCCAGTTCGCGAGCGAATCAAAGGCGTCGTAGGCCGTCATGTCGTGCTGGATCGGGGTCACGGACACGTAGCCCCGCTCGATCGCCGAGAGGTCAGTCTCTTGCCCGTCGTCGAGATTGACGAAGGTGCCCGCGAGCCAGTAGTACGGCTGGTCGGCCGGATCGGTGCGTTCCTCGAAGCCTTCGTCCCACCGGGAACGCGCCTGACGCGTGAGGGCGAGCCCTTCGATGTCGTCGCCCGGGAGCGCGGGCACGTTGACGTTGAGCAGCACGCCCTGCGGCAACCCGCGGTCCAGAACCCAGGCCACGACGCGCCGGGCCCACTGGCCGGAGGCCTCGAACTTCGGCGCGGACCACTCGCACAACGACACGGCGACGGCGTCGAGGCCCAGGATGGACGCCTCGGTGGCGGCACTCACGGTGCCCGAGTAGAGCACGTTCACGGCCGTGTTCGGCCCCTGGTTGATGCCGCTGACCACCAGGTCCGGCGGCGCGTCGAGCAATTCGTGACACGCCAGCTTCACGCTGTCGGCGGGGGTCCCGGTGACGCCCCACGCTGGGATGGACCCCGACGGCACCTCAAACTCGACCTCGTGCGCCCGCACCGGCTCGCGCACCGTAATCGCGTGGCCGACCGCACTCTGCTCCTTGGTCGGTGCCACCACCACCAGGTCCCCCAGCCCGTCCAGGGCGGCCGCCAATGACTGGATGCCCGGGGCGTGGATTCCGTCGTCGTTGCACAGGAGGATGCGGGGCTGATCGTCCGGCATGGGGACAGTCGTGAGGCTAGACTGGAGAAATTGGAGGATGTCGGACAGATTTCAACGACACGCCGCGAGGACGGATCGCCAAGAGACGGATTAGTAACTTTCGTCCTCAGAGGGGAAGGACCGATCCCGAACATCCGACACATACTCCCCGATCGCCTCCGTGATGGTCTCGTCGAGGCGGGCGTACCGCCGGACGAACCGGGGATTGAAATCGGTCGACAGGCCGAGGGCATCGTGGGACACCAGCACCTGCCCGTCGGTGCGGTCCCCGGCCCCGATTCCGATGGTGGGAATGGACAACGACTCCGTCACCTCACGGGCCAGCTCGGCCGGAATTTTCTCGAGCACGACGGCAAAGCACCCCGCCTCCTCCAGGCGCCGGGCGTCGGCGCGGAGCTCATCGGCCTCCTCTTCCTCGCGCGCCCGCACCTGATACGTCCCGTAGTTGTAAATGCTCTGCGGCGTGAGTCCCAGGTGGCCCATGACGGGGATTCCGGCCGTCACCATCCGGTCGATGCTTTCGGTCACCGGGGCGCCCCCTTCAATCTTCACCGCGTGGGCGCCCGTTTCCTTCATCACGCGGATGGAGGAGCGGAGCGCTTCCTTCGAGTCGCCCTGAAACGACCCGAACGGGAGATCGACGACCACCAGCGCCCGGTCGATGCCCCGGACCACGCACTGCGCGTGGTAGATCATCTGGTCGAGCGTCATCGGCAGGGTCGTTTCATTGCCCGCCATCACGTTCGAGGCCGAATCTCCGACGAGCAAGACGTCCACCCCGGCCCGGTCGTAGAGCCGCGCTGAGGTGTAGTCGTAGGCCGTCAGGACGGCGATGGGTACCCCCGCCTCCTTCATCTCCTGCACAGTCTTAGTCGTGACGCGCGGCACGTCTGCGACATCCGGGGGAGACGAATCGGCACCCATGCATCCAGAGATCAAATGGAGAAGAACACCTCAACGCGTGGGGAAGCACCGGGATGGAGAAGATCCCCATAGAAAAGCGTGCCCCCACGCGAATCGCTACTGTCCTCCCCCTCCGCCCCCTCCAGGCGGCGCAGCGTTTTGCTTCAGCGTGGGCGACGGCTCTCCCGGCGTCCGCGACAGGGAAATCCCAAGCTCGTCCGCCACGTCACGGGTAATGTCCACCACTCGTTCACTGGTCGGATCCTGGTAGAGAAGCACCTGTCTCCGCAACACCGCATCCAGCTCCTGCTGAGCCGCAATCTTGTCAATCGCGCCCTGGAGCTTCTTGAGCAATGGCTGCATCATTTCCCGCCGGCGCTGTTGCATCTGCTTCTGCTGCTTCTGGGCGGACTGCTGGAGTTTCTGTCGCCGCCGCCGGAGTTCGCGCTGTCGCTGAGCGCGCGCGGAATCGTCGAGAAGGGACTGCTGCTGCTGAAACTGCTTGAGCTGCTTCTGGAGCTTCTGGCTACGCTGCCGGAGCTTCCGCTGCTGCTGCCGCCTCGCCTTCTTCATCTTCTGCTGAACATCCTGCATCCCCGGCATGCTCACCAGGACCGCCCGCTGGTCGACGTAGCCGAGCTTCTGGGCCTGCGCCGGCCCCACGACGAAGGCGCCGAGCAGGAGAAGAACTGTGAGAAGTCTTGAAATGCGTTTTGATGACATGAGCATAGAACTTGTTCTGTAAACGAGAATGTTCGGTGGTTCCAGTATGTAGTCTGAACAGAAGGCAGGTCCTATTCCCCCTCAGCTTGCTTGGTGGTACTGACGCCCAGCTTTTGGAGAACCGCCTCGTTCAAGTTGTGGTCTTTGCGGGCGTACATGAAGAGCACCTGCTTTCCCTTATCAAAAACATAATCATATCCCTGCTCCGTTGCGACCTCTTCCGTAGCTTTTAAAATACGCTTCTGAATCGGGCGCATGAGTTCCTTCTGACGCGTGTACAGCTGCCCGTCCGGCCCAAAATATTTCTTGCGGAGTTGCTCCACCTCCCGCTGGGCCTTGGTAATTTCCTTCTGCTTCTGTCGACGCTCTTCCTCGGTGTAGAGCAGTTCCCACGCGCGAAACTCTTCCTTCAGCTTCTGCACCTCCTCCTTCTTGCGTTGAATTTCCGACCGCCATTTTTTCTCCAACTGGTCGAGCTTCTGCTGAACATTGGCGTACTCCGGCACCTCGTTCAGAATCGACTGGGAGTCGATGTAGCCGATGCGCTGCTGCGCAGAGGCTTCTCTCCCCAGCCCCAGGAGCCCAACGATCACCGCGAGGAACACCCCCGCACGCGCCCGGCCGCTCAGCGCAACCGGAAGACCCAGAATGTCGGCAGCGGTGGTAGGCATCGGAATCTGCATGCGGTCCGCGGCGATGGGTCTCAGCAACCAATTCGGGAAGCCCCGGCGGACTATCGTCGACCGCCGCCTCCCCCCCCGCCAAATCCTTGGCCGAGGGAGAACTGAAAGGTCCATCCCGGCTGGCCCTGACTTCCGCGTTCGAGGGGCACAAATTCGTCGAAGTTGTAGCCGTAGTTAAACTCGATCATCCCGACGATGGGCAGGAATAGCTTCACCCCAACCCCGGCAGAGCGGTACAGCTCCGAGGGGCTGTACGCGTTCAGGCTGCTCCAGGCATTGGCGGCGTCCATGAACAGGTACGGGCGGGCCTGCAGTTGCTTCGACTCGACCGCCTTCCATCGAAACTCGGACGTGTATTTGTTCAGCACCTGTCCCCCCTCGGGCTGCAAGTTGTTGGTGCCGGGCACGCTGGCGAGCGGCCCGATGACGCCCCGTGGGTAGCCGCGCATGTAGACCGGATCGGTGCCGAACGTGCCCCCCTGGTAGTCGAAGGGCGTCCCTCCCACCTCGAAGGTTTCGAACTGGACCTCATCGCCGGTGATGGAGCCGATGTAGCCGAAGTCGGTCCCGACCCCGAAGGAGAACTGGTCGCCAATCGGGATATTCCAGTTGGTTTTGAACCGCCACTTGTGGTACTGCACGAGATCCCCGAGGGGCGGCGCCACCTCGACCGACAGCGACACCTTCGCTCCGGTTCGCGGAAAGGTCGGGTTGTCCACCGAGTTGCGACTCAGCGACTGTCGGAACGTAACGGACTGGCTCACCCCAAACGGTACGGTGCTAAAGAGCGGGCTCCGATCTCCCGTCTCTGGGTCGCGCCCGCGATTGTTGTAGTACTTATACCCTACACGACTCCCTATCATAAACTTATCGTCGGGCCAGTCGAGCCGCTGCCGCACGAACAGGTTGGCGGACGCATTCTCGAACTTCCCGTCCTGCACGCTCGACCGTCGGCTCCCGAACACGGATCGCGTGTACTTCGAGTACGAAACCGATCCGCCCACAGGGGTCGGGCTCCCGCGAAACCAAGGCTCCGTAAAGGAGAGCGAGTAGTTTTGGTAGAAGCTGCCATTCGTACGAACGTTCACGCTGAGCTTCTGTCCGTCGCCGGAGGGGAGTGGGCGCCAGGCGTCGGCCTCAAACATGTTCTGCGCCGAGAAATTGTTGAACTGGAAGCCCAGCTGCAGAACAAGCCCGAACTGGCCGAACGTCCCCGAGAGCTGCAGCTGGTCGCTGCCTACCTCCTTCACACTGTAGGTCAGGTCTGCCTCTTTCTCCTTCTGGTCAACACTGATGTCGGGCCCGCCGGAGAGGGACTCCTGACTGAAGTAGTTCAGCTGGTTCAGGCGACGGATGGACTCCTGTATGGAGCTCCGGCTGAAGCGGCTGCCGGGCACCGTGTACAGCTCCCGACGGATGACGTAATCCTTGGTCTTGGTGTTGCCGGAAATGTCGATGTCGCCGAAGGTGTACACGTCGCCCTCCCGAACGTCCATTGTAATGTCGAGTGAGTCCTCCCCCACGACGCGAACCGTAGGCTGAACGTCGGCCCGCATGTATCCGCGGTCCATATACAGCCCCAGCACCCCGCTTTTTCGCCCTCCCCCGTAGAGATTTTTGTCGAGCGCCTTGCCGTTGTACACATCGCCCTCCGACAAGCCCAGTTGTTCGGACAGGACGCGGTCACTGTAAACCGTATTGCCCTTCCAGTTGAGGTCGCTCACGTAGTAGCGGTTCCCCTCGCGCACCGTGATGTCGATGCCGAGCCCACCGTCGCCCATGTAGTACACCGAGTCCTGGACGACCTGCGCATCGTAGTACCCGTGCTCACGGTAATGGTCAATGACCCGTTCGAGGTCTTTCTCGTAGAGGCTTCGGTCGAACGTCTCTCCTTTCCAGACGCGCCACCAGCGGTTCTCGATGGTCTTCTCCATGGCCCCACGGAGGTCTCCGTCGTCGAATTTCTCGTTTCCGGAGAATCGAATGCGCTGGACCTCAATCTCCTCTTTGCGGTCGACGTTGAACGTGAGGTTCACCCGGTTGTCGCTCACCGATCGCTCCACGTCTACCTCGGTTCGGAGGTAGCCCTCCTTTTCGTAGAAGTTCTTGATGACCTGCTTCGAGCGCTGCACGTCGGAGGGGCGAACGGGACTGCCCTTGAGAAGCGGCATCTTTTTCTTGAGGTCCTTTCGATCCCCTCCATCAATCCCGCGCAGCTTGTAGGACGCGAGGGTCGGCTCGGGCGTCACCTTGATGGTAAGCGTCACCTTGTTGCCGGACTGCGCAGTCCGGTGAATGGCCACATCGGAAAACAGCCGCAGGTCGTAGACCGACCGGATGGCCTGCGCGATGGCATCGCCGGACGGCAGCGTAATTTCTTGCCCCCGCGCCAGCCCACTGGACTGCTCGACAAACTGACGCTTCTGCGGGTCCTCCACGCCCTCTACCCGAATGTCTTCAATCACGTAGGTCGCCCGCGGAGACGCGGCTGTGCCGGAGGTCGGAGACGACTGGGTGGGGGTCTGAGCCCCGGCGGTCATCGTACCACCAAGAAGAAGAGCGAGAAAGAGGGCTGGCAGCCGAAGGCGCATACCAATAAAGCACTCGTACGAGGTTCACGAATAGGCTAATCAGCCCGGTGAAACTGGACTTTCTCCGGGCGGTTTCGGGATGGTTCGCTCTCTCTTCTCCACGAACGCACCTTCCCCGGGAATTATTCTCTGGGGCCCCGAGTACACGATCCGGGGGAGAGCGACAACCTATTTCTGTCCGTTGGTCCCCTCCTCAGAGCCGTTACACTCGATGCGCCCGAACCGACGGTCCCGGTCCTGGTAGCTGCGAATGGCACCGTACAGTTGCTCTCGCCGAAAGTCCGGCCAGTACTCCTCCGTGATATACAACTCGGTATAGGCACTCTGCCAGAGCAGAAAGTTCGAAAGCCGGTACTCGCCCCCGGTCCGAATCAGAAGGTCGGGATCCGGCATGCCGGCCGTATCGAGGTGCGCTTCGAAGAGGGAGGCATCGATCTCCTCCGGGTCCATCTCGCCCGCCTGCACTTCGGCCGCCAGGGCCTGGGCCGCCTGAAGAATTTCCCATCGCCCGCTGTAGGACAGGGCGAGCGTAAGGGTCATGTGACTGTTGTCGGCCGTGGCGGCCCGGGTCTCCTCAATGGCCTCCTGGCAGGAATCGGGCAGTTCAGACAGGTCCCCGATGATTCGGAGCTTCACTCCGTTTTCCATGAGGGTGGACCGTTCCTCCTGCACGGTCCCCACCAGCAGCTCCATGAGCGCATCAATCTCCGAGTCGGGGCGCTCCCAGTTTTCCGTACTGAACGTGTAGAGCGTGAGGTGCCCCACGCCGAGCTCCGCACAGGCTTCCGTGATGTCCCGGACCGAGGTGACGCCTTCGTGGTGGCCCACGACCCGGGCCTCGTCCCGCTGCTGCGCCCAGCGTCCATTGCCGTCCATGATGCAGGCGATGTGGGCGGGCAGCTCCCCGCGGGCCTGCAATGCCTCTTGATGACGTTCATCCGTGTCCGTGGATGCCTTCCGACGAGAAGAAATCTCCGTAGTCTGGCGGATCGATTCCATGGCTCCAGTGGGCTCCGAGCAGTGAACGGAAAGCAGGGCAAAGGGCCCCGGCGATGAGATGCGGAACAGGACCGTAATCTACGAGGCACCCGTACGAAGGTCAATGACTCCCCATGCACATTCCTTAAAGGAGCCATGGAGGCGCAGGGGGGGTCTGCATCCTGAGTCTGCGGTCAAGCCCGCCCTTTGACCACGCCTCCCCTTGGGTACTGCGGCAGATATTGCCTCCCCTTCCGAAATGCAACGCATCTGTGTCCGTTCCCCGCTCCCTCACAGCCGCATGATGTCGTTAAAGATGATGAAGGCCATGAAGACGATAAGCAGAATCATGCCCACCTGTTGCGCCACGAGCCGCACGCGCACTGAGGGTCGCCGGCGGGTAACGGCCTCGTAGAGCAGGAAGAGAAGCTGCCCCCCGTCCAGGGCTGGGATGGGAAGCACGTTCATGATGGCGAGCGTGATGGAGAGAGCCGCGACGAGGCCCCAGAATGGAATGGCCCCTTGAGCCGCCGCGTCGCCCGCCACTTCGGCGATCATCACCGGGCCGCCGAGGCTATCCGTCAGGCTGTCGCGCCCCTCCACGATGCGCTTCAGGGTGACGACAATGGTGCGGGCGTAGGTCCAGGTCTCGTTGAGACCGGCCTGTAGGGCCTGAGCCGGCCCGTAGGTGGTGGTCCGAAACCCAAACCTGTCGGAGAGGATGTTGCGGGTAACCGGACTGGCCCCGGGCGCACCGGGATTTCGCACGCCCAGCAGGTAGCGCCCCGCGTCCTCGTTGTATTCGGCGGCAATCGTGGCGGCTCGGATCTGGCCGTCCTCCGTGTCGCGGACGAGGCGCGAGGTCCCCGGATCGGACCGGGCCCCAACCAGAGAGTCGGGACGGAACCATCGCACCTGCACGGGCTTCCCCTCAATCTTCTGCACCACATTGCTCATCTCCATCCAGAACCGAACCGTATCGGAGCCGATCGTAAGGACGCGGTCCGCGACCTGCAGGCCCGCCGAGTCGGCCGGACTGCCCTTCCGGACGCCCCCAATGAGGGGCGGCTGAAAGCTGAGCCCAAAGCCTTCCTCGTTGTTTTGCGCCCGGCTGAGACGCGAGATGATGTTCGGCGGACCGTTAAGCTGGATGCGCTCCCCATCCCGAACCACCGTCAGCGTCAGCGAGTCCGCAGCTACGAGGGCGGGCGGCTCCAACTGATCGAAGCGCTCCAGGGGCTCGCCGTTCACCTTTACAACCCGATCCCCGGTCCGAAGCCCCAGGTCGTGCGCCACCGATCCCTTCTGGACATACACCTGCTCGATGTTCTCGGCGGGGATGTACCGGTCGCCCTGGCTCCAGGAGATGGCCCCAAAAATTAAAATCGCGAGAAGGGCGTTGAATACCACCCCCGCACTGATGACGATGATGCGCTGCCAGACGGGCTTAGCCCGAAATTCCCACGGCTCCGGCTCCTCGTCGACGTGCTCGTCGTCGAGGCTTTCGTCGATCATGCCGCTGATCTTGACGTATCCCCCCAGCGGCGTGGCGCCGATCACGTACTCGGTCTCCCCATAGGTCCGCCCCACGATGGACGGGGGAAACCCAATCGAGAACCGCTCCACGCGCATGCCAAAGTACTTGGCCGTCAGGAAATGCCCCAGTTCGTGGACGAACACCAGGACGCTGAGGGCCAGAAGAAACCACAGCGTCGATGTAAGAAAGCTGATCAGAAGCTCCATGTAGAAGAACGAGGGGCCGGTCTACCGTTTTCGAAAAATACGAACGCAAGGGACTGAGTGAGTTGAACTGCTCCGTTCAATTTGGAGCCGGCAGGGGGAGTTCCTCGACAAATCGTCGCGCCTCCGCGTCTGCCGTGATAATGTCGTCGAGCGACGGGTCGGCGTGGACCGACAGATCCGTCAGGGCCCGCTCGACCGCCCGGGGAATGTCCGTAAATCCAATTTGCTCGTCCAGAAAGCGTTGCACCGCCGCTTCGTTGGCCGCATTGAGGATGGCGGGGGCCGTGCCGGCCGTCCCTGCGGCCTCGGAGGCGAGCCGCAGGCAGGGAAACTTGTCGAGGTCGGGGCGCTCGAACCGGAGGTGCGACAACTGCTCCCAGTCGAGCCGCTCGTGCGACGCCGGCCAGCGGGCCGGAAAGCTCAGGGCGTACTGGATGGGAACCTTCATGTCGGGCGCGCCGAGTTGCGCCTTTACCGCCCCATCCCTGAACGCCACCATCGAGTGCACGATCGACTGGGGATGCACCAGCACCTGAATCTGGTCGAGCGGCAGGTCGAACAGCCACTTCGCCTCAATCACCTCCAGGCCTTTGTTCATCATGGTCGCGGAATCGATCGTAATCTTCGCCCCCATCGACCAGTTCGGGTGATCGAGCGCTTCGCTCACCGTGACGTCGCCGAGCGTGTCGGCCGGTCGCTCCCAGAACGGCCCCCCGGACGCCGTCAGGACAATGTCCTCGACGGAGCGCTCCTCCTCGCCCACCAGGCACTGGAAGATGGCCGAGTGCTCGCTGTCCACGGGAATCAGCTCGCCAGTTCCGTCCGCCAGCGCCTGCGTGACCAGCGTGCCCCCGACGACGAGCGTCTCTTTGTTCGCGAGCGCCACCCGCTTTCCGGCCGCCAGTGCGTCCAGGACGGGGCGCAATCCCGCAAATCCCACGACCGCCCCCATCACCCCCTCCACGTCCGACCGCGTGGCGGCCTCGCACAGCCCGTCGGTCCCGGCCACCACCCGCACATCTGGGGCCGCCCCCGTCAGGGCCTCCTCCAGGGCCGACACCCGCTCGGGCGCCCCCACCGCTACACACTCCGGTCGAAACTCACGCACCTGCTCGGCAAGAAGCTCCACGTTGTCCCCACAGGTCAGCGCCTTCACGTCAAACTGATCCGGAAACAGCCGAACGACCTCGAGCGTCTGGGTGCCGATCGACCCGGTCGAGCCCAGGATCGCAAGACCACGAGGCCTCGGTGCCGACTGTCCGTTGCGGGAGAACGAAGCCATAAGCGGGTCGGGGCGTTGGAGCGAGAGTGCAGGAGCGTGAACCGAAGGCGTTCAACAACTGGTCGCGTTTCAGGGGTGTTGGGCGCTGTAGATAGCGCCCATTTCGGGCAAGGATCGACGACGAGGAATTTGGGAATCCAACAGGCCGCGTCCGGGGACCGATCCGTGGAAACGTCCGTCTCGTGCGTATCGTAGAATGCAATCGATTGACTGGTTCTTTGCTTCGTGTCCCGAAGTGCCTCTACAATCTCCCTGCCCTCCCCCGAACGTCTGCATGATGCAGCACTGGCTCGACCCATGTAGAACGATCCGGAGCACACTGCGCCCGGGCCTGCTCTTTCTGCTCGTGAGCCTTGTGGTCGGGCTCTACGCCCCCCCGCTCCACGCCCAAAAATCGGACGAGGCGCAACTCCGGCAATTTCAGCGAGCGAACCAGTACCTCCGCCGGGGAAAGACCGAGCAGGCCATCAAGCTGCTCAAAGAGTTGCACAACGAAGCCCCCGAGAACACGGCGTTCTACCGAAAGCTGAAGGAGGCGTACGAGGACGTCAAACGGTACGACGACGCCCTCCGGCTCGTCGAAGAGCGGATGAAGTCGTCCCCGACCGTCTCCCTGTGGTCCGAAAAGGCGCGCCTCCTGTACCTGAAAGAAGAGATCGAGCGGGCAAACGACACGTGGGACCGCGCGATTCAACAGGCCCCGAACCGCGTGGAAACGTACCGGACGGTCTACCAGACGCTGGTCGGGCTCCGGCATTTCCGGAAGGCCATTTCAGTTCTCGAACAGGGACGGACGACCCTGGACCGCCCAAACGCGTTTCGGACGGAGCTGGCGCGGCTCTTTGGGCTCGATGGACAGTTTGAGAAGGCGATGAAAGAGTACACGGCGCTCCTCGCCGACGCCCCGCAGCGGGTCGGCTACGTCCGAAACCGCCTGCAGACCTTTGTGGAGCAGGGCCAGGGCATTGAGGCAAGCATTCGGGTTCTCCGACAAGCCGTCGAGGACTCGCCCCTGAACCCAGCCTACCGGCAGTTGCTGGCCTGGCTCCACATGGAGCAGAACGACTACGCCGCCGCCTACGACGTGTACCGCGCCCTCGACCGCCTCCAAGAGCAGGAAGGCACCGTTCTCTTCGAGTTTGCCCAGAAGGCTGCGGACGCGGAGCGGTACGACGTGGCCACCCAGGCGTGCGAGGCGATTCTGAAGCGACACCCCAACGCCAGCGTGGCCCCCACCGTGCAAAAGACCCTCGGGGACCTGTACCGCGAATGGGCCAGCGCAGACGCGAAGGGGCTCGCCTCGACCCAGGACACCAGCCGGTACGACCAGGCCCGAGCGGCTTATGAGACGTTTCTGGAGTCGTACCCGGGCCACCCCGATTATCCGGAGGGGCTCCTCAAACTTGGCACTTTGCACCTCGATGCCTACCACGCCCTCGACAAGGCCCAGTCGACCCTCAAACGGCTCGTGTCGAACTACCCGCAGACCAGCGTGGCCGAGAAGGGTCAGTATCACTTGGCACGCATCGCGCTCCTCCGCGACTCGCTCGACCGCGCTCGCGTCCTGTTCTCCCGCCTCGCCGACAACGCTCAGGAGAGCGACCTGGCCGATCGGGCCCGCTACGAACTGGGCCGCCTGCACTTTTACCGCGGCGAGTTTGACGCCGCCATGGCCCGGGCGAAGGCCACCAGCCAAAACCCTGCCGCCGACGTGGCCAACGACGCAATTGAACTCAAAACCCTGCTTCAGGAAAACCGCGGTCCCGACTCGCTGGACACCGCCCTCAAGACGTTCGCCCAGGCCCGACTCTATGCGCGCCAGCGGACCCACAGCAAGGCCCTCGCGACCCTGGACACCCTCCTGGCGTCGCATTCCCGGCATCCCCTCGTCGACAACGCACGGTTCCAGCGGGGCACCATTCACCTTGCCCGCCGCGACACGGCCGCGGCCGTCGAGGCATTTCGGGCCGTGCCGGAGCGCCATCCCCGCAGCCCGTACGCCGACCGGAGCCTGTTTCGGGTCGGGCAGTTGCTCGAAGCGAGAGGGAAATCCGCCGCGGCCGTCGAGATTTACAATCGACTCCTGACGGAGTATCCCACCTCCCTCCTCGCCGGCGATGCCCGAGGACGCCTCCGGACCCTCCAGCAAGCCCAAGGATAGCCCCACGATCGAACTGCGTCCCCGTACACATCCGTTCTCTGCCTCCATGCGATTTCGTTTCCTTCTTTCCACCTTCATCGCACTGCTCTTAGCCGCCGTCGTTTCGGGTCCCTCCGCGACGGCCCAGGATCTGCTCATCCCGATGGACGAGCAGCAGGAGAATCACCTGAAGGCCTACGGGGCCGTGTACGCGACGCTGCAGGACGGGCAAACGGTGGACTGGCTGCTCAATTACCGCGGCGGGTCGTTCCTCACCGACGCCACCGACGCCGTCCGCCGCGAGTTGCGGGTGCGCGGCGTTTCGTTCCGCCCCGTCGGTGCCGGGGAGGGCGCCAAGATTATCTCAAAGGTCGAGGCCGATGGCAGCAACATGTCCGTCGTGCCCCTCGAAAAGGCCCCCGAGATCGCGGTGTACGCCCCCGACGGCGCGGTGCCCTGGGACGATGCCGTCCGCCTGGCCCTGAAATACGCCGAGGTGCCCCACGACGTCATCTACGACAAGGAAGTCCTCAACGGCGACCTCTCCTCCTACGACTGGCTTCACCTCCACCATGAGGACTTTACCGGCCAGTTCGGCAAGTTCATCCGCTACCGGAACGAGCCCTGGTACATTCAGAAGCAAAAGAAGGCCGAGGCGGCCGCCAAAAAGTTCGGCTTCCGCAAAGTCAGCGAGTTGAAGCTGGCCGTGGCGGAGCGCATCAAGCAGTACGTGTCGAAGGGCGGCTTTCTGTTCTCCATGTGCTCGGGCACCGAAACGCTCGACATCGCCCTGGCGGCCCACCAGACCGACATCGTGCCGGAAGCGTACGACGGGGACCCGGTGGACCCGAATGCCCTCAACCAGCTCGACTACAGCAATACGCTCGCCTTTCGCGGCTTTACGCCCAACCTCAACGCCCGCGAGTACGAGCACTCCAACATCGACGTGGGCCCGCCCCCGCCCAAGATGCGGGACCCCTCCCTCGACTACTTCACGCTGTTCGAGTTTAGCGCCAAGTGGGACCCCGTGCCCACCATGCTGACCCAGAACCACGTCTCGACCGTCAAGGGCTTCGTGGGCCAGACCACGGCCTACAACAAAAACGTGCTGAAGGAGGACGTCGTCGTGCTCGCCGAGGCCCCCGACCGGCCCCAGGTCCGGTACATCCACGGCACGCTGGGCCAGGGCACCTTCACCTTCTACAGCGGCCACGACCCGGAAGACTACCAGCACTTCGTGGGCGACCCGCCCACCGACATGTCCCTCCACCCCAAGTCGCCGGGATACCGACTGATCCTCAACAACATTCTCTTCCCCGCCGCCAAAAAGAAAAAGCAAAAGACGTAGCGGCATCATTTTCCATGTTCTCATTTCTCCATTTTGCATTCCCAAACCCTGCCTATATTCTCAATGCCCTGACCTCCCATCTTCCAATGTTTGATTTTCCAATCTTCCAACCTTCAACCTTCCAACCTTCAACCTTCACCCCCGAATGCCCAAGTCCAAACCTGTGTCGGCGTCCCGGTGCGAGATGACCGAGATCGTTCTGCCGAATGATACCAACGGGCTCGGCAACATGATGGGCGGGCGGCTGCTCCACCTCATGGACAAATGCGCCGCCATCTCGGCCCAGCGCCACGCGAACCGGATCTGTGTGACCGCCAGCGTCGACAATGTCGAGTTCCAGTCGCCAATCAAAGAGGGCGAGGTTGTGGTCATCGAGAGCCACGTGAACCGGGCGTTCCGGTCGTCTATGGAGGTGGAACTGAACGTGTGGGCCGAGAATCCGCTCGACGAAACCCATCGGAAATGCAACCGCGCCTTCTACACGTACGTGGCCCTCAACGAAGGCGGGGATACAGTGTCCGTGCCGGACATAGAGCCGCAGTCGGACGACGAGCACGAGCGGTACGACGCCGCGGCGAAGCGTCGGGACATTCGCCTCGTGCTGTCCGGGCGGAAAGAGCTCGAGGACGCGGCAAGCCTGAAAGAGGACATGATCACGGCGCTAACGCACTCGAGGGATGGCGAAGACTAAAGTCGCTCCGCGAGGGACCGGGCTTCGTCCGTCTCGCACCGCCCTCCTTCTCGTTGCCATCGCCGGACTGCTCGTGCCCGGCGCCGCCTGGGCTCAGCGCGAGGCCGGCACCGTAGGGACCGGCTTCCAGGTCGGCAGTCCCGGGGGCCTATCCCTGAAGTGGTACCGATCGGCCCCCATCGCGTACGACGCCGTGATCAGTACCGACGGGGACGACTTCGCCGTGGCCCACGTGCATCGACTCTGGGAACGGCCACTCCCGGACTCCCCGCTCCACCTGTTCATCGGCCCCGGGCTCATGGGCGGCGCGGAGAAGCTCGATGCCCCCCTCCGGCTCCGCCTCGGGGTGAGCGGGGAAGTTGGACTCAATTTTTACGCCGAACGCTTCGAGGTTTTCTTGCATGTCACGCCAACCCTCCGGTTTTTGCCAGATAGAGATGCGCGACTCGACGGCATTGTCGGCCTCCGCTACTATTTTCGTTCGTTCTGATCGCCTCGACGGGCCTCGCCCTCCAGACTACCGGAAGTCACACCTACCGATGCGTGAGGAACTTCGTGGACGGGATGCGCCGACCTCGATCGAGAATGTTCTGGCGGAACGAGGTTGAGTGTGGGAGTGTGGGCGTACGGGCGTTTTTTATACCCACATACTCCCAAACGCCCATACTCGGTGGCTTCATCTTTAGGTTTCTGCACGGCTCGGTATGTTCTTCGATCGCATTCTCATCACCGGGGCCAATGGCCTGCTCGGACAGGCCCTGGTCCGTCGTCTGAGCCAGAACCGGGAGTTCGACGTGCTGGCCACGGCCCGCGACGACGCGCCCCGGTTCGACGGCGGCTCGTGCGGCTACGCGCCGCTCGACGTGACCCAGCCCGACGCAGTGAAGAACGTCTTTGAGGACTTCGCGCCCAACGTGGTGATCAACTGCGCCGCGATGTCCGACGTGACCGCGTGCGACGAGAACCGCAACGAGGCCTGGGCCACCAACGCCCGCGCCGTCAAACGGCTGGCGAAGCACTGCAACGAGACCCGGGCCCGCCTCGTGCAGGTGTCCTCCGACTTTGTCTTCAACGGCAAGCGCGGTCCCTACGACGAGGACGCCCGCCCCGACCCGGTCAACTACTACGGCCGCGCCAAGCTCGCCGGGGAAAACGCCGTGCGCGAGGCCGGGCGGTCAAACTGGGCCATCGTCCGGACCGTGCTCCTGTACGGCACCGGGCAGGACCTGAGCCGCTCGAACGTGGTCCTCTGGATGATCGACGAGCTCTCACAGGGAAATCAGCTGCACATCGTCGACGACCAGTACCGAACGCCCACGCACGTCGATGATCTCGCCACCGGCATTGAACGCCTGGTCGACCGCGAAAAAACGGGGATCTACCACATTTCGGGCCGGGACCTCGTGTCGATCCACGAACTGGCCTGTACCGTGGCCGAAGTGTTTGACTTCGATGCGTCGCTCATTGAGCCGGTCTCGAGCGACTTTTTCGAGGACGACGTGGACCGGCCGCCGCGCACTGGGTTCATCGTGGACCGGGCGGCGGAGGAACTGGATTACGATCCGCGTTCGCTCAAAGACGGCCTTCACGACCTCAAGGACCGCCTCGCGGACGACGATACGTAATTGGCGTCTGCACTGCTGGATTATTTCGCTCAATTTGCGGGGTACAAGCGCACTGCCTCAATGACGGCGGACCGCCGAGAAGCGCCTCATCTCCCGCGAACGCAAGAACGGTCGTGGTTCTGCCCTGAATGTCTTTCGATTCCCTCGATCCTGACCCTTTCTGCCCTCCCATGCTCGATCTCGACACGGTTCGCAACAATCCCCAACGCGTGAAAGAGGCCCTGCGGGCCAAGGGCATCGGCTCGCCCGACCTCGTGGACACCCTCCTGGAGGTCGATGAGGAACGGCGGGCCGCCATCACGGAACTGGAGGAGGCTCAGGCCCGGCAAAACGACTTGTCTCAGCAGATCGGAACGCTGAAGCGCGAGGGCAACGACGAGGAAGCCGAAGCGGTCATCGAAACGACGAGTCAGCTGAAGGAGAAGATCAAATCCCTGAAGAACGAGAAGCAGGCGGCGGAGGCGAAGCAGGAGCAACTGGTCCTGGAGCTCCCCAACCTCCCCCATCCCAGCGTGCCCGTGGGGACCGACGAGGACGACAACGAGGTGGAGGAAACGTTCGGGGAGCGCCCCACCTTCGACGCCGTCGACGTTGATCCCAGGCCGCACTGGGAACTGGCCGAGGAGCACAATCTCGTGGACCTGGAGCGGGGCGCGAAGGTGACCGGGAGCGGCTTCCCGTTTTACCTGGGGAAAGGCGCACGCCTCCAGCGCGCGCTGCTTAACTTCTTCCTCGACCGGGCCCGCGACCGCGGCTACACCGAGATGCAGGCGCCGCTCTTCGTGAACCCCGAGAGCGCGGAGGGCACCGGCCAGCTGCCGGACAAGGACGACCTGATGTACGAGATGCCGCGGGACAACTTCTATCCCATCCCCACGGCCGAAGTGCCCGTCACCAACTTCCACCGCGACGAGATCTTGTCGGCGGAGGACCTGCCCCTCCAGTACTGCACCTACTCCCCCTGCTGGCGGCGCGAGGCCGGAAGCTACGGGGCCGACGTGCGCGGCCTGAACCGCCTGCACCAGTTCGACAAGGTCGAGCTCGTGCGGATCGTCCACCCGGACGAGAGCTACCGCGCCCTCGACGAGCTGCTCGCCGACGCCGAGAGCGCGCTGGACGCCCTGGAGCTCCCCTACCGCCGCCTGCTCATGTGCACCGGCGACATGGGCTTTACGCAGGCGAAGGTGTACGACCTGGAGGTGTGGAGCGCCGCGCAGGAGCGCTGGCTGGAGGTCTCGTCGGTCTCCAACTTCGAGGCCTTCCAGGCCCGGCGCACGAAGATCCGCTACCGGCCGGAGCCGGAGGCCAAGCCCGAGCTCGTCCACACCCTCAACGGGAGCGGCCTCGCCTTTCCCCGGATCGTGGCGGCCCTCCTCGAAAACAATCAGCAGCCCGACGGCTCCATCGAGCTTCCGGAGGCGCTCCACGAGTACACCGGCTTCGCGCGGATTGGGTAGGTCTGGAGATCTGGACCGCCCCCTGCGCACACGCAGACGGCGGTTCTCGGGCCACAGCCCTACTCGGCAGTCGGCTGCCGGTCGTCCGCCGTTTCCACACTCGAGCCGGCGGGAGTTTCCTCGCCGTCCTCTTCGGCGGATTCGGTCCCTGCGTCCGCCCGACGCAGGCCCGGGGGATCGGCCGAGGCCGCGGCCGTGTCGGCCAGAAACGCCTCCAGGTCCTCGTGGGCGTCGCGGGCGTCGTTGTATCCGACGTCGAGCAGCTGCTCGATGTAGTCCGGGTGGAAAAGCAGCACGCTCAGCCAATCCGGACTCTCCCGCTCGCGGGTGCCCAGGCTGCTGGTGAGCACCTGAATGGATCGTGGGATCTGGCCACGGTAGTCGTGGGCGAGGCTGCTGAGGTCCACGGACGGCCGAATCTGCAACAGTTCCAGGGGCTGCATGCCGTGGCGCTTGCGGTGCGGCAGCTCGTCGAGCAAAGTGTTGATTCGCTGCATCGTGTGGGCGTCCTGCGGGAGCGAATCGAGAAAGATGGAGTTCATGAGTACGCCGATGATTTGCGCCGTCGGCGGATACTCGCGGAGCTCAATCTGCTCGCTCTCGGCCCGGCTCCGGGCGTACTGGGTGGAGACGGCCAGGATTTTGTCCGCCCCGAGGTGCACCGCGGGGGCGAGGGGGGCGGAGAGACGAATGCCCCCGTCTCCGTACCAGGAGTCGCCGATGCGGACGGCGGGAAAGACCAGCGGCAGGGCGGCGGAGGCCATGATGTGGTCTACCGTCAGCTCCGTCTGCCGCCCAATCCGGTCGGGGCGTTCCCACGCGTCGAAGTCCTCGCCCTGCACCCAGGAGACCGTCTGCCCCGTGGCGTAATCGGTCGTCACCACGGCGAGGGCCTGGAGGCGCCCCTCGTCCAGATTGGCGCCCACGCCAGTGAGCGTGTCGTCGGCCACGTCCAGCTGCTCGCGGAGCGACTGCGCCAGCGGAGTCGTGTCGAGCACGCCGTGCGTGGATCGGACCGCTTCGGAGGTGGGCCGGTCCGGCGTCTCCGGCGTATCCCAGAGCAGGTCCCAGAGCAGCCCGAGGCCGGACTCTACCTCGATAATCTCGTCGAGCTCGCGTCCTCGCCAGGTGTCGACCACGTGCTCGGCCGCCTCCTCGAACGTGCCGGTGTGATTGCCCAGGTGCGCCGCGTTGATGGCCCCGGCCGACACGCCGGTCTGAATGGAAAAGTAGGCCTCGGGAAACGCCTCCGCGACGTAACGAAGCACGCCCGCCTGGTAGGCCGACCGCGCCCCGCCGCCCGGAAGCAGCAGGCCCGGCACAGACGGACTGGCCGACTCCTCTCCGAAAAACTGACCGACCCGTCGTCGAAGTGCCTCAAACACACTGGTGGTCGTACTGTGAAGGAAAATGGCCGCACCACGAAAGTGCACACCATCCCGCAGAAGCGCAATCCGGGCGCTCGGAGCGGCCCGATGCGTTCCCTCTTGCCCCTTCCTTTCCCCTATCGGGATCTGAGGCGACGACGACCTCGGCCCCGCCGATCGGGGACGGCATCCGGCCGACGGTTCGGCCGGTCCTCGCGTGAGGATCGCACCTCGGCCGCCTCGCGTAAATTGCAACGCAGCACTGGAATTGCAACGCAGCACCGGTCCTCCTCCAGTGCCATGTTCACCACTTTTCCCACAACGTGTCTCAATCCTGTGGGTGATGGGCGTCAGCGCGATGCCAACAACGACGACACCGTCTCCCGGACCGTCGGAGGGCTGGATGGCAAGAGCATGATTTACGAGCGCGCGATCCAAAAAGTGACCTCGACGAAGGTCTACGTTCACCCAACACTCCGTGCAGGTTTTGGGCGAACTTGCACGGAGTGTTGAAGGCCCGAGGGCGCTTTCTCCCCCAGCTTCTCTTGGCGACTATCAAGGCGTTCTCGGGCCTCCTGCTGAGAGGAGGCCTCCAGGACCTGATCCAGCACCCCGTGCATCTCGTCTCGGTCGCCGGAGGGCGTCCGGCCCAAGACGTTGCGCCGGAAGTGGGCTTCCTGCCGCTGCCAGATAAGCGCTGGGAAGCACTCCTGCAGGGCCTGCCCTGGGCCCCTCGCGCGCGTCGCTGGTTGCCAGTTCCATGCCCGCGAGGCCTCGCACCGAAAGCCTTCGTGTGCTGGCGGATAAACCGGCGCCAGTCCTGCTCAGTCTCGCCAAAGGCCACCAGAAAGCCCGAGAATCTCCCTCTGGCCATTTTTACTTATGCCAACCGCCAACACCCAAGGTCGCCCGGGCCGCACGGCCTTCTGCCGCCGGACCTTCAGCTGCACGGCGTCGAAGCCTCAGGGACGGATAGTCCCTTCAATGGCCGGTCGTCCCAGGCCTGATACCATCTGCGTCAAATCGGTGTGCAGGTCTAGAGGGGTCGGCGCGGTCAATAA
>JBDGQM010000046.1:0-8879 GCA_042219065.1 Salinibacter sp. | reverse complement strand
GAACGTCTTTTGGTCCGGCTCTTATTGACTCGTCTTTTCCCGCCTCGTTTCCAACGGAATGACGGGAGCATTCGTATCTCTTAGCCGCCTCGCCGTCTTTCAGAAACACGGGCAATCAGTCCCTTCCTGATTGTTCACCGCGCTCTTCTCTCAGTGCGCCTTCCATTCGATGCGCCTCCTTTTCGTTACGCAAGACTTCCCCCCCGACGTCGGGGGAATTCAGACGTACTCGTGGGAGGTGGCCCGCCGCCTGGCGGAGCAGGTGGACACCCTTACCGTCATGGCCCCTCGACATCCAGAAGCAGACGCCGTCGACCGTGCCGCCTCGTTTCCGATCCATCGACTGCCCGGACGCCCGGATCTGCTTCCGCTCTCCCTGCTCCCGACACTCCCCGTGCGGGCCCGTCAGATGCGAGCCGACGTTACGTTCCACGCACAGTGGCAAACGGTAGGCGCGTCGGCCCTGGCGCGAGCCCTCTTCGGGTCTCCCCGCCGCATCGTGTGCGCCGCGCACGGCCGCGAACTGCTGTTCAACCCGGCAGCCGCCATTCCCGGCCTCGCCCCCGCCTACGACCGTCTCCGGCGGGCATTGCTCCGACAGGTGGACATGTTTCTCCCTGTGAGTCATTACACGGCTGGTCTGTTGCAGGAGCGCGGTGTTCCGTCGTCGCGCACGCAGGTCGTCCCGAACGGGACCGATCCGGAGCGCTTTCGGCCTCGCGACGGGACGCCCGTGCGGGAGCGTTTCGGCCTGTCCGGTCGCCCCATGCTACTGACGGTCGGTCGTCTCGTCCGCCGAAAGGGCATCGACACGGTCCTGCGGGCCCTCCCGACCATCGCCGAGACGTGTCCGGACGTCACGTACGTGATCGTGGGCACGGGCCCCGACCAGTCTCGTCTCCGCCGGCTCGCCGGCCGCCTCGGACTGCAGAACCGGGTTCGGTTCGTCGGAGAGGTCGACCACGACCGGCTTCCCCTCTACTACAGCGCCGCCGACCTCTTCGTCATGCCGGCCCGCGAGGATCCGCCGGACGTGGAGGGATTCGGACTCGTCTTCCTGGAGGCCAACGCCTGCGGCACGCCCGTCATCGGGGCCCGGACCGGCGGCATTCCCGACGCAATCCAAGACGGCGAAACGGGGCTTCTGGTTCCCCCCAACGCCCCGAAGGCCCTCGCGGAGGTCGTCGTTCGCATTCTCACGGATCCAGACGTTGCCGATACGCTCGGCCGTCAGGGCCGCCGCCGCGCCGTCAACGAGGCGAGCTGGGATCACATCGCCCGTCGCATCTACACCCACCTCCGCGAGATGACGTAAGCGCCGGCACTTGGGGACGATTTTGCGAAGGATATGCCCGCCCTCCGAATCTTTCTGCCTCCCCTTCGCCTTGGTAGCAGGATGCCGACCGATGCTCGTCCCGCAGTGGTCCGGGCACTTCCTCTATCTTTCACGCCGTCATGCTTCTCCTCCAGGGCGTTTTCCGATCGGGCACGACGGCCCTCTTCCGGACACTGCGCCGGGACAATCGGCTCGATTGCTTCTACGAGCCCCTGCACCCCGACCTCCCGAAGCACGCCCGCGAGGCCGATTCGGAACGCCCCGACCATCCCAAATCGTCGCTTTACGAGGAATACCGGTCCCTCCTCGATCGGCTCGACACGCACCTTGGCGCGGAATCTCCTCCGTGGCCGCCGTACCTCGGGACGGACGACGAGGCGCCGGCACTGGCGGCGTACCTGCACGGCCTAACCGATGCGACGAACCGTCCGCTGCTGCAATTCAACCGGGCCTTCTGGATGATCCCCTGGCTTGCCCAGGCATTTCCGGGCAGCGCATTCGTCCACCTCGTCCGCGATCCCCGGTCGGTGGTGTGGTCCCAACTCACCACCGCGTCCGGCACGCGGGTGCGGATGGACTGGCCGCTCGTGGGGCGCCTGCTTCCGTTTACCTCCGGCACCCTGCGCCGCGCCTTTTCCGAGCACGCGTATTTCGGCGCGTACCAGCTCGACGAATACTTCGAGGACGGCCTGCAGCTCCTCGATGCCGAACGGACCGATCCCGTTACGCGCAAGACCCTTCGGCGCCTGGCGGCCGTCCCCGAAGCCCCGCCGTACGTGAAGGCCCTCGCCCTGTGGGGGGCACAGGTCGAAGCCTGTCACCGCCACGCCCGGTCCGCGTTTGGGGACCGGGCCCTCCTGCTGCGCTACGAGGACTTCTGCGGCGCTCCCTGCGAGTCCCTCCGATCCATCTACGCCCTTCAGGACCGTACCATGTCCGATCCGGTTCGCGACTATGCCCGAGCCTCCATCGACGCCACGCGCCTCCGGCGATGGAAGGAGGTAGAAACGGCCGAACAGCGCTTTCGGGAGGGCATCCGCCGGGCGCAGATTGCGGACCTGATGCGCGAGCTCGGCTACGATCCGTCGTAGACGTTCCCCACACATTCCTCTCATGCAGCAGCGGTTCTCCGACCTTTTTGAGACGGCCCAGGACCGATGGGTCCAGTTTCGAGACAGTCAAGTGGGCGGTCGCCTTCTCACGGCACTCCGGTGGCTCTTCGTGCTCGGGGTTCTCACGTACCTCACCTACCAGCTTACCGACATCGGCTGGGCAAGGGTGTGGAACGCGCTCCCCACCACCCCCTGGTTCTACATTCTGCTCCTCCTGATGTACGCGACCCTCCCGGCCACGGAGATGGTGCTCTACGGGAAGATCTGGGACACATCGGCCTGGACCCTGCTGCCGGCCCTGCTCCGCAAGCGCGTGCTTAACAACGACGTGCTCGGCTACTCCGGAGAGGCGTACTTCTCCGTCTGGGCCCAGCGCCACACCAACCTCGGGTACCGCCAGATCTTCGAAACGATCAAGGACAACACCATCATCTCCTCGGTGGCGTCCACCAGCGTCGCCTTCCTGCTGCTGGCCATCTTCTTTTTCGCCGGACAGATCGAGCTTCTCACGCAGTACCTCCCGGCGCAAAGTTCGACCCTCGGAGCCGGGGTGGCCCTCGTCATCCTGGTCGTGAGCGTAGGGGTCAATTTCCGGCGCACCATCTTCTCACTTCCTCCCTCGCTCCTTCTGTGGATTGGCGCCGGGCACCTCACCCGGTTCCTCCTGAACAATGGCTTTCAGGTCACGCAGTGGGCCGTGGTCATCTCCGACGTCTCCGTGGGGAGCTGGGTGACGCTCCTCGCCCTCCACATCATCATCAACCAGGTGCCGTTCGTGCCCTCCCGGGGCCTCGTGTTCATGAGCGCGGGGGTCGGGCTGTCGGGCCCGCTGCAGATTCCGGAGGCCGCGCTTGCGAGCATGCTGTTGGCCCAAACGCTCCTCGACCGGCTTCTCAACATGCTGACCTACGCCGGCACCTCGGCCTTCGACGCGGTCACCGTGGACGACCGCGAGGAACTCGACGACCTGTCGCTCCCGGACGAGAGGGAGGAAGAGACGACGGACGACGGACCGCGGTCCGCGGATTTTTGATGCGCGGCCGTCCGCCGACCGCGGTCCGCAGTCCCCATGCCCAACCCTGGCGTCGTTTTCCAGAGTCAACCATCGGATTTGTTCTTCGCCATCACCTCGTCCCGCTTCTTGCGGAGGCTCTTCATCAACGTGTCGAAGCCCCGCTGACGGACGACGGTCTGGAACGAGCGGGCGTACCCCTCCGCCGTGCTCACGCCATCCACGATGATGTCCTCGGCCCGCCACTCGCCGTCCCTACGTTCCAGGACGTACTCGACGGGCGTGGTCCGGCCCTGATACTTCGTCCGGGTGCGCACGAACGCACTGTCGCCGTGTACGTCGATCTGGTCGTAGGTGACCGCCGAATTGTACACTCCGAGGTCGCTCATGGACTGGGCTCGTACTACGTCGCTGAATACAGAGACGAATTCGTCCCGCTGCTCGGGACTCAGCTCTTCCCAGTGCGGCCCGAGGGCCCGCTGCCCCATCACGCGGAAGTCAATGACCCCGTTGATGAGTTCCTTCAGTTGGGCCCGCTGATCGGCGTTGTAGTCCTTCGTCTCGCCGAGGATGGACTTAATTTGCTGATCTCGGTTCTCCAGCATTTGCCGAATTTCGGCCTTTGTGGAGCTTTGCGCCTGTGCCCACGAGGGAGAAGCGATCGCACCCAAAAGAAGAAACGCAGCGAGCAATCCGGAGACGAACAGGCGACGATGAGTCATAGGGAGGGGGGCTTGATGAACAAAAGCAATTGGCGAGGCGGCGCCCTCGAAGCGTACAATCACGCATCACGTTATCGCGCATCACAAAATACGCACTACGCAATGCGCACTATTCCCCTGTCTCAAGAAGCGTGCCGTTCTGGGCACGATCCGGGAGTGTGCCGGTGGTTTTCAGAAGGTTGAGCACCGCTACGTTGTAGTTCTTCACGGCTTCCAGGTACCGGGCTCGGGCCTCAAGATCCGCCCGCACCGCCTTCACGAGGTCCTCCGTATTCCCCAAATCGAGATCAAAGTTGACCTGTTCGGTTCGCAACCACTCGCCGGAAATGGTTGTGGAACGATCGCGGGAGTCGACGTTCGCCTTGGCCGTGAGGAGCGAGCGGTAGGCCTCCTCCACCTCAAAGCGCACGAGCTGGCGCGCCGCTCTCCGCTGGTGCTTTACCTCGTCGAGCTCCGCCTTGGCCTGCTCCACCCGAGCACTCGTTTGCCCAAAATTGAGGTTCTGCTGGATGCCGATACCGGTGCGCGAGCTGGTGCCCATAAAGGAGTCCCCCACGAAGGCATTGTCGGGATTGGGCCGGTCCGGGACCGTCACGTTCTGCGACAGGCTCGCCTGGATCCCAATTTTGGGGTAGTAGTCGGATTGCGCAACGTCTACGAGCGCCTTCCGCGCCTCCACCCCCGCCTCGGCTTGAGTGATCTCCGGACGGTTCTGGAGCGCACGCCCGATATAGTAGTCGAGCGAGTCGGGGTGCACGGAAAACGAGATCGGTTGGAGTTCGTCGGTCGCCGGCACCACAGTGGTTTCCTCCGGCAGAAAGAGCTGGCGCCGCAGGGCCGAGCGCGCCGTCGCCTGGTTCTGCTCGATCTCGACGACGCGGCGCTTTACCTCCTCCTCCGTCAATCGCGTCTGGAAGAGGTCGGCCTGACTGACGCTCTCGTCTCCTTCCTTGAGCAGACGGTTAATCTCCCGCTGGGCCCGATCCACGACATCTCGGGTGCGGTCGGCGAGTCGGTCGAGCGCTTCGGTCAGGAGCAGATTGTAGTAGGTTTCCCCGGCCCGGGCAACCACCTCCAGGGCCTTCTGGTCCACGCGCGCCGTCGCGACGTCTACCCCATGCCGGGCCGCCCGAATATTTCCCGACAGCTCGCCCCAGGTCCAAAGCGGTTGGCGAACCGCAATCTCGAACCGGTTGAACGAGCGGAGCTCCCCGGGGGACCAGTCGTTGGTGACACCGGGCACAAGATACAATTCATCGGCGGGCGTATTGGGCGGGGCGTTCTCCAGCCCCTCCAGGCCCGGGGCAAAGGCATGGGCCGTACTCAGCGACACGTCCGTGAGGAACCGACTGGCACGGGCCTCCTCGCGCCGGGCCACCGCAAATTGCTCTTGCGCGCGGCGTCGGTTGACCTCGGGGCTCTCATCGAGCACTCGAACGAGCGTTTCTTTCAAAGACACTTCCACCGTGTCGGCCGGGACGGCTCCTCCAGGCTGTGCGACGGCTGCTCCCCCGAGCCCGAGGAGCAGGTCAACGAAGATGGCCGCAGCGAGCGAACGGGCGAGGAACGTACCGGACATTCCGAGGGGAAGGATTAGCGAACAAGAATGCCGATTGTGTATGAAGGTCAGTGCCTCTCTTCGGCACCAAGGAGGGCCGCCGGTCTCAGGACGAAGGTAACGCCGCCGCCCAGCCCCTCTGGGCAATCGTATTTCGGTCTTGACGACCTGCCCGTGCCCGCCGCCTCCAGGACGGGGACTCGTACACCCGTATCCCCACGCACACTCTCCCGTGGGAAATCGATCCCGACAAGTGTCGTGTGTACCGTCGGGAATCGTGCACCGTGCGCGGTCGCCATCGGCACGGAACGCGTTTCCCAGCGTTTTCCCAAACAGAGACAGCCGAGCTTCAATCTCTCAACGGAAGCCCTGCACGTGCGCCCCCCACCGCGGCCCCCGGCACATGCCGACCCGTACGGCGTAGGACAGAAAACCCCTCCCTTTCACCGATTATCGTCCCCTTTCCGCCATGTCTAGCAACGATGGCCCGCGCCCCCTCGGTGAGGTTCTGAAGGAAGTGATTGACGAACTCGGGGTGCAGGAAAGAATCGACGAGGCCCGCGTCATCGAGACGTGGGCCTCCGTCGCCGGGACCAAGATCAACAGTGTGACCGAGTCGGCCTGGATGAAGGGCTCGACGCTATACGTGAAGATCACGTCCGCCGCCTGGCGTCAGGAGCTCCACATGAACCGGCGCAAGTGGCGTGAACGCCTCAATGGCGAATTCGACACGGATCTCGTCGACGAAATCATTTTCCGCTGAGACATGGGCGACGCCGTCCTCTCGCCCTACCCGTCGTACGCCCGGAGGGCGAGCGAGGTATTGTGGCCGCCGAAGCCGAAGGCGTTAGAGAGGGCCACGGTGACCGGTCGTTCTTCGGCCTCGTTGAACGTGTAGTCGAGGTCACAGTCCGGGTCCCGCTCCTCAAAGTTGATGGTGGGCGGCACCACGTCGTGACGGAGGGCCTGGATGGTAGCGATGGCCTCGACGGCGCCCGCGGCCCCGAGCAGGTGGCCCGTCATGCTCTTCGTGGAGGAGACGTTGAGCTCGTAGGCCTGCTCGCCGAACACCTTTTTGAGGGCCTTCGTCTCGGCCTCGTCGCCGAGGGGGGTGGAGGTGCCGTGGGCGTTGATGTAGTCCACGTCGGCCGGCTCAATCCCGGCATTGTCGAGCACGCGGTTGAGGGCAAGGCACACGCCACCGCCCTCCGGATCGGGCGCCGTGAGGTGATGCGCGTCGGCCGACATGCCGATGCCCACGATCTCCGCGTAGATGTCGGCCCCGCGGGCCTTCGCCCGTTCCAGGGATTCGACGAAGAGGGCACCGGCTCCTTCGCCCATCACAAACCCATCGCGGTGGGCGTCGAAGGGGCGTGAGGCGCGTGCCGGGTCTTCGTTTCGGGTCGACAGGGCTCGCATGCTGGCAAAGCCCGCAATGCCGAGCCGCGTCACACACGCATCGGTTCCGCCGCAGACGGCCGCGTCCATGTCGCCCTCCTGAATCATGCGGTAGGCATCCCCAATGTTGTGATTGCCGGTTGCACACGCCGACACGACCGCGTGATTGGGGCCCCGGAAGCCGTGCGCCATTGCAATCTGGCCGGCGGCAATGTCGGGAATCAGGGTCGGAATGAAGAACGGAGACGTGCGCTTCTCGCCGGTCTCAATAAACTCCTCGGCCTGATCCCGAAACGTCTGGATGCCGCCGATGCCCGTGCCGTAGACGACTCCGACCCGGTCTTTTTGATCCTGCGGCATGGACTCTGGATCGAGCCCGGCGTCCTGCACGGCCTGGTCGGCCGTGACGAGCGCGTACTGGCTGAACGGATCGACGCGTCGGGCCTGCTTGGCCTCGAGGTAGTCTTCCGGATCGAAGCCGTCGAGCTCACAGGCAAACGTCACACGAAGCCCTTCCGGGTCGAACGACTCGATGGTAGCTGCCCCGCTCTTCCCCTCTACGAGCCCCTCCCAGTACGAATCTACCGAGAGCCCGAGGGGTGTAAGTGCTCCCATCCCGGTAACGACGACCCTACGTGACGTGCCAGCCATGCTTCCTCTGAATCGAACTATCAAAAGTGGAATCCCCCCGGCGTACGAGCACGCCCGGTGCCTCCAATGCCTAGGGGGCCGCAGGGGGTGCCGGACGCCAGATGCAGCGAGGTTACGCCTTCTCCTCAAGGTAATCGATCGCGTTTCCGACCGTCGCAATCTCTTCGGCCTCCTCGTCGGGAATCGTCAGGTCGAACTCCTTCTCAAACTCCATGATGAGCTCAACGGTGTCGAGCGAATCGGCGCCCAAATCGTTCGTAAAGGAAGCATCCTCAGTCACGTCGGACTCGTCAACGCCCAATTTGTCTACGATGATCGACTTGACTGTATCTTCGATGTCGGTGGCCATGGTTGGCAGTGTCGTTGGTGGTGAGAATCATGCAAATGAAGGAGAGATCGGTCCCGCTCCAGCCTCGATAGTCAAGAATCCTTCCATCGTTCGGACTGCGCTCAACCGGTCTGAGGCCCGGTTCGCATGCCCGGAAACAGGCTGGGAACGGGAGCACATAGCCGTGTAAAACTACAACGGGGGCTGTGGAGAAGCAACGCCCCCCCACCGTTTGATGCAAGCTTCGCACGTAGAGTCCCGATCTGGGGCCGTGTTGGGCATGTCTTTACAAAGGGGCATTGGCAATAAGAGGCCCATGTTTTATGTTATCGGTCGTTCTACGAAACTTTCCCCTCTGTCCTGCTTAGGCGCGTAGTTGCGCCCTTTCCCTAAGGGGACCCTCTTTGTCACTTGACCCGACTGTGTCCATGGCTTACCGCTTCACTTCCGAGTCCGTCTCGGAAGCCCATCCCGACAAGATTGCCGACCAGATCTCGGACGCCATTCTGGATGCCCACTTGGCGGAAGATCCCCAGAGCCGAGTGGCCGTCGAGACGCTCGTGACGTCCGGGCTCGTCGTGCTCAGCGGCGAGATCACCTCCCAGGCCAACGTGGAGCCCCGCGAAATCGCCCGCGAGGTCATCCGCGAGATCGGATATACCGACCCCCGTCTTCGGTTCGACGCCGATTCTTGCGGGGTCATCAGCAGCCTCCACGAACAGAGCGGAGACATCAGCCGGGGCGTCGACGGCGGGGAGGAAC
>JBDGQM010000045.1:11344-30631 GCA_042219065.1 Salinibacter sp. | reverse complement strand
TTATTCCTCGTCCGAGAAGTCGCGGTGGCCGAAGTAGTGGAGAACATACTTGATTTTGGACGCTTTCGCCGGGCCAAAGCCGGGCAGGTCTTGCAGGCGCTTCTCGATGGTGTCGAGGTCCGTGCCGTCGTTCCACAGGTTCGCGGCGTTGCCGTCGTATTCCTCGGCGATTTCGGCGGCCACGTCCTGCGTGTTTTCCGCCATTTTGTTGACGAACCGGTGGACGGCGGGCGATTCCGAGAAGTGGTTCTGAAACGTGTCGAAGTCCATCTCGGCGACTTTCGCCATGTCGAGGTGGCCGAGGCGGTTCTTCAGGCGGAGGGGGCCGGTAAAGGCCGATTCGGCCCGGACGCGCTGGTCATAGAGCAGGCCCAGGAGGGCGGCGTTCGGGTCGTCCCGAAGCCGGTCGTCGTCTTCAATCTCGCCGGTCAGGGTGCCTTCTTCCTTGAACCGGTCCATCATGCGGACGAGCCCGCCGGACATGTCGCTGTAGTCGATGTGGGTAATCTCAATTGACATTTTCGAGTTTCGGGGGTCGAGTGTCGAAGAATACGGGGTGCTTCCAGGCGCAACCGCTGAGGGGATGTAGAGTCGTGAACGCTACGGCTGTAGCGTGGGGAACCTCAGTCGTCTCTGCGCCGCTGTGCTCTACGTTCGGTCTCCCCGAACCGTTCGCAGGTCAGTCGAGGGGAGAAACGGAAGTGCGTAAAACGTCCAGGAATCGGTTGTCACCGGGGCGCTACCGATCCAGCAGATGCCGGCCGATGTCGCAATCCAGGCAGCCGCCCTCCGTGCAGTAGTGGCGGTAGAGCTCGTGGAGCCCCTGCGCGTCGTAGGCGGAGGTGGCCTCCGTGCCCAGGTCCTCGAAGCGCCGCACCACACGATCGCCGGACGCGGGCAGGTCGCGGAGCAGGGCGAGCGTGGCGTCGGCCTGGGCCGTGTCCGCGCGGCGGTCCGCGTCGAGAAGTAGCACCGGCGCCACCGCGTTTACGAGGAGCGTCTCGATGCGGGATGTGCCGAGGCTCGGGTCGTGGGCCTTCGCGTCCTTGGTGAGGCGGTAGTGCGTCCGCCAGAAGTCGGGCGGGGTCGCCTGGAGGGCCGTTCGCAGCGCGGCGGTCGGATCGTCGCGGTTCAGGGCGGTGCGGAGGGTGGGAAGGGGATCGGCGTGGAGGAGGGCGCCGTCGGCGTACCACGCGGCCGCCTGGGCGATGCGGAGGGGCGGAAAGTTGTTGGGACGCAGGCGGAAAAAGGTCCAGGCGGTCGACGCCATGGGGCTGATGTCCAGGCGCACCTGCAGGCGCCGGAATCGATCCCGGAGGTCCATCGCGTAGTCGGCGGTGGCCCGGTCGGCCTCGAGCAGGTCGCCGGGCTCGGGCACGAGTCCCGCCGTGCCGAGGAGGAGTGCCTCCCGGTCGCGGGGCGTCTCGAGGGCGCGCAGCGGGGCCAGTCCGACGCGCTCGGCGAGGGTGCTCATGGGCGCGTCGTTCTTTGAGTAGCCGAGTCCGGCGAAGAGGCGCTCGTGGAGGGCTGGTTCGAGGGCGTCGTCTTCTGCGGTCGGGAGCCGGTCGCGCTTCCGGGCCATCCGCGTCCGCGCCAGCTGACGAATCCAGTCCCACCGCGTCTCGTCCGGCACCTCGTCCCAGCGAGAGGCGCAGGGAAGCGTGTCGTCGTCGGTCCGCGTGTGGAAGGCGTGCAGCAGTTCCCGGAGCGGCGTTTCGAGGCGGGGATAGAGCACGATTTCGGGAAGCGGCGACTCGTCGGCCCGCAGCAGCCCGCCGGTCCACATGTCCGGATGCAGGGTCACGTGCAAAATGACGCTGTCGTACCGGGGATCGGTGTGGTGCTCGTGCTCGAACCAGCCGCCGGAGGTGGTGTGAATCTCCACGTGCCCCCGCCAGTCCATGTCGCCGAGGCGGACGTGGGCGTTCCGAAAGTCGGGGCCGGCGTCCGTGTTCGGCGTGCCGGGGTCCAGGACGGTGACGGCCGCGTCGTTGGTGGTGGTCAGCTCCTCCGTGTCGAAGCGCTGCTGCGACCAGAGGTCGTGCACCAGGGCCTCGGGCACATCGGCCGTGTCGGCGGGGGGCTCGTGTAGCGCAACGGGGTGGTCGCGCTGGGAGGCGACCGGGTAGACACAATACGGGGCGGGCACGTCGGGAGCGGGCATCGGCACAGGTCGTGGGGCAGTGAACAGGCACGATCTGTTTGTCAGACACACAACCGTGGCCAATCATAACGTCAGGGCCCGCCCCGTTCCCCAGAATCGGGGAGAGGCGAGCCCGTGACGTCCCCTCGTCGAAAGAACGGGAGTTTCTGCTTCGTGCGCGAGGATGCCCAAGGCAGCCCATCCGGGAGCCGTCACGCTGCGGCTTGGGCCCGGGCGTCGTCCACGACCTCCTCCTGCACGTTGCTCGGCATCGCCTCGTAGTGGCTGAATTGCGTGTGGTGCAGGCCCCGTCCCTGCGTGAGGGAGCGGAGGGTCGTCGAGTACTGGTGGAGCTCGGCCTCCGGCACCTCGGCGGTAATTTTCTGCAGCGGTCCCTGCGTATCGATGCCCTGCACGCGACCGCGCCGCGTGTTGAGGTCGCTGATGATGTCGCCGGTGTAGTCGTCGGGGGTCGTGATGGTGATGGTGTGAATGGGCTCCAGCAGGACCGGGTTCGCCTTCTGGAAGGCGTGGCGGAAGCACTGGAAGGCTGCGCGCTTGAAGGCCGCCTCGTTCGAGTCGACCGGGTGCATGCCGCCGTCGTAAATCACGATCCGCACGTCGCCGACCGGGAAGCCGGCCACGGGGCCTTCCTCCATGGTGTTGAGGACGCCCTTCTTGATCGACGAGAAGAATTTGTTCATGTCGATCACACCGCCCTTGATGGCGTCCACGAAGTGAACCTCTGCGCCCCATTCGGTCTCGACGGTATCCTCGCCCCGCACGTCCACGTAGTCCGGCGGACGAAACTCGCCCTCCAGCGGCTCGACGAGCATGGAGATGTCGGCAAACTCGCCCGCCCCGCCCGATTGTTTTTTGTGGCGATATTCGGCCTTGGCCCGGTTCTCAATCGTTTCGCGGTAGGAGATGCGGGGCTCGACGAACCGGACCTCCACCCCCGCCTGCCGCTCCAGTCGTCCCTTGGCGATCTGGAGGTGCATCTTGCCAACCCCGCTCAGCGTGAGCTGGTTGAGGAGCGCATCGTGGTTGAAGACGAGCGACGGGTCCTCGGTCGTGATCTGGTGGAGGCCCTGAGCGAGTTTGTCCTCCTGCCCCTCCTGCACAGGTTGGACGGCCATGCGGTAGCGGGGATCGGGGAACTGGATCGGTGGAATGACGACGTCGGAGTCCTCCCCCCGGAGCGTGTCGTTCGTGTTGGTGTCCTCCAGCTTTACGAGCGCCCCGAGGTCGCCGGCGATGAGGCGCGGGACGTTGTTGCGCTCCTCGCCGTTGAGTGCGTACATCTGGCCGACGCGCTCGGTGGTGCCGGTGGTGGCGTTCTCCAGGTCCTGGCCGGACTCGATGGTACCGTCGAAGACGCGGACGTACGAATACTCACCGACGTGCTCCTGGGCCATCGTGCGGTAGACGAACGCAACCGGGTCGTCGTCGGGGTCCGCGGTCAGCTCCTGCCCCTCTTCCGTCTCCACGAAGCGGCTGGAGGGGGAGGGGCACACGTTGCCGATAAAGTCGAGGAGGCGCGAGACGCCGATCTCTTCCGTGGCGCTGGTCACGAAGACCGGGTAGAGCTCCCGGTCGATCATGGCGGCCCGGAGGCCGTTCCGCATCTGGTCTTCCGTCAGCTCGCCCTGCTCAAAGTAGGTTTCCATGAGCGCATCGTCGCTGGCGGCGATGTCCTCCACGAGCGTCTCGTGCAGGTCGCGCGCCTCGGCCTCAAAATCGTCGTTGATCGGCTGCACCTCCGGCTCGGTCTCACCCTCTGGGTAATACAACTGCCGCAGGTGCAGCACGTCGACGAGCGTACGGGTGCCCTCGCCGGCCGGAAGCTGCACGATCGTGGCGCCCCGCCCAAAGCGATCCTCGATCTCCTCGACAATGCCTCGAAAGTCGGCGCTCGACTGGTCGATGTGATTGATGACGAAGAGGGAGGGCGTCTCCGTTTCTTCGCCGTACGACCAGGCCATCTCGGTGCCCACCTCCACCCCGTACCGGGCATCCATCACGTAGACGGCCGTGTCGGACACGCGCATAGAGGCGATGACCTCGCTCGCAAAGTCCGGGTAGCCCGGTGTGTCGAGGATATTGATCTTCTTGTCGTTCCACGGAGCATGGAGCAGCGTGGTGAAAATCGACATTCCCCGCTCCTTTTCACTTTCGTAGTGGTCGCTCTGCGTGGTGCCCTCGGGCACGGAGCCGGCGCGGTTGATCACGCCGCTCGCGTGGAGCATGGCCTCGGACAACGCGGTTTTCCCGCTGCCCTGGTGACCGACCAGGGCAATGTTGCGAATCTGGTTGGCGTCGGTAACTGTCATCGGTTCTCCAGGAGGTTTGTGGACGAACGGTGGAGGGCCCATTGGCCGCGTGCGACGCGAAAAGCGGGCTACAGGATTGTTAAGGTTACAGAACGACGCGAGAGAATCAAAGCGCTTTTCTGTCCACACCCACATACTCCCAAACGCCCAGACCCAGAGGCGTTATCTTCAGAAATTTCTGCACGGCTCGGTAAGCACAGGGAGAACCGCCCGAGCGCGGCGTTCCGGAAACTGTTCGGGCAATGCGGGAAACATGGACCCGGTGATCGGCTTTTGAGTGTCGTCTTGTTTTCTCGTCGTCAATCCTCGCGTTCTGTCTATGCTGTCGTCGTATCAGTCGCATCTGAAGGCCTTCGGCATCGGGGTCGTTCTTGCCGCGCTGGGCGTGGGCGCGTACATGCAGTTTGGCCCGTCGTCGTCCAAGGACCTTCCGTCCGTGACGGTCTACAAGAGCCCTTCGTGCAACTGCTGTGCGGAGTGGATCACGCACATGAAAGAGCAGGGCTTTCCGGTGGAGGTCAATTCGCGCTTCAACGTGAAGCCGGTCAAGAAGCAGGTGGGACTGCCCTCGTCGCTTGCGGCCTGCCACACCGCCGTGGTGGACAACTACGTGATTGAAGGGCACGTGCCGGCCCAGGAGGTCAAGAAACTCCTCCGCGAGACCCCGGACGTACGGGGGCTCGCCGTGCCGGGCATGCCGGTGGGCTCGCCGGGCATGGAGCGGGGCGACCGGGTGGAGCCCTACGAGGTGGTTGCCTTCACCCCGTCCGGGGAAACCACCGTCTTTGCGCAGTATGGGCAGTAACAGATCCGTGCCTCGTGGTGCAGAACCGTCCGTCTCATCTTTTCCTGTGACACTGTCCATGCCGTGGGTGCGCGCCTTCCTTCTCGTGTGTGTAGGGCTTGGCGTCCTGGCCTGCGAGAATACGTCGTCGGACGACTACGAGCAGACCGTTATGCAGGCTCGCGTGGAGCGGGACATGCAGATGCGAGAGGAGGAGAGTGTGCTGCCCCCAGGGCGCCGCGACGCTTTTCAGGGCCTGAACTTCTACGAGGTCGATCCCACGTATCGGTTTACGGTTCCGCTCCGGCGATTGGCCACGCCCGATACGGTGACCATCGCCGAGAGTACCGGCGGCCTCCGCCCCCAGGTGCGAGTGGGGACGGTTGTGGTCCCGTTTCCGGAGGGCCCCGACACCCTGGTCGTGTTCGAGGGGGAGAGCGACGCGCCCCGCGGTCGGCTGTGGATTCCCTTTGCCGACGCCACGAATGGCCAGACCACCTACGAGGCCGGTCGGTACGTGGATCTGAAGTCGGCGGGCCCGGATTCCGTCGTCGTCGACTTCAATCGGGCCTACAACCCGACGTGCACGTACAACCCAAACTTTGCGTGCCCGCTTCCGCCCCCCGAAAACCGGCTCGACGTGCCCGTTCCGGCGGGGGAGAAGACACCGTCGTTCGGCGGATAGCCGGGTTGCATGTTCGGGCGTCGTCGGATACCTTTTGCTCTCGCATTGGCCAGGGGTGCCCCACGCGATCCCGTGCGGGCTGAGAAACACCCTCCGAACCTGATCCGGCTCGTACCGGCGCAGGGAGCGTCTCGGTATTGTTGGGAATGGTGCGCTTGGTGGCGCCTGCTGGCTCTGCATTCGTGTTCGTATTTCAAGATGCCAGCAGCGATCATGCGTTCTCTCGATGCCCAGATTGTCGTCATTACCGGAGCCAGTCGGGGGCTTGGGGCGGCCATTGCCCGCGCCTTCGGACGAGAAGGGGCCCGTGTCGTCGTAAACTACCACCAGAGCGAAGACCAGGCGAGGGCCGTGGCGGCGGACATCGGCGATCAGGCACTGCCCGTCCAGGCCGACGTTCGTGACCCGGAAGCGGTCCAGGAGATGGTTGACACGGCCGCCGATCACTTCGGCGATCCCGTGACGACTGCCGTCCACAACGCCCTCATCGACTACCGCTTCGACGCGGCGAACCGGGAGACGGCCGACACGATCGCGTGGGCGGACTATCAGACCCAGCTCGATGGATCGGTGAAAGGCGCGTTGCACTTGTTGAAGGCGTGCCTCCCTGGGATGCGCGAGGTCGGCGAGGGACGCTTTGTCGGAATAAGCTCCAACCTCGTGCAGAGCCCCACCGTGCCCTACCACGACTACACGACGGGGAAGGCGGCGCTGGTGGGCTTTGTGCGCAACATGGCGAGCGAACTCGGCCCCGACGGGATCACTGCAAATGTGGTCTCGGGCGGATTGCTCGATGAAACCGACGCCAGTGCCGCGACGTCCGAGGCGGTGTTCGACGCGATCCGGCAGTCCACGCCCCGCGGCTCCATTACGACCCCGGAGGAGGTGGCCGGCGCCGTGCTGTTTTTCGCCTCGCCGTGGGCCCGGGCCGTGACCGGACAAAACCTGATTGTGGACGGGGGACTGGTGATGGGCTGACCATCGTATTTTTCGCAGACCGATCGGTGATTCTCTTTCGTGGCCCTCCTTGCCCTCGAAACCGCAACGACGACCTGCGGCGTGGCTGTGGTCCGGGACCACGACGTGGCCGCGCAGGCGCACCTGCATCGGCCCCGCGTGCATTCTGAGCAATTGACGCCGCTCGTGGAAGAGACCCTCCGCCACGCCGACGTGCGGGCGGCGGCCCTCGATGCCGTAGCGGTCTCGATGGGGCCGGGCTCGTACACGGGTCTCCGGATCGGCGTGAGCACGGCCAAGGGATGGGCGCTGGCCAACGACGCGGCGCTCGTGGGCGTCCCTACACTCGACGCCTACGCGGCGCGAATGCGGCCCGTGGCGGCGCCGGGCGACGTGGTCTGTGCCCTGCTCGACGCACGGCGCGACGAGGTGTACGCCGGGGCCTTTCGGGCGATAACGGACGGGATGGAGACGCACGCCCCGACGAAGGCACTGCCCGTCTCGGCCCTGCCCGACTGGCTCGGGGCGGTGGACGGGCGGCTTTGGCTCGTGGGCGACGGGGCGGTCAAGGCGCAGGAGGCCCTGGCGGTCGTCGACGCCCCGCAGGCCGTGGTCCCGGCGACGGACGTGCCGCCCTCGGCCGCGTGGGTAGCACGGCGCGGTCAGGCCCGCCTCGCGCAGGACGGCCCCGACGACGTCGCCTCCTTCGAACCGTTCTACGTGAAGGACGTCCACGCAACGCCGGCGCCCTCCCCCTTCGCCTGAGTTTTGTTTGGACTTTGGGGCCGGGATTTTCGACGTTCATGGGGTACCGTCGAAACGCGCTTGTTCGCACTCGCTTTTAAGACTCGTCACTTAATCCTGCCATGCCCTGGTTTCGGCGCGAGAAGGCCGGCATCCGCACCACCCGTGAAGAGCAAAACGAAATGCCGGAGGGCCAGTGGGTGAAGTGCCCAGAGACCGGCGAAATCATCAACCGGCGCGAGCTGGAGGACAACCTGCTCGTCTTCCCGAGCTCCGGGTACCACTTCGGCATGGACAGCCACCAGTACTTCGACTTCCTCTTCGACGACGGGGACTACGACCTGCACGACACCGACCTCCGCTCGGTCGATGCGCTCGACTTTGAAGACCGGAAGCCCTACACGCAGCGCCTGGAGGGCGCGATGGACGAGACCGGGCAGAATGAGGCGGCGCAGGCGGCCACCGGCACCCTCGGCGGCCACTCGGTGTCGATGGCGGGGATGGACTTTAGCTTCATCGGCGGGTCGATGGGCTCGGTCGTCGGGGAGATTGTGGCGCGGGCCATCAAGCGTGCCTATACCCAAGAGATGCCGCTTATCACCATTGCGCAGAGCGGCGGGGCCCGCATGATGGAGGGGGCGCTGAGCCTCATGCAGATGGCCAAAACGAGCGCCCACCTCACGCGCCTCGATGAGAAGGGGCTCCCCTTCATTTCGGTGCTCACCCACCCCACGACGGGCGGCGTCACGGCCTCCTTTGCCATGCTCGGCGACATCCACATCGCAGAGCCGGAGGCGCTCATCGGCTTCGCCGGGCCGCGCGTCATTCGGGAAACCATTGGGTCGGACCTGCCGGAGGGCTTTCAGCGCTCGGAGTTTCTGCAGGAGCACGGCTTCGTCGACATGATCGTGGACCGCCGTCGCCTCCGCCGCCGCATCATTCACCTGCTCGATCTGATCATGGAATAGATAGGACCGCGTGCGGGCGTGCGTTCAGCCACCGACGACCTCTCCGCCCACGCGGAGCAGGGAGTCGCAGTCTCTTCTGGACAATACCCTATTATGGCCATTACCGAGCCGTGCAGAAATCCCTGAAGATGAAGCCTCTGGGTACGGGCGTTTGGGAGTATGTGGGGATGAGAGAAAAAGCGCCCACACGCAACCCCGTTCCGCCAGGGCATTCTCGATCGAGGTCGGCGCGCCCCGTTCACGAAGTTCCTCACGCATCGGTAAAGGCGTAGGGGCTGCCACGGTCTGTAAAGACTTTACATGCCTGGCAATTTTCTGTGCGGACGGCCTTGCGACCTTGCGACAACCCGAAACTCCACTGCCGCGTATGGCTATTATGGGACGTCCTGCCACTGGATTCTCGACTTCCATTCTTCAGGATCACCATTCTGATCTCCATGAAACGACTTTCCTTTTTGCTGTCTCTCGTCCTCTGCTTCGTCGCGTGGAGCCCGGCCGTGTCGGCCCAGACGACCCCGACGGGTCCCGTCTCGCAGATGAACGGGTTTAGCCGGGCGCTCGACATCGCGGCCGACCGGGTCTTCGTCGGCGAGCCGCAAAACATCCACACGCCCGGTCGGATCTACGTCTACGAGGAGAAGGGGGGCTCATGGAAAGAGTCTACGCACCTTCAAGCGAAAGACGGCGAGGTCGGCGACGGCTTCGGCTCGGCGCTCGATGCGACCGGAGAGCAGCTTGCCGTCGGGGCCCCGTCGGCAGGTAGCGTCTACCTCTACAATGCCAAAGCGGACGGATGGAGCCAGGTCGCGCAGGTCACGGCCGCCGACAGCACGTCCGGCTTCGGGCGGAGCGTGGTCCTGACAGAGGATCATCTTTTCGTGGGGACGTCGGCCACCGTTTCGATGATGAAGGAGGACACCGTGGCGACCCCCGCGGTCCACGTCTTCAAGCAGCAAGGGGGCCAGTGGCAGGAAACCGCGATGCTCCGGAGCGAGGACGTAGGCTCCGACACAGGCTTCGCCAGCGCCCTTCACAGCGCCGGTGACCACCTCCTCGTGGCCGCGCCGAAGCACAAAGGCGGAGCGGTCGTTGCGTTCCACAAGGGCGAGAAGGGCTGGACGGAAGCCCAGACGATCACGCCCAAGGGGCTGAGCAGCAACGCCCGGTTTGGCAGCGCGCTTGGGGCCGTCGAAGGCCAGGTTCTCGTGGGGGCTCCGCGAGCATACAACGCGACTGGCGTGGCGTATCATCTTTCCTACGACGCCAAGAAGAAGTCCTGGACCTTCGGTGGCCGTCTTCTTCCGTTCGACGGCGCGTCTCGCCACCTCTTCGGGTCTAGCTTCGCGTATGACGGGGCGGACCTGTGGGTTGGCGCCCCAGGTGCCTCCGGCCAGAAGGGGGCGCTGTACCGCTACGGCTACGGAAACGGAAGCTGGACCGGCGTCACGAAGGTGACGCATCCGAAGGCGGAGCCGGGGAACGGGCTCGGCGCCACCCTGGCGGCCAACGCCTCCACCGTCGCCGTCGGGATCCCGGGCGACGACCACGGCGCTGGGACGATGGGCCTCTACTCGCTGGGCGAAGGCACATGGTCGCGGGCCGCGCCCATCGCCCCCTCGACGGGCACGGTCCTCAGCGCCATGACCGGCAAGGAGCGGGACTGCACGGACGGGAGCGTCGCCCAGTTCTCCTGTGAGGGGGTTGACATGAAGTCCTTTCTCCCCATCAAGGCCATCGGCGGGGAGCGCGGCATCGAACTGAACGACATCTGGGGCTGGACCGACCCGAAGACCGGTACGGAATACGCCCTGGTCGGGCGCACCGATGGCACGGCTTTCGTCGACGTGAGCGACCCGACCAACCCGAAGTACGTCGGCGAGTTGCCGCTTACGGACGGGGCTCGCGTCAACTCCTGGCGCGACATCAAGGTATACAAGAACCACGCGTTCGTGGTGGCCGACAACGCGAAGGATCACGGCATGCAGGTGTTCGACCTGACCCGACTCCGGAACGTGGACGCTAGCCAGATGCCCGTTACCTTCGAGCGAGATGCGTTCTACGACAAGGTCAACAGCGTCCACAACATTGTCATCAACAAGGAGACCGGCTACGCCTACGCCGTCGGCAGCAGTGGTGGTGGCAAGACCTGTGGCGGCGGGCTCCACATGATCAACATTCAGGATCCAATGAACCCCACGTTTGAGGGCTGTTTCGCCGATCCCTCCACGGGTCGCTCCGGGACCGGGTACACCCACGACGCGCAGTGTGTCGTCTACGAGGGGCCGGACACCGAGTACCAGGGCCGAGAAATCTGCATTGGGCTCAACGAGACGGCCATCAGCGTCGCGGACGTGACGAACAAGGACGATCCGACGGCCATCTCCACCGCCTCGTACCCGGATTACGGATACGTCCATCAGGGCTGGTTCGACGAGCAGCAGCGCTACTTCTACCAGAACGACGAGCTGGACGAGGTGCAGGGCAAGGCCGAGCATACCCGCACGCTGGTGTGGGACATGAAGGATCTCGACAACCCGAAGCTCGTCAATCAGCTCGCGCTTCCGGAGAAGTCGATCGACCACAACCTGTACGTGAAGGGCTCGACGATGTACCAGTCCAACTATAAGAGCGGGCTTCGCATCCTCGACATCAGCAATCGGGAGAAGCCGAAGGAGGTGGCCCACTTTGACACCCAGCCCTACGACGACAACGGGACGGGCTTCCAGGGAACCTGGAGCAACTACCCGTACTTTGAGAGCGGGATTATCGTCGTGTCGAGCATCGGCGAGGGCCTGTTCGTGCTGGAAGAGTCACGGCAGGAGCTGTAACACGTCGGTGCATAGTTGCAAAGAAGACCTGAGGCCTGGAGGGGAAGACGCCTTCCGGGCCTCTTCAGCGTACTCGAACCAATCCCACGTTGAGCCTTTATGTACCGCTTGCTTTCGCTCTTCGTCGCGATTCTCGTCCTGAGCACTGTTGTTCCGGCCCAGGCCCAGTCGTCGCCGAACCTCTATGTGTGCAACCAGGGCGAAGCCACCATCTCCGTCATCGACATGGAATCGATGACGAAGGAGGCGACGGTCGATCTGAAGGACCGAGGATTTTCGGAAAACGCGAAGCCCCACCACGTCGTGGCGGAGCCGGACGGCAGCCACTGGTACGTGAGCCTGATCGGGGCGAACGCGATTCTCAAGTTCAACTCGAGCAACAAGATCGTCGACCGGCTGAACAACTTTGAGGTGCCGGGGCTCCTGTCCATCGCGCCGGAGGAGAACATTCTGTACGCGGGACGGTCGATGAGCGCCGTGAACCCGCCGAAGAGCCTGGGCATGATCGATCGTTCGAACATGGAGGTCATGAAGCGGGTCAACACCTTCTTCCCCCGTCCTCACCCGTTGTCCGTGAAGCCGAACGGGAACTATGCCTTCATCGCCAGCCTGGCCACCAACCAGCTCATGGGCATCAACACTGAGACCCAGGAGACGAAGCTCACCCGGCTGGGCGGCACCACGCAGACGCCCGTCCAGTTTGCGATGACGCCTGATGGGTCGCGGCTCATTGCGGGGGGACAGAAGACCGGCGAACTGCTCGTCTTCGACGCGACGCAGGCGCCGAAGCTTTCCGTGGTCGACACGCTCGAGGTGGGCAAGCAGCCCTGGCACCCTGTGATCAGTCGCCAGAGCGGCCTCGCCTACGTGCCCAACAAGATGTCGCACTCGATCAGCGTGATTGACGTCGACAAGGCCCAGGTGGAGGCCACGATTCGGGGCGACGGTCTCGCCCAGCCCCACGGCACGGCCCTCTCGGCCGACGGCAAGTACCTCTTCGTCTCCAACAACAACCGCGAAGGAACCTACAAGCCGAGTGGCGACCACGGAACGGTGACGGTCATCAACACGGACACGAGGGAGATCGAGAAGATCATTGAGGTGGGCACCTACCCCACCGGCGTGGGCACGACCGGGGGCGCGCAGGCGGTGGCGCTGTAGGAACCGATGCGCGTCGAGTCTGACCGAGAGACGAGGGTCGAACGGGGAGAGAAGATGGGGGGACGTGGAGGTAGGACCGCGAGGGTCGAAGACTGAGGCACGAGAGCACACGCCGATCGGGAACCGCTCCGCTCCCTACGCCCACGTGCCTTCCCCCCTCAGATTGTTCTCATTCCCATACTCTCTTCCGCTCCCGTTCCGCTACCATGTCCCGCACGCTTCTTGTCGCCTGCTGCTTCGCTGGTCTCCTGCTGATGGGGTGTGCCGGCTCCTCTCAGACCCAGAAGGGGGCCGCCCCTGCATCGCCGACCTTTCCCGACGACTACCGCCGCGTCGTGGCGCCGTCCTTCCCGGTGCTCGATGAGGACGGACGCCCCATCTCGAACGCGTTCTACGGCGGCTTCAACACGCCGCGCCCGCAGTTTGTGGACATCGACGGGGACGACGATTCGGACCTGTTCGTGCAGGAGCGACCCGGGCGACTGTCCTTCTTCGAGCACGTCGTCAAGGGCGATTCGTCGCGCCTCGTCTGGCGGACCGATCACTTCCGGGATCTGGAGATCGGCGAATGGTATCGGTTTGCCGATCTCGATCGGGACGGCGTGCCCGACCTCCTGACTGAACAGCCGTACAGCCACATTCGCGCCTACCGCAACGTGGGCACCGCCACAGATCCCGCGTTCGAGCTGTTCACCGACACGCTGCGGACGGTGGACGGGGAGCCGATTTTCTCCGACCGACAGAACATTCCGAACGTGACCGATCTCGGGTGCAATGGGCGGCCGGACCTCTTTCTCGGTCGGCTCGACGGCACCATTGCGCGCTACGAGGCGGTCGACGACTCGGCGGGGATGCCTCAGTTTGCCCACGTGACCGACAATTTCGAAGGCATCAAGATCGTTGGGACATCGTCGGGGCAGAAGAAAGGGCCGTCGCTCCACGGCGCGAACACGCTCACGTTTGCCGACGTGGACGACGACGGCGACTCCGACCTCTTCTGGGGCGATTTTTTTGAGCCGGGACTGCTCCTCATCGAGAACACAGGGTCCTGCAAAAATCCTGTCCTGAGCAGTAAGCCGGAGCGGTTTCCGACGTCCACCCCGATTTTGACGAGTGGGTACAACGCCCCCGCCTTTACGGACTGGACCGGGAATGGGCGGCCGGACCTTTTCGTGGGAGTGCTCGGGGGAAGCAACAACTCCAACTCCAGTCTGTCGGACAATTTCTACTTCTACGAGCATGCGGCCGATGGCTATACGCTCCGCACGCGTCAGTTCGTTGGCGGCCTCGACGTGGGAAGTGAAAGTACGGTCGCGCTGGGCGATCTCGACGGGAACGGCACCACCGACGCGCTCGTGGCCAACAAAATCGACCCCGACCAGGGCAAAACGTCGCTCGCGTATCCCCTCCTTCAGGCCCGCGACGGCTCGGGGCTCCGCAAGGAAACGCCCCTGGACCTGCCGAACGCATACCACTACGCGCCGGCCCTCGGCGACCTTACGGGCGACGGGGCCGCGGATCTGGTCATGGGGACCTGGCAGGGAGGGCTCTCCTACCACGAAAATCAGGGGAATGGCACCTTCAAATCGGTGAAGGGGCCGCTGGAGGGGCTGTCGAGCGGGAATAACGCCGTGCCGGCCTTCGGCGATCTCACGGGCAACGGGCGCCTGGACCTCGTCGTGGGCACGGCGGGGGGCACGGTGTCGCTCCACCGCAACACCGGGTCGGCCTCCCAGCCCGACTTTGCGAAGGCCGAGGTACTCGCGGAGGTGGACAGCCGGGCGGCCCCCACCCTCTACGACGTCGACGTCGACGGCCGACTGGATTTGCTCCTCGGAACCAAGAATGAGCTCCTGCTCCTGCGAAATGAGGGCACCCCGGGCACGCCGGCCTTTTCGTCCCCGACGACGATTGAGTTGGACGGGATCCCCAAGCGGGCGGCGCCCGACTTCGGGGACCTGAACGACGACGGCCGGCCGGACCTCGTCCTGGGGGCACGGCGTGGAGGCCTTGTGCTCTTTCAGCCACGTTCGTCGCCCGAGTAGAGCCGCCTGGGAGGACGATGAGTCGCGGCGGTCTACCACAGCCACGTGAGTGCCGTGCGGAGGACGGAGTACGAGTTCTCCGTCTGCGATGTCCCGCCCGACGCGTCCGGGTCGTCCAGCGCTTCGTTCAGTGCCGTCAGGTTGGTCAGCAGCTGTTCGGTCAGTTGGTCCCGCGTCTCGTCCGGAAGGGCGTCGTAGGCCCCCTCACGGAGGGCCTTGAGGGCCCGACGGTGATGCTTGCGGGCCCGCACCAACTCGTCCCGCGATCGCTGCCTGAGCTTAGAAACCGCCTCCTCGAACTCCGCGGGAACGGTGTCGAGGGGAAGCTGAACGGGCGAGTCGTCGCCGCACGGATCGCTGGGCCCCGCGTGGGATGTTGGGGACGAGGAAGCTGATGACTGCATCGATGTCGGAGGGCTGTTGAGAATCGCTGGCGGGAGGCCCCTCCGAAGAGGAGGCTTCTGACATCTCGGAACCGCTTCCAAAATAGTAACGCTCGAGTTACTCTGTGTCAGAAGCCGGTCAAGATTTCGAGACGAGCCGTGGAATACGTCACAACTGCACGGTGAAGATCCGTGCGGTGCGACGGGATTGGAATTCTCGTCTGGGCGTCGCAACCCTTGAGCGCATCACAGATTAGACAACCTGAGTTGCGGAGTACAGGAGTATTGCCTCAATGACGGCAGACCGCGGACGGCGGACTACCGAGAACCGCTCTATTCCGCGGTCTGCGGTCCGGGGCCGACGGTCATCCCGCGTGGCTGTCCGCCGTCTCCTCGAACATGGCGTCACAGGTCGCAACTTGAGTTAGATACCACCTTGCTTTCTTGAAGTACGTCACTGCGACTGACATGACGGAAGTGGTCGACCAACCTGATCAGTTTGACCTTGTCTCCGACTTTGAGCCGATGGGCGACCAGCCCAATGCCATCCGCGAGCTGGTCGACGGTGTGGAGCGGGGCGACGAATATCAGACGTTGCTGGGGGCGACGGGGACGGGGAAGAGCCTCGGTTACGACGACCCGGTGTACCTTACCGCTCACTCGAACGGAGATCCCGAAACGAGGGTCGAGGCGATTGGGCCCGTTGTGGATCGGCTTATCGAAGAGTACGGCTCGGTACTGGTGGGGGATACGGAAGAAACCCTTCTTCCAAAAGGCGAATATTCCACGCTCGCATTCGACGCAGAGAATGGTCGGGTTGAAGAGACCCCCGTGCGCGCCGTTACGCGGCACGAGGCCCCCAACGAGATGTACCGGCTGACGACGGACTGTGGCCGCTCGGCCACAATGACAGGCGACCACAATCTCTGGGTGCTTCGGGACGGACAGCTCCAACTCATTGAAACGGCGGAGGCCCAGCCATCGGACTGCGTCCCGGTGCCAGCGACTCTTCCGCAGCGTGATGGAATCGATGCACTTGACACGGTAGAGGCGCTTGCGCGCACGAACCTGTACGTAAAGGCGGCCCCTGCTTTACAGGCTTATCTCGCGGAAGAGGACGGATCCTCACTTGCGGAGCCCCTGCGAAATGCTGGAATCGATCCGTACCCCAAAATTGCCTCTATTCGCGGGCGCACATCTGGAGACGGAGGGCTTTCGACAAAGGTGTACCAGCAAGTGCTCAAGAAAACGGAGGAGCTTGGTGGACATGCAGTGGATCAAAAAATTGAGATCGGAGGAAAGCAAGAGGTGCATCGCCTGCCGGGACGCCTGGAGTTGACGCCGAACGTACTTCAGCTGTTTGGGCTGTACGTGGCTGAGGGACATGGGGCGGACCGGTTTGTTCTCTTCGCCAATGAAAACGCAGAGGTGCGTCAGTCTATCGAAGGGGCTCTTCAGTCCTTGGGACTCCCGTACAGTGAGCGTCCCTCGTCGGATCTTCAGGTTGGGTCCAAGGCCCTGACGGAGCTTCTGAAAGAAGAGTGCGGGGCTCGCTCCCAGGCCAAGCGGCTCCCCTCGTTCTGGCCGCAACTCTCAAACCGAGATCTCGGACTCCTCCTTCAAGGGTACTTTGACGGGGATGGAACGGTCGCACGGGCCAATGCAGTCACGGCTACGACGGCCAGCAAGAAGCTCGCGTCCGATTTGACCTACGCCCTTTCCCGACTAGGGATTTGGGCACGCATCCGGCCGGTAGAGAAGGAGGCCACGAACAGTGCCCACGAGGGCGGAAGGTACTACATGGTTACGGTATCGGGACAAAGGAATCTCCGGCAATTCGACGAGTACGTGGGCTTTTCAATTGAGCAGAAACAGGTTGCGCTTCAGGAGCACCTCAAGAAGAATGCGAACTCGAACGTCGATGTCGTTCCGATTCAAGGCGAGGTGCTTCGTCGGATTCGTCGGGCGGTCGGACTGTCGGCAGAAGCGCTCGGCGCCCGATGTGAACGGTCGCGGAGTGCGGTCCAGTTCTACGAGACTGGAGAGCGGCGGCCCCCACGTCGAGTGCTTCGAGCCATGCTCCGAGAATTGAAAGACGCGGCCGGTCAGGTTGGTGTCGGGGACGAATGGCGCGAGAGTTGGCGATCTCTGCGTCAGCTCTGTGACGTACAGTGGACCCCGATTGCTTCTGTGGAGGCAGTCGAATATGAGTACGAGTACGTCTACGATCTGAGCGTACCGGGACCGGAGACCTTTTTGGCAGGGGAAGGTGGATTCTTCGTGCACAATACCTACACCATCGCCAACGTCATCGAGGAGGTGAACAAGCCCACCCTCGTCATGAGCCACAACAAGACGCTGGCCGCTCAGCTCTACGGGGAGCTGAAGCAGTTCTTCCCCAACAACGCCGTCGAGTACTTCATCTCGTACTACGACTACTACCAGCCGGAGTCGTACATCGTCCCGAACGACACCTACATCGAGAAGGACGTGGCCATTAATGACCGCATCGAGCGGCTCCGGCTGCGGGCCACCTCGGAGCTCGTGAGCGGGCGCGACGACGTAATCGTGGTGGCGAGCGTGTCGTGCATCTACGGGTTGGGCTCGCCCGCAGAGTTTCGCAAAGAAATTCTGCGGCTGCAGCGCGGGCAGGAGGTCGAGCGCAACGACCTCCTCCGCCGCTTTATCGACCTGTTCTACGAGCGCAACGACATCGAATTCACGCCGGGCACGTTTCGTGTCCGCGGGGACGTGGTGGACATTTTCCCGGCCTACCGCGAGGAGGTGGCCCTGCGGGTCGAATTCTGGGGCGACGAGATCGACCGCCTCGCCCTCTTCGAGCCGGAGAGCGGGCGCGAGATTGAGGAGATCGACCAGTTCACCCTCTACCCCGCACAGATCTTCGTGACGCCCGAGGACCGCCTGGAGCGGGCCATCGAGGACATCAAGGAGGAGCTGCGCTGGCGCCTCTCCGTGCTCCGCGAAGAGGGCAAGATGGTGGAGGCCCAGCGCCTGGAGCAGCGCACCATGTTCGACATCGAGATGATGCAGGAGGTGGGCTACTGCTCCGGCATCGAGAACTACAGCCGTCACCTCACAGGGCGCGAGCCGGGGGACCGCCCGTACTGCCTGCTCGACTACTTCCCCGACGACTTCCAGCTGGTGGTGGACGAGAGCCACGTCACCATTCCCCAGGTGCGGGCCATGTACAACGGCGACCGGCAGCGCAAGCTGAAGCTCGTGGAGCATGGCTTCCGGCTCCCGTCGGCGCTCGACAATCGGCCCCTCACGTTCGAGGAGTTCGAGGAGCTCACCCCGCAGACCATCTTCATGAGCGCCACGCCGGCCGACTACGAACTGGAGCAGAGCGGCGGGGTCATTGTGGAGCAGGTGGTGCGCCCCACCGGCATTCCCGACCCCGAGATCGACGTGCGCCCGACCGAGAACCAGGTGGACGACCTGATGGAGGAGATTCGGAAGCGGGCCGAGCGCGACGAGCGGGTGCTCGTGACCACGCTCACGAAGCGGATGACCGAAGACCTGGCCGACTACCTCGACAGCTACGGGGTCGACGTCCGCTGGATGCACTCCGACATCGATGCCCTCGAGCGCGTCGACATCATCCGCGGCCTGCGCCTTGGCGAGTACGACGTGCTAGTGGGCGTGAACCTGCTGCGCGAGGGGCTCGACCTGCCGGAGGTGTCGCTCGTGGCCATCCTCGACGCCGACCAGCAGGGCTTCCTCCGCTCCGAGACGTCGCTCATCCAGACCGCCGGCCGGGCCGCCCGCAACGTGAACGGGCAGGTCATCCTCTACGCCGACGAGATCACGGACGCGATGCAGAAGATGATCGACGAGACCGAGCGCCGCCGCGAGATTCAGCTTGAATACAACGAGACACACGACGTGACGCCCGAGCCGATTGTCAAGTCCCCGGACCAGATCCGGCAGGGCACGGCCATTGCCGACGAGAAGAGCGACGGGGAGGACGAGTCCGGCGGTCGTCACCACTACGGCAGTCCGGATCAGCTCTCCAGCGAGGTGGCCGATCCGGTGGTCGAGTATCTGTCCGACGACCAGAAGCAAGACCTGATCGAGCAGATGAAGGCGGAGATGGAGGAGGCCGCCGAGAACTTGGAGTTCGAGCGCGCCGCGGAGCTGCGGGACAGCATCGAGGAGCTGGAGGAAGAGTTGGAGGAGGGAGAGTAGAGGATCGAGAGTCGAGGGGCGAATAGCGACCCAGGATTTGACGCCTC
>JBDGQM010000045.1:5831-11244 GCA_042219065.1 Salinibacter sp. | reverse complement strand
GAGAGTAGAGGATCGAGAGTCGAGGGGCGAATAGCGACCCAGGATTTGACGCCTCGATTCTCGGTCGCCCATAGTTCTTGCCGGAAACTCAGTCGCTTCTCCTGGTACCAGGATGTGGAATCCTTTGTAGTCAGACTTCCTTCACTATGGCCAATCGGCTCGACACCGCCGCTCCAGACGTGATCCGGAAGAGGATGAAGGAGGCTGTGCCCGACGTGATCGCGATTTACCAGTTCGGCTCGACAGTGGACGGCACGGAGCATGCCCAGAGCGACCTCGATCTCGCACTTCTGGCTTCGTCACCGCTTCCCAATCTCGACCGCTGGGCACTGCAGGAGGATCTGGCCGCCGAGCTTCGTCGGGATGTGGACCTGGTCGATCTTCGCACCGCCTCGACGGTGATGCAGGCACAGGTGCTCGATACGGGGACGGTTCTCGTCGAAACGGATCGGACCGCGCGGCAGCAGTTTGAGATGCGGGTCTGCTCTGCGTACGCGCTCCTAAACGAAGAGCGGGCTGAGATTCTTGAAGATGTGCAGACGCGGGGGCGAGTCTATGGCTGACGATGTCGTGCTCAACAAGACGGGTGCAATCGAGCGCTGTCTTCAGCGCATTCGGGAGGAGTATGAAGATGACCCCACCAACCTCCGCGACGACATCACGAAGCAGGATGCGATTATTCTGAACCTGCAGCGTGCGTGTCAGGCAACCATCGACCTCGCAATGCACCTGGTTCGAGAACATGACCTGGGCGTCCCCCAAGAAAGCCGGGACGCGTTTGCGCTTCTTGAGGAGCACGGATACCTCGACCCGGAACTCAGTGGCCGGCTAATGCGCATGGTCGGCTTTCGGAACGTCGCAGTGCACGAATATCAGAAGCTCAACCTCGACATCGTTCAGGCGATTGTCGAGGAGCACCTGTCCGACTTCACCCAGTTCACGGAACGGGTGCTGGCGACCGACGGCTTCCGTTCGGAAGATTAACCCTTCACGCCGCGGCTGGAACCGGCTCCCGGTCCGTTACGGACGCAGATGTCCGGGCGGTCGCCAGCGCCTGATCCAGGTCCGTCCGCAGGTCGTCGGTGGACTCGATGCCGACGGACAGGCGGATGAGGCCGTCGGTGATGCCCGCCTCCACGCGCTGCTCAGGCGCCATCGACGCGTGGCTCATGGTGGCGGGGTGCTCGATGAGCGACTCGACGCCGCCCAGCGACTCGGCGAGCGCGAAGACCTCGGTGGAGCGCAACAGCTCTTCCACGTCGATTTGATCCTCGTCCGCAAAGAAAGACACCATGCCGCCGTAGCCGTTCTGCTGCTTGCGGGCCGTTTCGTGGCCGGGGTGGTCGCGGAGGCCGGGGTAGCAGACGCGCTCCACGGCCGGGTGCTCGTCGAGGAAGTGGGCGATGGCCCGCGCGTTGGTTTCGTGCTGGCGGAGACGAACCGGCAGCGTCTTGGCCCCGCGCAGCACGAGCCAGCTGTCAAACGGCGCGGCGACGGTGCCGTGCGCGTTGGCGGTGAAGTCGAGCTCCTCGGCCAGGGCCTCGGTGCGGGCGATGATGGCGCCGCCCACCACGTCGGAGTGGCCGTTCAGGTACTTCGTCGTGGAGTACACAACGAGGTCGGCCCCGTAGTCGATGGGGCGCTGGAGGAGGGGGGAGAGGAACGTGTTGTCGACGATGAGGCGCAGGTCGTGCGCATCGGCAAATTCGGCGAGCGCCTCCAGGTCGACGATGCGGAGGAGGGGGTTGGAGGGCGTCTCCACCCACAGGGCCTCTGTTTCGGGCCGCACGGCGTCGGCGAGGGCGTCGCGGTCCGACAGGTCCTCGTACGACACCGACAGCTTGTCCTGGCCGGCGAGGTGGGAAAAGAGGCGCTCGGTGCCGCCGTAACAGTCGTGCGCACAAATCAGGTGCGCATCGGCGTCGAAGAGCGACGTGACCGTCGACACGGCCGCCATGCCGGTTGCACACGCCACGGCCCCGGCGCCGCCGTCGAGGTCTGCGAGGGTCTCTTCCAGGGCGTCGCGGGTTGGATTTCCGCTCCGGGTGTAATCGAAGCCTTTCGTCTCGCCGACGTCCTCGAACTGAAAGATCGCCGACTGGTAGAGCGGAGGGACGACGCTATTGAAGGTGTCGTCGAGGTCTTGTCCGGCGAGGGACAGTGTGGTTTCGGGGTCCAGGTCCATAAGAAAAGTCGTCTCGGTGAGCGAAGAAGCGCAGTGGCCTCACCAAGACGACGGAGGACGACCCCAAGGACGCACGGTGGCGTGCTCGAAGCAACCCTCTCATCTGTCCCCGATTCCGTTGGGGCAGGAATTGGCACCAGGACGGTTCGGTCTCGACGGATGTCGGAGACGAACCCGGTTGCCACGACGTCAGCGGGCCTGTTCCCTCAGTCGTTCTTGATGAGACAACCACACCCTAATGCTCTCTCGCCCCATTGTCAAACGGGGCGTCCGTCCGCACCGCCGCTCCGGAACCGTGGCCCCGACTGTTGCACAATCTTTACGGCCCGGCCCACGAGCAGAGCCCGGTGTTTTTTGATCGGGGGAGCCGGAACGGGCGCGTTCGCCCGGGACGCCCGACCAGGTGCCGGGGCCCTTGCCACTTCTTCATGCAGAGGCGAGGCGGCCCTGAAACTTCCGACGGTGCATGGCGTGTACCCGACTCGATAAAACTCGACACACTTGTGCGACTGATACTGCCGCAACGTCATGAAAGAAGGCCTGCATCCCGAATACGACGAGGTTACGATCAAGCTGGCGGACGGGAGCGAGGTGGTCACTCGCTCGACGATGGACCAGGATGTGTACGAATCGGAGATCGATTCCACGAACCATCCCTTCTACACCGGCCGGCGCCAGTTCGTCGACACGGCGGGCCGCGTCGAGAAGTTCAACCGCCGCTACGGCCTCGACGAAGACGACGAGGACGAGACGGACGAGGAGGCCGAGGAGTAGGCCCTCCGACATTTCCGAAAGAGCGAAGGGCCACCTGTGCCGAGCGGGTGGCCTTTTTTGTTTTGGCGCTGGAGCGTTTACCATGTTCGGGTTGAACGTCTGGCTACCGGACAGTTCTCACGGGAAATTGGCCGATGTCCCGAAAAATCCCGGATTTCAGGCACGTCATCCCGAACGCCTTCGTGGATCTCTCCGAATTCGGCAGTACGGCGGCCAGAAAGATTACCGACGGCCGTCGGTATGCGGGATGACTTGCCAAGGGATTTTTCGGGACGTAATTCAAAGCTGTCCGGTAAGCAGGTTGAACGTTTTCGGATTGTCATGCAACGTTCCAACGTCTAACGTGCCAACGTTCCAACGAAATACATGAGCGATCTCAATCCAGTCCCGCTTATCAAGGCGAAGCGCGACGGCACGGAGCTCTCGCCGTCGGACCTGACGTCCTTCGTCGACGCCTACACGAACGGAGCGGTGCCCGACTACCAGATGAGCGCCTTCCTGATGGCGGCGTACCTCAACGGGCTCTCGGCCACGGAGGCCGCCGCCCTGACCGACGCGATGCTCCACTCGGGCACCCGCATCGACTTGTCAACGGTCCCCGGCACCACGGTGGGCAAGCACTCCACCGGCGGGGTGGGCGACAAAGTGTCTCCCATTCTGGTGCCCCTCGTGGCGAGCTGCGGCGTGCCGGTGGCCAAGCTCAGTGGGCGCGGCCTCGGCCACACCGGCGGCACGCTCGACAAGCTGGAGTCCATCCCGGGCGTCCACACCGACCTGAGCGTGGACGCGTACCGGCAGCAGGTGGCCGACGTGGGCGGCGTCATCGCCGGGCAGACCGGGGAGGTGGCCCCAGCCGACAAGAAGCTCTACGCCCTGCGCGACGTGACGGCGACCGTCGACGCCATCCCGTTCATCGCCGCCTCCATCATGAGCAAGAAGCTCGCGGAGGGCAACGACGCGCTCGTCCTCGACGTGAAGTGCGGGCGCGGGGCCTTCATGAAGACTGAGCCGGACGCGCGGACCCTCGCGGAGACGATGGTCGCCATCGGGGCCGAGCACGACACGCCGGTCGTGGCTGTGATGACGAACATGGACGTGCCCCTCGGCCGGGCCGTCGGCAACTGGCCCGAGGTCGAAGAAGCCATTGCCTGCCTGCGAGGCGAGCACGCAGAATCCCCGCTCATGCAGATCGTACGGGGACTGGCGGGAGAGATGATTGCCCTGGGCGGGGCTGCCGCGACGCCGCGCGAGGGCCGCGCGAAGGCCCGCGACGCCCTCGAGAGCGGGGCCGCCCTGGAGCGGTTTCGCCGGCTCGTATCGGCGCAGGGGGGCGACCCGGCCTACGTCGAGGCGCCCGATACCCGCCCCAACAGTGCCCCCATCGCCGAGGTGTGCGCGCCCGAGGGGGCCTCCGGCTACGTGGCCGACGTGGACGCCCTGGCCATCGGCCAGGCGGCCGTGAAGCTCGGGGCGGGGCGTCAGACAAAAGAGGACGAGGTCGATCCTGTGGCCGGCCTTACGGCCCTGAAGAAGCCCGGGGAGGCGGTCGACGAGGGGGCCGTGCTCGCCCGGCTGCACGCCGGGGGGACGCCCGATCTCGACGCCGTCCGGGGGGCCGTGCGGGCGGCATACACCTTCTCCGACACGCCGCCAGACCCGCCTGCGGCCCTGAAGGCCCGCTACGGCAGCGAGGGGTGGACCGATCTGTAACGAGCCCACGAAGCCGGGTGTAACAATCCGCCTCCGTGCAATGTATATGAAGTGCATTCACAGTCTCCCCGACATTGATCTGCTGCTATGTCTATGTGGTCCCGATTCAAGCGCGCAATCAAGTCCCTTTTCGGCGGTGCCGTCTCGGCCATGGAGGACCCGCGCACCATTCTCGAGCAGAACATTCGGGAGCTCAACGATCAGGTCCCGGAGATGAATGAAAACATCGCCACGGTGAAGGCGAACAAGATTATGCTCGAAAAGGAGGTGGACAAGACGAAAGACCAGGTCGAGCAACTCTCCAGCCGCATCCGCACGGCCCTCAAATCCGACCGCGAGGACATTGCCAAGAAGTACGCGAAGCGGCTTGAGGACAAGAAGGAAAGCCTGGAGCGGACCCAGGAGCAACTCAAGGGCGCCGAGCGGGCGTACGAGAAGGCCCTGAAGGTGAAAAAGGCCTTCATGCGCGAGAAGGAGCAGAAAATCAAAGAGGCCAAGGATGCCCTCCGACAGCACGAGCGGGCGCAGTGGCAGGCCGAAATTGCCGACACGATGGAGCAGTTCGAGGTGTCGGGCCTGGATCAGACCCACGACGAGATGGTCCGGCGCCTCAACGAGGAGTCGGCCAAGAACGAAGCCCGCATGGAGATGGCGCTCGATTCGGTCGACACGGAGGCCCTTCAGATTGAGGAGGACGCCGAGGACCTTCGGGCCCAGCAGGTCGTCGACGAGTTCAAGGCCGAC
>JBDGQM010000045.1:0-5731 GCA_042219065.1 Salinibacter sp. | reverse complement strand
CGCTTGACGACGAGGCGCTCGACCTGCCGGAGGAGGAAGAAGTGGAAGAGCCCTCCAAGACGATCGGTAAGCAGCGGAGCACATCCGAGTGAGGAGTGTGGGTTCGGACTGAGGACTGCTCACTGAGAACTGAATGCGTACTTCTCTCCACTCCAACCTCCACACTCCGCACTCCAACCTCGATCCTGCCATGACCGACGATGAGTTTGAGCGCATCAAAGAGTCGGAAAAGAACCACCTGCGGTCCAAGAAGCGGCTGCGGCGGACGCTGGAGGCGTTGAAGCAGCGGGACGAGGTGCAGGGCGTGGTCGAGCGCATGAGACAGGGCGCGCGGCGGCTGCTCGACGAGACCGAGTCCCTCGTCGACTCCCTCCGACACTCGGTGGCACAGCGGGAGGCACGCTTGGAGACGGCCCTGGACGACGAGCCGGCCGGGGACGAGGATTTGCGCGAAGAGGAGGAAATCCTCCGCGAGAAGCGGGCCGAGGCGCTCGTGCGCCGCATGAAGGCCGAAGAGGCGAACACCTCACGCTCGCAGGCTTCCCCCGATGCCGAGGCGTCTGGGGCCGAGGACAGCGAGGGCTCGCAGTATGAGGGCCCGGACAAAACCATCGGCCGCATGGACGACCTCGGGGCCGAGGACGCGTCGTAGGGCCCCGATGTGTTCGCCGCGGTGTTTTTTTCTCAATGCCCGTACCGCCCATGGATGAGGACATCAACTACACCAAGGAAGCCCTCTTCAACACCTGGAACCTGGTGTTCCTAATCACTGTGGTGGCCGTGGCGTCGGCCCTGGGGCTGATGGGCTTCCTGCCCGCATGGCTTCCCGAACTCATTCTGCTCATCGGGGGAGGGGCGGAGCTCATCTATCTGGGCGTCATGCCGCGCCACGACCGGTTTCAGCGGTACGTGCGCGCCGAGAAGCGGGCCGAGCGCCACCAGGCCCCGTCCCAGCGCGAAATCTTCAGCCAGCTCCGCAACCAGAGCCAGCGCCGCTACGCGAAGCTTCGGAAGCTGAAGGACCAGATTCAGGCAAACTATCAGAAGCTCAGTTTCGCCTCGCAGGGGATTCTCAGCAATCACGTCGAGAAAATCGACGGACTGCTCGACTCGTACCTCGACCTCCTGCACCAGCGGGAGCGCTATCGGGACTTCATGGACAGCGCCACCGAAAACCGCATTTTGCAGTCCATCGACGCCTTGAAGAAAGACATGGCCGACGATCCCGATCGCGTGCGGGCCGTGAAAAAACGCCGGCTGAAGGTGCTGGAGCGACGGCTGGCCCGCTTCCGGAAGGCCCACGAAAACCTGGAGATCATTGGGGCGCAGCTCAGCACGATCGAAGACGTGGTGCGGTACATCCACGAGCAGTCCTGGACCCTGCAGAACCCCGAAGAAGTGACCGCGCAGCTCGACACGCTCCTGCAGGAGGTCGAAGAGACCCAGAGCTCCATCCGTGAAATCGAGGATGTGTTTTCCGCCCCCTCCAACTACCTCGACGATGAGATGGAGGAGGACCTGGAGTCGCTCGATGCGGAGCTGGACGCCGCGACGGAGGGGAATCTCGATCTGCCCGACGACGAAGTGTCGGTGTCTGAGGCCGATGGGCAGTCGTCGCAGTCGCGCGTCCGCGAATAGGTTGTGATGAGTGATGCGTGGAACGTGATGGGGGGGCATACGGATTCCGACACACGATGTCGGGATGTCTTCCCCGACAATCGAAGTCGATTCCGTCATTCCGAGCGGAGCGCTGGGAGCAACGCGACCGAGTACTCCCCGGGGTGCGAAGCGGAGTCGAGGAATCTTACAGAGGAAGGCAGAACCGTCCGAATTTGCCAACTCCGCTTGGCCTCTGGGAGATTTCTCCACTCGGTCCCGGCGAAGCCGGTCCCTCGGTCGAAACAATGTCCTCGATTCCCATCGGGATGACGGGGTAGGATTCTACTGGCGGGGAGCGACAGACCTCTGCCGGGTCTGCAGTCAGAAATCCAGTCTCCGATCCCGACATTGCCACGCGTATTCCGTATCACGAGTCACGGATCACGCATCAGAATTGCCTGCACAGGAGGAACGCGGCGGTCGCCCGGCGCCTCTACTCCGACGCTCCGTCCCGATTCGGCACACCCGGCGGCTCTCCGCGACGCCCGTAGGCAAGGACCAGCTTGAGATGGGCCACGGTGGGCTCCACGAGGCCCAGCGACTCCAGGCGCTCCTGGGGCGTCTCCGGCATCTTTGGCGGACTCACGCGCCCCATCCACAGCTCCATTTTATCCCGGAGCGCGTGCGGCCCCGGAAACTGTCCGTCCGGCAGGTGGGTCGTGTAAAACTCCCGCTTGCCCTGCAGGCGGTTTTGCACCTCCTCGGCCACCTCCGACAGCTCCGGCCGCTCCTCCGCCACCATCGCCTTGCCCACGAGGTAGTTGCGGTACGTGAACGGCAGGTTCAGGAGCGTCTCGACGATCGTGGGGGCGTGCTGGGGCTCCTCCTGAAGCCCCACCTCGGCGGCCCGGGCCGTGGCCGTGGCCACGAGCGCGAGGGTTTCCTCCGCCACCAGCTCGGGATCGCTGCCCTCCATGTCGCCGACGCTCTCAAGGATGGCGTGCGTCAAATCCTGGGTCAGGCCGAGGGCGCCCACGGTGGCAAACGACGTGAACCGCGCGACGCGGTCGAGGGACGCGTCAGAATCGTCGGGGGACGGCATAGAGTTGGGGCGACGGACCGATGAGAACCGAACCCGGGAGGGGTAGCGACTAGGACGGGGACGAGCCGTTGTCCGACTCGCTCTTCCAGTTGCCGCTTTGACCGCCCGTCTTGGCCCGGAGATGCACGTCGCCGATGCGGATGTCTTTGGAGACGGACTTGCACATGTCGTAGATCGTGAGCCCGGCGATCGAGACCGCCGTGAGGGCCTCCATCTCGACGCCCGTGATGCCGAAGGACTTGGCGAAGGCCCGGATGTCGATGGCCTGCTCTTCCGCGTTGAAGGTAAAGTCCACCTCTACGCCGTCAATCGTCACGTCATGGCAGAGGGGAATCAGCTTGTCCGTCTGTTTGGCCCCCATGATGCCGGCGATCTGGGCCGTCGTGAGCACGTCGCCCTTCTCGATGTCGTGGTTCTGCACGCGCTGAAATGCTTCTTCGCCCAGATGAACCCGTCCCGTCGCAACGGCGGTACGGGCGGAATCCGACTGCTTGGACACGTCTACCATTCGGACGCCTCCTTCAGGATCGGGATGCGTAAGCGTGGAAGAGTCAGCCATAGGTCGATCGGCAAAAGCGCAGTGAGGGAATGACGAGGCGGCGGTCTGTCTGAGAAATCGATTCCGGTACGGCCGAGACCACCGGTTTCTGTCTCTTCGAATCGGGAGGGGGACGGTTGGTTTCGATGCCGTGAGGGATTGTCACTGTTTTGGCCAATGGTCCTGGCTGTACACCGCAGCCCCGTCCAGATACGTCGCAACCACCTCCGTGTCGAGAAGACGCGGGGCCGGAACCGTCATCAAATCCTGCGAGAGCACCACGAAGTCGGCCCGTGTGCCGGGCGTGATGGCGCCCACCTTGTCCTCGCGAAAGGCGGCGCGGGCGGCGCCCTGCGTGTAGGCGTGGAGGGCGGTCGCCCGGGAGAGCCGCTCCGTCGGGTGCCAGCCGCCCTCGGGCTGCCCGTCCGCGTTCTGGCGCGTCACGGCAGCGTGGAAGCCCTGAATCGGGTCGATGGGCTCGACGGGCGCGTCGGAGCCGAACGCCAGCGGCGCTCCCGCCTCCTGAAGGCTCTTCCACGCATACGCCCGATCAATTCGGGCCGGGCCGAGACGAGCCGGGGCCCACTCCATGTCGCTCGGGGCGAACCGCGGCTGGACGGAGGCAATGACGCCGAGCGCGCCGAACCGCGGTCGATCGTCGGGCGCCACGATCTGCGCGTGCTCGATGCGCGGACGTCGGACGGGCTGCGTGCAGGCGGCCATGGCCGCCTCGTAGGCGTCTAGCACAAATCGGTTCGCGCGGTCCCCGATGGCGTGTGTGTTCACCTGGAAGCCGCACTCGACGGCCCTCTGGACGTGTCGCCGAAAAGACGTCTCCTCGTGAAGAAGAAACCCGCGATTGCCCGGGTCGTCGGCATAATCGTCGAGCAACGCGGCCCCGCGGCTCCCGAGGGCCCCGTCGGCAAAAAACTTGACCGACTCCACAGTGAGCCGTCCCGAGTCGTCGTGCAGGGGACCCCGCTCGCAGAAATGGTCAAAGGCATCCCCCCGACCGCTGATCATGGCATAGACGCGGAGCGGAAACGCGTCGTCGTCGATGAAGTCCTGGAAGCGCCGGAGCGTGTTGAGGTCCACCCCGGCGTCGTGGAGGCCCGTGATGCCGCGTTCGGCGGTGTGCTGGAGGGCGGCGGACAGGGCGCGGTCGCGTGCCGAGGGGCTCGGCGCAGGAATCTGATCCTGTACCAGCGCCATCGCGGCGTCGACCAGGATTCCGGTCGGGCGACCGTCCGCGTCCCGCTCGATGCGTCCGCCGTCCGGGTCGCTCATTTCCCGGAGCCGAGACCGTCCTACCGTAGCGTCCAGGGCCGCCGTGTTGGCCCACCCGGCATGCACGTCGGTGCGGGTGAGCCAGACGGGACGGTGGGGAAAAGCGTCATCCAGGAGATGCCGCGTGGGACCCGTTTGGGAGGACCAGGCGGTCTCGTCCCAACCATGCCCGCGCAGCCAGGTCCCTTCTCTCAGGTCCCGGGCAGACACGAACGCCCGGAGCCGCTCCAGGACCGCCTCCGGCGAGGACGCGTCGGTGAGGTCAACCCGGCGGAGGGAGTGGCCCAGTTCCTGCAGGTGGGCGTGGGCGTCGATGAAGCCCGGCACAATGGTCCGTCCCCCTGCGTCGAGGGAGGGAGCATCGGGGACGGCCTCGGCGACCTCTGCGTCGGTCCCGACGACCTGAAACCGACCGTTGCGGACGGCCAGGGCCGTGGCGGTGGGCTGCCGTTCGTCGACGGTGTAAATCCGGGCATTGTGGAGTACCAAGTCCGGCGGCGTGGAGTCCATGAGGCGGGAAAAATTAAGGCGAGTCTGGCAAAAAGACGGCACGTCGAAATTGTACGATTTTCCGGAAGCGCTTCTTTGTAAAGAAGTGGTGACTGGAAGCGCTTTGTATGCGATCCTGGTTTGATACTAACAGGCCCTTCATTGACATAGAGGGTCCATTTGCGCGGCATCTTTGGCTTCACCCCGTCTGCGGCGCACGCTGCGCCGACAGATCCGCGATCTACATTCTGGCAAGGCGCTCGACACGATTATGGGCCAATCCCACCCACCCCCATCTTTCGTGCACTCCCCCACCCGTCCCGGACTGGCCCCCACAGGCATCGGGCGAGAACGATCCAACTGCGGCGTCGGGGTCCTGATGAACCTCGACGGCGAAAAGAGCCACGCCATGATCCAGGAGGGGCTCGGGGTGCTCGAAACCTTGGATCACCGCGGCGCCCGCGGGGCCGAAGACAATACGGGCGACGGGGCCGGCATTCTGATTCAGAAGCCGCATGCCTTCTTCACAGATGTCGTGTCGGGACTGGGCGACAGAGACTCCTACGGGGTCGGGCAGTTTTTCCTTCCGTCCGACGAAGCCGTTCAGCCCAACCTTCGCCGCTTCATCGATGAGCGGGTGCGGGCGGAGGGCTTCGAACCCATCGCCTGGCGCGACGTGCCCACGGACGCCTCGGACCTCGGCCCGACGGCCCGCG
>JBDGQM010000044.1:0-3169 GCA_042219065.1 Salinibacter sp. | reverse complement strand
CCGCGATTTGGGCCGACCAGCAGGGGATCGGCCTCCTTCACTGGCTGGAGGCCGCCGCGGGCCTGCCCATCTGGGCGCACGCCCTCGGGGCCGTGCTGCTGCTCGACGCCTGGATGTACGTGTGGCACCGCATCAACCACGAGATCCCCTTCCTCTGGCGCTTTCACCGGGTTCACCACAACGATCCGACGATGGACGTGACCACGGCCAGCCGCTTCCACACCGGCGAGATTGCGATCTCCTCCACGCTTCGCATCGGCATCCTTCTGCTGTTTGGCATCTACCTGTGGGAGCTGGTGCTCTACGAGACGGTCATGTTTGCCGTCGTCCAGTTCCACCATGCAAACGTGAAGCTTCCCGATTCGGTGGACCGGGCGCTCCGCGCGGTGATCGTGACGCCCGACATGCACAAGGTGCACCACTCCCGGCATCAGCCGGAGACAGATTCGAACTACAGCTCCCTCTTCTCCTTCTGGGACCGCATCGGTCGCTCGTTCCGACTACGCGACGACCCGTCGACCATCGACTTGGGCCTGCACGGCTGGGACGCCCCAGAGGACCAGCGCTTCATGGGCATGCTGCGGGCACCCCTGAAGCGACTCGACGTTGCGTCCGTCGAGGTCGAGTCGGAGGGGCCCGAACCCGCGACAGATGAGCGCGGCGGATCCTGATACTCCACTCCAATCCCGACGGGGAGCGGCTACATCCTCAACGCCCCCCGTCGACATTGCGGGCGAAACCTTCGAGAGTGGAGCCGCCCTGCCATGGGACCCCGTCGGCATCAGGGGAAGCCTTTCGCGATAATTCGAACGCCTTCGCGCTTCGTCTGTAGCGGTATGTCTTCTGATCCTTCCCCCTCGAACGGAGACGGAGAGGACGAGCCACGCGGTCTCTCCGTCTGTCCCCCCCGCTCAGGCCGCTCGCCGATGACGGACCCGCCGCGTTCGCGCAGAGAAGACGTCGGCCGGACAGGGTGACAGGGACTCTTCGAGAAGACGCAGACGGATGCCCCAGCGGTCGATGCCCGGCACGCCCGTCGTCCCGGCAACCTCTGCATCAGGAAGCCCCGTCCATCCAGGTGTGCTCGAAGGCCCCCGTGAGGTAGTCCTCGACTGGCTCGTCGCCGCCCATGTAGAGCCAGACGCCCCGCTGCTCCGGCTCGACGGCAACCTGGAACGTCAAAAACGGGCAGCATTTGCGCTCCCGGCTGATAAAGTCGAGCGCACGCTCGGCGTACCGGGTGGCGCCCGGAAACCGGACCGCCAGCCCGCCCTCCACCTTCCGAACCTCTTCTCGCTCTTGGAAGAGCGATTCGAACTGCTCTTTGTGACGCCGAGGCTCATCGAGAACAGAGAGGTCGCAGGCGATGGGCGTATCGGCCGATGGGCTTGGGTCGAAAAGCTCTGTCGTGTGCATGGGCAAAAAGGGGTCGTGAGTTCAGACGGAGAACGTGCGGAAGAACAAAGCGACCGGTGATCATACGAATTTGGGCCGACGCGAGGACGTCAGACCGGGATGACAGGCGTCCCCCGGACAGTCGTCTGGGGCGTGGGGCGTTCACGTTAGCGGCCCAGTCCCCAGCCGAGGGTGGCGCCGTAGATCAGGTGAAGGACCAGGGTGGCGACGGCGATCTTCGGCGTGATGGCCGTGCCGAAGAGGCCCCACCCCAGGAGCGGGAGCACGGCCATCTGCATTCCGATCCACAGGAACAGGCCCAGGCCGAGCCCCTCCCACAGCCCCGCGTGGGGATACAGGCGGACCAGCAGGGCCCCGAACGTGCCGCCGTACGCAAGGTGACTGCCCGCGGATAGGGCCATCGACAGCGGGACCGGGAGCCCGGCCCCGAAGACGAGCGCTACGAGCGCCTTCGGGATCGGCTCCGGCATCGGGGCCACGCCGGTGGCCATTCCGATCATCATCGGAACGGACATGGCCACGGTCGCGGCGACGCCCCAGCCGAAGCCGCCCAGGAGTCGGGACGATCGCGCGGTTGGATTCGCAGGGGATGCCGAGTCGGAAGAAGCGCCGCCCTCGACGTTCGACGGGGCGCCGGTCTGGTTGGACATGGTGCGGAACGAGAGTCAGTCTGAGAGAGAGCGAAGAGACTCCAACCCGAGCCGGCAGAGCGGCCCGCCGGAGGCTACGAACAGGCGTGGGCCCGAGCGTCGAGAAACGCCCGGAGCTCCTCCAATCGCTCCGTATTGGCCCGAATGTAAACCCGTCGGCCCTCGCGGATCCGCTCGACGAGCCCGGCGCGGCGAAGCTCCTTGAGGTGGTGGGAGACCGTCGCCTTGCCGACGTCGAGCCGATCGGCAAGCTCAGCGAAGCCGCAGCAGGTCGGGTCCATCTCGCAATCACCGGGCCGTTCCGCGTCCGAGCAGGACAGGGCGCGCTCTAGGACCCGCTCCATGAGCGCCAGGCGGTTCGGATTGGAGAGGGCTTTGAAGGCGTCGGTCAGGTCGGCGTCCATGGATCTGTATCGGTCATTTTGTTCGTTGCTTCGACAACTGTAAAACTATCAACCGAAAAAGGTTCGGCGTGCTGGTGTGAATACGCAGAGAACCGGAACGCGATGCCGAGAAGTCGAAACTATGATTGACGGTGCCCGGCATACGAAAACGTTGCATTTTTGCCCAGTTGCGCGGCCCGCCCGGCGATGACCCGCGCCGTCGCGACGACACGTCGGGCGAGAGCCCGCCGAACCTGGGGATTTGTGCAGCGTCTCGATGCGCCGATCGATCTCGCTCCGTCATTTCTCCTTGATTTGAATGCGGTACGCCCTCTTGTTCACTCTCTGTCTGCTCGCCCTCCCGGTCTCGGCCCCCGCCCAGCCCGCACTTCAGACCGCCGACCTCGGCCCATGCACGCTGGAGAGCGGCACAACCCTTCAGAACTGCCGGATTGGCTATCGCACCGCGGGCACGCTGAACGCAACCCGTTCCAACGCCGTCCTGGTCCCCACCTGGTTCTCCGGCACCTCGGGCGACCTCGTGGACCAGCTGGGCCCGGAGGGCCTGATCGACACCACCCGCTTCTTCGCGGTGCTCGTCGACGCGCTCGGGAACGGGGTGTCGGCCTCGCCCTCCACGAGCCCGCGGCCGGACTCCGCCTTCCCGGTCTTTTCGGTTCGGGACATGGTTCACACCCAGCACCGGCTGCTGACGGAGAC
>JBDGQM010000043.1:0-8283 GCA_042219065.1 Salinibacter sp. | reverse complement strand
CCGGTTCGCCGACCCGGCACAGGAGGGAGTGGCACCGTTTGGCAACCGGTGCCTACCGGAGGAGGCGTCCGCGACCGGAACCGGCAGGGATGGGGCCAAAATCGAGGACAATCGGCTCGGCGAAGCACATATCAGACCCACCTGGAATTTCCTTGACGCGGCCTAAGCGTGGGGAGGAACATCAGTCGTCGAGGAAATCCCCTCGCTCGATGCTCTTGCGGAGCTCCTGCAGCGACATCACCTTCTGCTGGAGGTGCTGGACCTGATCGTTCTCTCCGTTCTGCGTCGCCCCGTACATCTGTTCCCGCACCGATTGGAGCGCCTCGTTTACCCGGTCGAGCTTCAGGAACTTCATCGCGCTCTCGGCCGCCTCATAGGGCCGATCGTTCAGGTGCGGCACGGAGATGTCCTCCTTCTCGGCCCAGTGCTCCGACGCCTCGTGCTCGTCCATCAGGACCGCGGCCCCGAGCTGCTGGAGCCCGTCCCCGTGCTCGCCGCCGAGGATTTCTTGCGTCCGCACCGTCCCCTCCTCGTACATCTGCGCGAGGGTGCGGGCAAGCTCGCGGGGCGGGCCCTCCGTAAACTCGTCGAGGGCCATGTGGCCGAGGACGAAGGAGACCATGCGGCTTCCGTTTTCGAGCATGAGCCGAAGCAACACCCGCTCCTCCGGCAGCGGCGCGGCGGGCGCATCGTTGGGCGAGGGCGGTTCCTCCGTGCCTCGCGGCGGCGGGCCCTCGTCGGGCCCTTCGGACGACGCCGACGCCCCTGCGGCCTTGCCTTGACCGCCGTCGGGGCGGGACTGCCGACGCTGCTCCCGCTCCTGGCGGCGCTGCGCCCGTCGCTCAATCTCCTCGCGCTTCTCTTCCAGAATGCGGAAGAGATCCGCGTCCGGAACGCCCGTCACCTCGCTCGTTCGGTTCACGTATTCGCGGCGCAGATTGGGATCCGGAATCCGGGCGACCGACTCGATAATCTCGCGCTGCACCTCCACCCGGTCTTCGGGCGTCTCCAGGTCCCCCTGCCGGCGGGCCTGCTGGTAGGCAAACGACGGAAGGTCCTGCCGGTGCTCCTCGATGTACGCGGCAAAAGCGTCGCCCCCGTGCTCCTGCACGTAGTCGTCCGGATCGTTGCCGTCCGGCAGCTCCACCGCGTAGGCCCCCATGCCCGCCTCCATCACCCGTTCCAGCCCGCGCATGGCCGCCCGGTCCCCCGCCTCGTCGGCGTCGTACAACAGCAGGGCCCGGTTCGCGTAGCGGCCCAGCACGGCCACCTGCTGCTCGGTGAGGGCCGTTCCGCTGGAGGCCACCACGTTCTCCACCCCGGCCTGCGACAGGCTGATGACGTCCGTGTAGCCCTCCACGAGCAGGACCTCGTCCGACTGGCGGATGGCCCGCTTGGCCTGATGCAGGCCGTAGAGGACCTCTTTCTTGTGGTACACCTCCGTTTCCGGGGAATTGATGTACTTCGGCTGGTCGCGCTCGTCATCCGGATCTAGAATACGCCCGGCGAAGGCCAGCACCTTGCCGATGTGGGAGAAGATGGGGAAGATGATGCGGCCCCGGTACCGATCGTAGTGCCCGCTCCCATCGTCCCGCTCGATCACGAGCCCGGCCTTCTCGAGGGTCTCCGGGTCGATCTGCTCCTCCTCCGCGGCCGTGAGAAGGGCGTCCCACTCGTCCGGCGCAAAGCCAAGCCCGAACTGCTTGATCGTCTCCGGCGCAAAGCCGCGCTCGCGGAGGTAGTCGAGCGCCGGGCGCCCCCGATCCGACTGGGTGAGCTGGCGGTAGAAGAACCGCGCCGCAAACCGAAGCGCGTGCAAGATGGCTTCCCGCTCGTTGGCGGCCTCCTCGTCGGCCTCCTCGTCCGGAAGCACGATTCCGTACCGGTCGGCCAAAACCCGGACCCCTTCCAGAAACCCTACGCCCTCGATTTCCTGAACGAACTTAAACACGTCGCCCCCCCGCTGGCAGTTGTGCACCGCTCCTGTACGCGTCGTGAAGGTGTGGGACCCAGTCGTCGAGATATCGACAACAGAATGCTTTCCCTCTTGCCGTGTGACCTCGGACACTCGCATCCAGTAGTACGTGCAACCATCCAGGTTGTGAAAGAAGCTATGCTTGGAGCCCCCATTCCGTCGAACGATGTTCCAGACTGGATTTCCGGCTTTCGAATTTTCTGAGAGCTGTGTTACGGTAATGGGCTGTTGAGCCTGAATCGACAGTGCGAAGACCCCATGCGCAAGCTCCTCCGAGATCGTTTGTGCCGTCCACGCGTCTCCGTTGCCCTCTGATCCGTCCCCTTCGACGTAGCCTCGGAGGAGGGCCTGCTGCAATTCTGAGGGCCACCGGAGAGCCTGAAACGGAATCTCTTTGCCTGCTGCTCCTCGTCCGAACCAGTATGGAAGAAGGTACGAGAGGTGGGTGTTCGAACACGTGACTTCCACTATCGACTTTTCTGGACGACGGTGCACAGTGGCCGACAGTTCGAACGCCTTTTGCAAGGTCTCGACGGTGAACTGCGCAAGAGACTCTTCTTCCACTGAAAAGCTCCACCGGACGCCACCTCGGTACGTTGAGCCTTCGGCAATCCAAAGACCATACAATCGGGCTGTCTGTGACGTGACCGGGAGCTCTTCAAAGGTCGTTGGCACCGGGCCTTTGCCATTGATGGGCATCACGCCCGGCGCCGCCAGCGGTACGACACTACGCTCGGACATTGGGATTACGGGAAAGAGAAAGTAATCTCCCACGTTTACCTCTTGAGCGTCAGTCTCCACACGCGGGCAAGCACGAACGGTCTGGTAGGACTGCTTGCGCGACTGAAACCGCACCCCTCGGTTGCTCTGCTGGTACAGCATGGGAACGGCATGCACAGCATCCTGCTGTCTCACATACACACACGTGTGATCCGGTGTGAGGCGAAGTGGTGTACGGACAGCATCAAACGTAATCGTCAGGAGTGGACTGCGCTTGCGAACGACTTGCGTGACGCGTTCCGTGTGTCCATTGATGCCCAACACGGTGTCTCCTACCTCCACGGCTCCCATACGTGTGAGTCCGTCCTGGGTCCAGATCCGCTCGTTCTCGTCGAGACACCCGAAGCAATAATAGAGATTCTGGTCCGGGTCGACGCTGAAGGAGGGCGTGTCCTCGTTGTGGAACGGGCACAGCCCCATGTACCGCGAGCCGCTCTGCTTCAGCTGCACGTAATCCTCCGCCACCTCCACGAGATCGGCCGCCGTGCGCACCTCCTCAACCTTTTCGTCCGGAATCGGCATGATCGAATCAGAAAGTCGCTACGAATGCGCGGGACATGTGTACAACATGTGTGACGAGAAGATTCGAGACCGCGAGGGCTACGCGATCCGCTCGGGGGCGGGGCGGTCCCCCTGCAGACGCTGATGGGCCTGTTCGTCCTCCCCTTCGACCGGGCCCACGTCGGGCTGGTCGGCGCACTGACAGGACGCGAGTCCGGTGCACAGAAGCAGGGCCGCAAAGACGAGCAATCGTTTCATAAATCCAGGGGATCAATTGGGGCGCGGAGACGCACGAGAATACGGTGTCTGTCTCAAGAGCACCAGTTGGGCAGAAATCACATGTTTTCGACCGCCAACGGCGAGCGTGATTTCTGCGCCGGATATGCTACGGAGCACGGATTTACAATGTGTCCGCCGCTTCGGAGCTTCACGACGAATATGTGCAGCGGCGCGTGCCCGGTGCCAGTTCCACCCGCTTTTTTGAATCCGTTCTTCCGTTTTCTTGCATGACCGACCTACAAGAACGCATCGAATCCTTCGTCGCCCAGTCCGAGGACCCGGGGGGCGTGAACCGGGGCGCCGCCGGGGACGCGGTGGCCGATCTCGTCCGGGCCCTCAATGACGGAGCCGTCCGCGCCGCCGAGCCCACCGACGACGGGACCTGGACTACCAATGCGTGGGTGAAGGAGGGCATCCTGCTCGGCTTCCAGATCGGGCGTACCGTCGACTATTCGAGCGAGGAGTTTCCGTTCTACGACAAAAACACGTTTCCTGTGAAGCCGCTCCGCAAGGCCGACGACGTGCGGCTCGTGCCCGGCGGCTCTGCAATCCGCACCGGCTCGCACGTGGCCCCGGGCGTGGTGTGCATGCCGCCCATGTACGTGAACGTGGGGGCCTACGTCGACGAGGAGACGATGATCGACTCGCACGCCCTGGTGGGGAGCTGTGCCCAGATTGGGAAACGCGTGCACCTGTCCGCATCGGCCCAGGTGGGCGGGGTGCTGGAGCCGGTCAACGCCACGCCGGTGGTCGTCGAGGACGATGTGTTCGTCGGCGGCAACGCAGGGCTCTACGAGGGCTGCATCGTGCGGGAAGGCGCGGTGCTGGCGGCCGGGGTGACGCTCACGGCCTCCACGCGGCTCTACGACCTGGTGGAAGAGACCGTCCACACGGCCGACGACGGATCGCTCGACGTGCCGGCCGGTGCCGTGGTCGTCCCCGGCTCCCGATCGGTCGACTCGGCGTTTGGGCGGGAGCACGGCCTCTCCCTCTCCGCCCCCGTCATCGTGAAGTACCGCGACGCCGATACCGACGCCGCAACGGCCCTGGAGGACAGCCTGCGGTAGACGTCCGCTCCTCTCTGGAGCGCCCCACACGGCCAACGGTCACTGCCGTGAAAGCTCGAATCCCCCATCCGCCATCACCTCACCCAGCTTTGCCTCCAACTTGTCACTCTCCACGATCGTGAGTTCGGTGCCCCGCCGCACCTTCGAGAGCAGCGTGTGCTTGTTGATGCCGTCGATCTCGTCGGCCAGCGCCGAGATCTTTAGGTACGGCTTAAGAGACTGAAGCTCGTTAATCGTCATGGAAACGCCACGCGTCGTATGGGCAATTTTGGACTCATAAGCGCGCTTTTGTAGTCAATCGGCTTTTTCTTGTTTCCCAGGCGCCTCGCGTCCACCGTTGTGAATTTCAGTGCGGGAGAGGGAACATTTATCGTGCCATCGGATTATTTTTTGTCCGAACGCACACTTGTAGTACCAAACGAACTTTAACAAGCGACTTTTATGCCCCGCTCTTCCTCCCCGTCCTCTTCCCAGCGCGACACAAACGCGCACTCGTCAACGCCTGCCGTCCGCACACATCACGTGCACGACCTTGAAGCGGCCCTCGGCGCATCGATCGGACGTTCCTTCGATGTTCTCAGTCGCCAGCTTCGCGACGCGCACTCGAAGAGCCGGGTCCGCCGGTAGTGCGGCCCGCAGCAGCGATTCAGGAGACTCGTTCTGCCGATGAGCGCAACGGGTCGTCCGTAGGAATGCGAATTAAGAGTTGGGACGGACTTACCGAATCGCCCGCGCGTCCCGAAAATCGTCCCGAAAAATTCCCAAGCAGGTCGTCCCACACACCGACGGCTGTCGGTGATCTCGTCGAAGAAAGCGGCGGCGTTTTCGGGGAGATCCTGAATCAAGTTCAGGATGACGAGCCTTCGATTGGAATTTTTCGGGACTACGGCGACGGCATAACCTTAATTGGCATTAGGAACACCGCATCGGGGACTCGGTCGGGCCGAACGACGACTCCTGACGAGCGTCTGCCGAGTCCACACGGAGGCCTGAGCGCGTGTGTCCGCGCCGGACTCGGACCGGCCCCCGGCGTCGCAATTCGGACCGAATTCACCCCCATCCCGGAAAGATGAGATTCAGAATATCGTAGGGATTGCCCTATAATTTGCCGCTGGAAGGTGTCTCTGAGTGCCCCACCGATGAACGCGTCCGAGCGTCCCTCCATCGCCGCCCCGACCGTGTACCGCGGCGTGAAGATTGGCGTGGCCGTGGTTCTCACTTTTGTCATTGTCGCCGGATTCCTGGGGACGATTCCGCAGTTGGACATTCTGGAGGAGTCGGCGCGGAACCTCTATTTCCACGTGCCGATGTGGTTTTCGCTGATGGCGGCCACGATTGTCTCGGCGTACCACTCGGCCCGCTACCTTCGATCCGGCGCCCGGATTCGGGATCTCCGCGCTCGCGCGGCGGCCCGTCTGGCGCTCATCTTCGGCGGGCTCGGCATCGTGACCGGCATGGTGTGGGCCCGCTTTACCTGGTACGAAGGCACCGGCGTGTGGTGGAATTTCGACCCCAAGCAGTCCATGGCCGCGGTGTTGCTGCTCATCTACGCCGGATACTTTGTCCTGCGGGACGCGATTGACACTCCCGCCACCCGCGGCCGCATTGCGGCCGTCTACAACCTGTTTGCAGTCGTGACGATGCCGTTCCTCCTCTACATCCTGCCACGGCAAATGCCGAGCCTCCACCCGGGCGGTGAAGGGAGTCCGGCGTTTAGCCAGACCGACCTCGCCCCGGCGATGAAATGGGTCTTTTATCCGTCGGTGCTGGCCTTTCTGGGCCTCGCCTGGCTGCTCTACACGCAGCGGGTGCGCCTCGCGTGGCTCCGAGAGGCCCTTCGCCGCGAGCAGCGACAAGAGGTCGCCGCGGGCCTCCAGACCGAGCCCGACGCATAGCCGCCTGCAGACGTCCCGGTTGACCACCGCCACGAGACGACGGCCGTCGCCGTCTTCCTCCGGCTGCTCCGGCCCCCTCCTCGACGCCCTCTGACTCGACGAACACCGACGCGCAGGCCCTCCCATGACCATCCACCCGATCCGGCCGTCCGAATCCCCAACGCTCCGGCCGGACCAGGAGCGGCCCGATACCACGTCGGCCTACGACAGCACGTGGACGGAGCAGCCGGCCAGTGCGTCGCCGGACGGACTCGACCGCATCATGGGCCAGGACGGCAAGATCTACGTGGTGCTCGCCGTGGTGCTGCTGATCTGGCTCGGCCTTTTGACCTTGCTGTTCCGCACCGACCGCAAGATTGAGCGCCTGGAACGGCGCTTCGACCGGCACATTTCAGAAGACGAATAGCGCTATTTTTCCCTACCCCCTTCGTGCCCATGAAGTGGAAGACCATCATCGGCCTGACCTCCATGCTCGGCTTCGGGACGCTCCTGTTTGTGAATTTCGGGAGCCAGGTCGGCGGGTACATGAATTTTGAACAGGCCGACCGCACCGGCGCCACCGCTCATGTGGTGGGCACGTGGGCGGAGGCCCGCCCCACCCACTACGACCGTACCCAGAACGTCTTCACCTTCTACATGCGTGACGAGTCGGGCACGGTTCGGAAGGTGCGGTACAACAACCCGAAGCCGGCCAACTTTGAAGAGGCCGAGCAGGTGGTCGTGCAGGGCAAGATGCAGAACGGCGCGTTCATGGCCGACAACATTCTCGTGAAGTGTCCCTCGAAGTACAACCAGACGAAGGGGCTGAAGCAGAAGGCCGCTGCTCAGTCCGCCTCCACGCCCAAACCGCCCAAGTAGATCCGTTCTCGTGGCTTCCTCTTCGTCCCCCGGCGACGACTCTCCGGACGCCTCTGCCACGGGGTGGGGCTCCACGTGGTGGGCACTTGCACTCGGGGTAGGCGGAGCGGCGCTGGCGGCGGGGATCTTCGTCATTTCGCTTCCTTCCCTGCCCCCGGCCGCCCCCGCCCATCCTCTTCCGGAGTGCTCGGCCCCCAACTGTAGCCGCGCCTCTGTCTCCTACGACGTTCCTGCGGAGACCCTCTTCGCCGCCACCCGGCGTGCCCTGGAGCGCCTCGATCCTGTCGCCGCCCCACACGCCCCGGACTCGCTCCGCGCCGCGGCGGTGTACCGGGTGGGGGGCCTGTTCAAGGACGACGTGACGGCGGTCGTCGCGCCGGACGACGGCGAGAGTACGCTCCACGTCCGAAGCAAGAGCCGCACGGGCCACTACGACTTTGAGGTCAACCGGTGGCGCGTGCGCACTCTGCTGGACGCCGTGGAACAGGAACTGTCCACATCGGACGCTCAGCCGCAATAAAAAACGGCGGTTCGGCAGGCGCACTGCTGCCGAACCGCCGCGACACGTCGTTCGAGTCCGTGTCCGACCGTCAAATGTCAGACGGAGATCCTACTTCGTCACGGTGATGCGCTGGGTTTTGGTGAACCCGTCGCCCTTGACGCGGAGGAAGTATACCCCGCTGGACAGCGACGTGGCGTCCACCGAAACCTGCTGCGGCTGGTTGCCCGACACGCGCCCCTCGTGGAGGGTTCGCACCTGGCGTCCGAGCACATCGTAGAGCCCCACGGACACCGATCCGGTCTCGCGCAGGGTGAACTCAACCGTGCTGGTCTGCCGCACCGGATTCGGCGCTACCTGCTCGATGGCAATCGGGCCGTCCGGCCGCACCGATACCTCTACAACCTTGGAGAGGCTCGTCGTGCCGTC
>JBDGQM010000042.1:0-12215 GCA_042219065.1 Salinibacter sp. | reverse complement strand
AGTCAGAACCTCAAATTGCTGCTGCGTCTTAGCCGTCCCTAGGCGGCCAACTGGTCCAAGAATTCGGGCACACCTCCCAACCTATGACGCTGAATGCATTAGCGCTGAGCGTACCATCAGGGCACGACAGCAGTGCAGCAAGCGGGAGGCGAGACCAAGCGGCACGCTGTGTTTTCTCTGAGGCCGAGCAACCGGTTTGCCCTTCAGACGCGACGTGTTCTTCCTGCTTCGGCGGCTGGGCCGGACAATAATTTCGGTTTGTCGTTGTTCGGAACCGTGGAGCAGCACATAGTCCTCGTCAGGTCCAGACGAAGGCTTGCCTATTTGGGGAGAAGCGTTTACACTTTGACCCAGCATTGTCTCACGAATTGCCTTGCGAATCAGCATGAAGAACTCCTCCCGTGATGAGTCGGGGCTCCTCAACAGCGTGGCGTCAGTCCAGGAGGCCCTGAGACGCGGGCTGCCGGCGCAGAAGTTTTATCTCTTCCTCGCGCACCTCTACCTCCTTCCCTGGTTCGTCCGTCGCAGCTTCGATTGTGAACTGCCGCTTCGGCCCTTTCTGGACGCCAATCCCGCCCTTGATCTCGGGGGATTGCCGATCGCGCCGAAGCTCTCCCGCTACGGCACCGAGCCGCCGTACCTGCCGAGCCTCCGAATTGGGGAAGATCCGGACCAGTCGGCCGTTGAGGGGTTCCTGAACGAGCATCCGTCCCCCTTCGTCCTGAAACCCTTGTTCGGGGCCCACAGCCGTGGAGTTCGGAAGGTCACCAGCCTCGATCAGATCCTGAAGGTCCTGGGGCGGGAGCCGATGGTTCTACAGCCCTACGTCGATGCGCCGAAGGAGTACGGGATCAATGTAATGCGGGTGGGGGAGCGCCTTCGGGTCTGCGGCCTCACAGAGGTCCCCATTCGGGCCGTGTGGGGCGACGGGGAGCAGTGCCTCCGGGCACTGGCGGAGACGAAATACGGAACGGCCGTCGCCTCCCAGATCGAGAACGGCGACTGGACGCCGCCGGACGGGAAACACGTTCCGCTTCAGGTGGCGGCCGACCCCACGACGGGCCCCGTTTGCCGCGACCGCACCGAGGCCGTCACCCCGGCCCTCCGGAGAGCGTGCGAGCGGGCGGCCGATCAGATTGGGCTTCGCTTCGGTCGGTTTGACGTGAAGGCCCGCTCCCTCAGCGCACTTCAGGAGGGGAACTTCTACGTGCTGGAGGCCAACGGCTCTCCGTCGCTCGACCTTACGCTCTACGACGACCGGTATTCGCTCGCCGAAAAAATCGAGCGCCTGCGGGCACACTGGGACGAGTTTTTCCACCAGGCCCGGGCCCGCACCTCGACGGATGAAAACAGCTGGTGGCTGCTAGCGACGCTGCTCTGGTTTGTCATTGCGCCCGGGCGGTGCGTCGCGTCCTTCCGGCACGAAGTCGATAATGGTGAACTCACTTCGCGTGCCTAACCGAAAGGGAGGCCCCCAGGTGGCCGTGCCCTGGCTCACGTGCACCATCGTGTCGCCGCGCCAGCGCGTACCGTCGACCTGCGGAAACTCGATATACGCCAGGTAGCCGAGAGGCCAGATCTGTCCCCCATGCACGTGCCCACAAAGGAGAGCGTCCGGTTCTGAGTCGAGCAGCGTGTCGAGCCCCTCTGGCTTGTGCTTAAGTGCAATTCGTGGTCGTTGGGCGGCCCGAAGGGCCTGTGCGAGGTCCTCGCTCTTCGAGTCGGGCGTGTCATACCCGACGCCCAGGATCGTTGCCCCACCGGTCTCGTCGAGCGCTCCTTCCAGCGGCACCGCCCCCACGTCCCGGAGCGCGTCGAGAAGCTCTTCGCGCTCGGTGTAGCTGTCGTGATTGCCCGAGACAAAGTAGACCGGAACATCGAACGCCTCGAGAGGCGCGACGAGGTCAGGATCCACCGGCTCCATGCCGTCGAGAAGATCCCCAGTGATTACAACACAATCGGGACGGTAGTGTCCCGCCTTGCGGACGATACGGGCGAGGTCGCGTTTCGACCAAATGTCTCCAATGTGAAGGTCTGTAAGTTGGAGCAGCCGGAGGGGGCGGTCGTAGTCGCCCTCGACGCGTCGATAGAGGGCCTGCGGATGGCGAGCCCGGAGAAACCCGACGATTCCGAGAAGTCCCGCCGAGAGCCACGCGGTCCCGTCTCCAATCAGGAAGCCGATCTGCCCGAGCAGGAATTGCCCTACGAACGCAAGCCCGGCCAGAAAGGCAAGGCCCGACCACACGAACGCCGTTCGGACCAGAACCCGAGTGAGGAGGTTGCGGGGCGCCTTGATGAGGCCGTATCCGAGGGCCGTCATGCCCCCGAGCGCCCCAATGACGGCGTCCCCCAGGACGGGCTGGGTACATTCGATGAGAGCATAGTGGAGCCCGAGGAACGCTCCCCCCACCACAATCGCGATCTGGCCGAATACCGTGATGCCGAACATATGGGGGCTCAAAGGCGAGTCATATTTTGAAGAGCAGGAGACAAGGGGGCAGTCGGCGCAGGCCGTGGGGGGAGGGCCGAGGGGTCCGGGCCCGATCAGGGAGCGGGGACCGCCGTGGCGGGGGGAAGGTTGGGAAGCAGATCGACGGCTCCGTACGTCTCGACGCCCATCCAGAAGACGAACGCGAGGTAGATGGCAATGAGTCCCCAGGCCTCGATCGACGTCAGGATCATCTGAGAGCGCATCACCGTGAAGACGATGAGGGTTGCCAGTGTAAGGACGCCCATCATGGGCGCTCCGACCGAAAAGTTGACGACTGCGGTGCCGGCCACCAGCACCCCGGCGGGAATGCACACCAGCAAATCGAAGACGTTGCTCCCCATCACATTGGCGATGCTGGCGACCGCGTTCCCCTCCCGGGCGGCCCGCACGCTGACGAAGGTGTCGGGGACGGAGGTGCCGACCGCTACGACTGTAATGCCCCACAGGAAGCTCGGCGTGCCCAACGCGCTCCCGAACCCGATGGCCGAACGAACGAGGCCCTCTACGCCCACCAGAATGATCGCGAGCCCCCCGGCCAGAACGCCAAACTGCTTCGGCACCGACACCTGCTCGGGCGCCGTGTCCGGCCTGTGGTCCTGAGTGTCCTGATACTGCAGGTACACGTAGAAAAGGTACAGGGCCAGGGGAAAGAGGGCGATGCCGCGGGTCAGCTCCCCCGCGATCGGACCGCCCACGCCTCCAACCGGATTGTAGATGACGGCAAATGCAAAGCTCAGCAGGAGGGCCGCAATCGAAAGCAGATAAAACTGGATCTCTTTGTAGACGAGATCCCGGGTCGAGATGAGCGCTTCCTGTGCCCCGAGACCCGCGAGTGCCGGAATCATGAGGACGTTGAACAGGGCCGAGCCGACGATGGCCGCTACCCCCAACTCAAACTCCCCGTGCAGGAGCGTGGCGAGCACGGCCGTGGAGAGCTCCGGGAAGCTCGACCCCACGGCCAAAACGACCGCCCCCTGCACAAGCGGGGGGAGTTCGTAGTGGGCCGACAGCTTTTCGCTGGACGACTCAAGCCATTCGCTTCCCTTCCACACGACCCCAGTGGAAACAACGGCAAGAACCGCGTAGGCCAAAAGGGTCGCGGGCACGCTCATGTGCGAGGTCGAGCAAGGAACAAGCCGGGTGGGCTGTGCCTGTCTAGGCGCATCGTGGCGGCACAGTGGGGCACGTAGCGCCGCTGGCATTTCTGGTGGAAGGGTTGTCTTCCTAACCGGAATGTCCCAACCGACGGAGCAACGGGGAGTTCTTGGAGGCCTGGGAAAACTTCTTGGTTTTGCGGAGGACTTAGCGCTCCGCCCTGCCGGGGAGCCAGTCTTCGAGATCCCGGTCAATTAGATCCGCAAGCCGCCGTACGTGCGGCTCATACGACTTGCGGAGCCGCCGTCTAATTTGCGGGTCGATGTCGGGACGATCCCTGCCCGAGGTGGCCCAGCGCCGCACGAGCTGTTCAAGCCGAAGCCGGAGGGACTCCGGAGTCCACGATCGAAGGAGAGAGAGACCCCACAGAGGAAGCATAGAGAGAAGGGTGCCCAGAATCCGGCTCCGTCGTTCATCCGTGCGGTTCAGGCGAGAAGAGGTGTCGATTTTCGTTTCCGGGTCAACCCCCAAAAACCGGAAGATCCTGCGAAGGGTCGCCTGGGGGCGCTGCCATAGATCCGCAGAGAGCAGGATGAGAAACTGCTCCGACGAGAAATGCTCATACCACGCTTCCAGCCGCTCCGCGTAGAGGCCGTCCTGGTAGTATGACTTCCACGCCCTTCGCTTCTGCTCGGGCCGCTCGCGTTCAGCAGCGAGCGCTTCATCGAACGAGAGCGGTTCGGTGCCTTGCGAGACCTTGTGCAGGTAGTGCGAATAGGCACGGTCGACTGGATCTCGAAGGAGAAGAATGAAACGAGGAGCTGTGTCGCCGTACAGGCTCCGCATCCGACCGGGCACGAGGCCTGGACGCCGGAAATAGAGCGGCGTCGCCTCCCCAGCGACCTGCCCGTCCGCCGCCTGAAAGTAACGGAGGTACCAGTCGAGATTGGCCTCGAACTGCTCTTCAGGGGCGTCAAAAAAGTCGAGCTCCTTCACCTCAGGCAGGTAGAGTGCCGGGTGCTGTCGGAGGTAATGATGAAGAGAGGTCGTCCCGCTTTTTGCAGCCCCGAGCAGGAAGAAATCGGGAAGTTTTTCTTGTAGGCATGAAGTCTGACGAGGAATTACCTGTCCTGTTGCTGGAGCCTCATCCATGTGCCGGATAGGAAACAACTGGAATTACCATGTTCCGACCACCGTTAGAGACACGGGGAAGGCTTTTTGGTTTCGGTCCCCGAGGAGACTTAGACACGCTCCAATATCTCAGGGGCGCTTACCATTTCTCGGGTGCGCCGAAGACCTGAGCGTGCATGGTGAGAAGCGCTGCTTGGCCGGACTTCATTCGCCCCCCTTGCCGTCTAAGGGCGAGAGCGCCGCCCCGAACGCAAGAGGGGGTTGGAATCTGCGGGCGAACGATGATCGCCAAAAGCGCGGTCGACGAGATCGCGCCGAGACCGTTCGGCGCGACGGCGTAGAGATCGCGCAAGCTCTCCGCCTGGACAGTCGGCCGCACGTCCTCCTGGATCCACTCATACAGGAAGAACGGCAGCAGGGCGAAGACGCAGTAGAACAGCACGGCTTTGCACCAGTCCATCCACGAGTTGCCCTTGCCCTCAGTGTCCTCGCTTTCGCCTGGACTGCTCTCGTCCGGACTGCTTTCGCCAGGACTGCTTTCGCCAGGAACGTTATCGTCAGGATCGTTTTCGGCAAGGCCATTTTCGCCGAGGTCGAAGTCCAGCGTAGGAGGAACCTCCGAAGCGGGATGGCCCAGGACGAGGCTTCCCATCTTGCTGGGATGGTCGCGAACCCAGGCGTCGCCCGGCACGCCTCGAAGCATCCAAAGCAGCATGGCATCTCCGCCCGCGGCGCCCAGCATCAAGGCCGCGAGGAGAACCGTCGCCCAGCTGCCGACGGCCAGCCCGACGAGAAGCGGGACGACTCCAAGCGCAAGCCCGGGAAGCGCAATCGCCCAGCGATACGGGCCGCAGCGCAAGGGCGCCCCGCAGTGGGCGTAGGGGGTGAGGCTCGACCAGTCGACGCCGAACTCAACCTCAGAGCGATCCGCCCCACCCCAGACGTATCCCACCCCATGCAGGGCCTCGTGGACGACGATGCCTCCGAAAACCACAGTCATCAGGAGCGCAGCGCTCGGCCCGCCGCTTTCTGGCGGAGACCCCCAGAGCAGCAGGTACGGAGCGGTGCCAGCGGCGGCGAGAACCAGGAAGACCCCGACCCCGAGCAGTTGGGTCCGGATCAGAGGCATGACGGCAAACGTCACCTCCGATCGATCGAGAGGACCAGGTCCGGCAGAACGCTCAGTCCCACCGGTCCGCGCAGGGCCGGGCGACGCGCCCAAATCAGCCATCGCACAGGAAGTATCCGGTGATGAGGGTCTCTCGGAACCTCGGGGCCTGCCGTCCACAAGCCTCGGGATTCAAGCCTCACCAGCCCCATGACCACCGGCAGGAGCCGCCCTGCTTTTCAAGAGTGGCCCGATCAGCAAGGACTGCCATTGCGAAATAATACAGCGCCAGGGCCCCGAACACTGCTGTCACCGCGAGGTCGCCGGTCTCGGCGAGGCTCTCTGTGCCCAGCCAGTAGATCGCGGCCGCGGCGGCCCAGAGGATTCCTGTGACGACCAGGCTTCGCCGCTGGCCGGAGGGCCAGCCCGGGAGGAACGAGGTGTTGGAGGTGCTGCCAGTGTCGCTCATTGGTCCACTCGGGTTTTTTGGGCAGAGTCAGAGCGGTCTGGATGGAGAACTTACCGAAGGATACCGCTTTCTTTGTCCACAAGGCCAAACAAGAGATTGCCTGTGGAAGATTCCCTCCATAGCCAGCGTTAGACGAGCGGGCGTTTCTGCCGACGAGCGGCCAATAGCCTCTGTGAGGGAGGCCCCTGCAAAAGAGGACGCAGCGCCCCGACCTCCTCCGTGCCGCGGCCCCATTCTCTGAAGCGAGATCGGCCTGTTTTTGGGCGTCGTTTTCGGGACTGTTTTCACTGGTGCCGGACATTGTGTAGTGTATGTCGCATTTGCATAAGATACCGATGCGTGAGGAAGCTCTTAAAAGCGTTGAGCCGTCCCGGCGGGACGCCTGTACGCACCGTTAGATCCTGGAATAAAGTCTAGGAATTTCTTCACGGATCGGTAATGCGTCTTATCGGAAGCGTAGCTGCAGCGCTAAAAATCCGCGCAATGCGGTAGGAGACTGGCGCATCAGGATTCCTTTCGGGACCGGGACTCTCTCCATAGTCAAGATTCTCTCTACGATCAGAGTTCTCTCCGTGACGCGCCACCACGGAGCGCTGAACCTGCCCCTCGGGCGAGGGAATGGCAGCCGAGGGGCGGCAACTGTGGACGAGTCGAAATGGGGCGCACTACCCATCCCGTTCTCCGAACCCAACAATCTGTCCATCGTAGTGGGGGGGCTCCAGTGGCGGGTGGGCTCCGGTAGCGTGTCACCCTCAGCTTCGTGCCGCAGGGTAATCAGCCCCATCCTCCCGGAACTGCGCGTGTGAAGAGCAACCGCGTATGCGAAGAACAACGTCTGCACCTATCCTTTTTCGTCTTGCCAACAGGCTCCTCTTGCCAACAGGCTCGGCGCAGTTGCTCTTCCGCCCCACTCGCATCGCTTCTCCGCTCTATCGCTCCGCTGCTCTCCCGCTCATCCGTTCCTGCAAGCCCCCCTATCTCCAAGCACGCCCCATTGAGATGCTCGACGACCTGCTTCCTGGGCTTTCGTCTGCACCGGATCAAGCAGACGCCGACCAGAGCTCCAACGACACCGCTGCGAAGGGCACCGCTACTGACGGCACCGCTGCCAGCAGCACCGCCGACGTTGACCGGGGCATGACGCCCGACGGAGCACCGGTGTCGTCCGGCAAGCAGTTCGGCACGTTCGGCGGCGTGTTCACTCCGACCGTGCTGACAATCCTTGGGGTGATCATGTTTCTCCGGGAGGGCTGGATCATCGGCAATGCAGGGCTGCTCGGCGGACTGGTGATCATCACGCTCGGGTTCGGCATTACGCTCTGCACGGCCCTCGCCATGTCGTCGATCACCACCAACATCCGGATCGGAGCGGGCGGGGCGTACGCGGTGATTGCTCAGTCGCTGGGACTGGAGGTGGGCGGAAGCGTCGGCATCCCGCGCTACCTCTCCCAGGCCCTCGCCGTGACGCTGTACATCTTCGGCTTTCGGGAGGGCTGGATGTACCTGTTCCCCGGGCACAATGCTCTGCTGGTAGACCTCGGGACCTTCGCGGTCCTGGGCGGCATCGCGTACGTGAGCGCCGACTTCGCCATCCGCGTGCAGTACCTCATCATGGCCGTGATCGGCCTCGCGCTCGTCTCCATCGCGACGGCGGCCGCCACCGGGTCGATGCAGTACAGCCTCGAAGAGGTTCAGCTCTGGGGCGACTTTGTGGGCACGCCCAGTGACCCGACCCATCCCAACACCTTCTGGACGGTCTTCGCCGTGTTCTTTCCCGCCACCACGGGCATCATGGCCGGGGCCAACATGAGCGGCGACCTCGCGGACCCAAAGCGCAGCATTCCCCTGGGCACCCTGGCGGCCGTTGGCGTGTCGTTCGTGATTTACGTCCTGCTGGCCGTCTGGCTCGCCTGCTCGGCCACGCCGGCCGAGATGACGGGCAATTACTACGTCATGATGGACAAGGCATACTGGCCGTCGGCGGTGCTGGCGGGCCTGCTGGGAGCAACCTTCTCTTCCGGACTCGCCTCGATGGTGGGGGCCGCCCGCATCCTGCAGGCCATGGGGGCCCACCAGGTGGTGCCGGGCTCGGACTGGCTCGCAGAGCTGGCCCCCGACGGCGAGCCGCGCCACGCCCTGCTGGTGACCGGCGCCCTCATCTTCGGCTCCCTCTTGCTGCGGGACCTCAACGCGATCGCGCCGCTGATTACCATGTTCTTTCTGGTCACCTACACGATGATCTGTGCAGCGGTGCTCATCGAGCAGAGCCTCGATCTAGTGAGCTTCCGCCCCCTCCTCCGCGTTCCGATCTGGGTCTCGCTCCTCGGCCTCACCGGCTCCCTGCTGGCGATGTTCATTATCAACCCCACGGTGAGCTTCGTGGCCCTGGTCGTGACGCTCGCGGTGTACGCGGTTCTGGCCCGCCGTCAGCTCGACGCCCCGTTCGAGGACGTGCGCAGCGGCCTGTTCGTGGCGCTTGCGGAGTGGGCCGCCCAACGGGTGACCGAGCTCCCGACCATGCAGGAGCGGGCCTGGAAGCCGAACCTGCTGGTGCCGGTCGAGAAGACCAGCGACCTCCGCGGGTCGTTCCTCACGCTGCAGCACCTCACCGAGCCGCAGGGGTCGGTGAAGATTGTCGGCCTGAGCCCCGACGGCACGCCGGAGCGGCTTGACCGCCGGCTCGATCCGCTGACCGACGCGTTTCGGGAGCGCGACATCTTCGCTTCTGCCACCGTCATCGATGCAGGGGGCTTCGCGGAGGGGTTGCGAGCCGGGATGCAGGCCCTCCGCGGGGCGTTCTTCAGCCCGAACGTCGTCTTCCTGCGCATGCCGGGCTCCCCGGAACGGGAGGCGGACTACTGCGACATCATCGCGGAGGCGGACCGGGAGAACCTGGGCACGCTCCTCTACGCCCCCCACCCGCGGGCCGCCCTCGGCCAGCGCCAGACCCTCAACGTCTGGATCCGAGACCGAAGCCCAGACTGGCGCCTCTCGATGGAGATCGGCAACCTCGACCTGGCGCTGCTGACCGGCTACAAGCTGTCCCAAAACTGGAACGCGCAGATGCGACTGGTGACCGCCGTCGCGGACCCCGATCAGCGGGGCCGGGCGCAGGACTTTCTGGAGAAGCTGATTGACCTGGGCCGGTTTCCGAACACGACCGCCGTGGTGGGGCCCGAGCCGTTCGAGGCCTTCGTCGAGGATGCCCCGCAGGCCGACCTCAACCTCTTTGGCCTCCAGCCCGAGCCGGACTTCGGGACCGTCCGTCGCCTGGTTGACCAGACGAATTCAACCTGCATGTTCGTGCGCGACTCAGGGCAGGAGTCGGCACTTGCTTGAGTCAGCACATGCCCGAGTCAGCACGTGCCTGCCTTCACGCTCCCCGGGCTGGGCTTGCCTCTCAGCTGCAGAACGACAACTGCAGAACTGCGCACAGAGTACTGCGCAGGGTGCGGGGTTGTCGGTTGTATTCAGGGCGGCCTTCAGGTTTCAGTATCGGGTGGACCTACCTCTAGCCCCACCGGCACGCCCTGCTTGTCACTCTTTTCAAGGGCGGGCCTCCTGTCAGGTGTCCCCGCGTTCAGATGTCCCCGTGAGCGTCTCCGTGTTTGTGCTTCCGAACCGCCATGTACTCCCGTAGCACCTTGTTTATGCGGCTCTGGTGTCCTTTGCCTCCGGGCTCAATGGCTCCCGCTCGCTCCAATACCCCTTTTCCCGAAAGTACGCCCACAGTTCCTCGATCTTCCCGGACCGGAATCGTTTGACGGCGCCTCCGCGCAGCTCTTCGAGAATGCGCCCTGCCTGTCCGTCCACTTCCGCAGCGAGGTCAGTCACGCTCTCAATGAAATGTTCGGACACAGCACTCGTCTCCTCCAGAGCGGGGCGCCCAACCGGCTCCCCGCGGCCGATAAGCCACGCCTCGCGCCACGCCCGGACCGCACGCGCCAGCGCCTCCATCTGCCGGTGCCGGTTCTCCGGGAGACCGATCAGCGGAAGGGCATCCCGCTCGGCAAGGCTCGACAGCTGTCCCCACGTGCGGTACGACTTCTCGGCGGCCCGGCATAGAAAATCTGTGTCATACCGTCCGCGCCGAATCGGTATGCAGACCCAGAGGGGTTGGCGCGGTCAACACATGGGAACCGAAAGGTAGATTCTGCCTCCATCTCGATGTAGGGACGACCGGCGGGTCGTCCCTACATAAGCGGACAGGAGCAATAATGCACATTCAACGCTCGCAATTGGTATAACGCCATGGCAGATTTCGGAAGACAACCGCCTGCTCGTCGAGCGGGCCACCCATCCCGACGCGCTCCGCGCCGTCGCAGCGGACGATGGCGACGCCTGGAACCGCCACGAGCAGTGGGTGCTCGGCTCAAAACAGGCCGACCGGCAGGCCACCGGGCACGTCACCATCGATCGCACCCATTCGTTCGGGGCCGAACCGTTTCCCGACGACCTTAGCACCGCCAAGACGCGGCTCGGACAGGAGGATTACCGCGTCGAGCTTCCGGCCCCGGCGCCCGGCCCGTTCGGCATGTCCATCGAAGAACTATCCGTCAGCGAGTGGCAACTCGACGACCCGCCGGAAACGCAGGAAGCGACCGAGGTGTCGCGGGTGGATGGTGGATTCTCGTTTCGATTTGGTGGCCAGTCGTTCCGGTATGATCGGCTGGGGGTGCGGGGGACCTCCGAACAGCTGGGTCACAAGATCCCGGCGTCCCGCTTTCCGTCACTCGTGTTCGAGTGACCGCCTCTGACCAATCCGGACATGCTTCGTCCGGATTCCTACAGCGGTTCCGTATCTTCCGGACGCGCTGATGCGACGCTCCTTTTTCTTCCTTCCCTTCTCCCATCATGGACACATTCTGGGCAAAGCACAACGGCCCCGATGAATGGCACCCGCTCGTGGCACACTCTGCCGACGTGGCGGCGACGCTGGAAATGCTCCTCCGCCAAACCCGTCTCGGCCCGCGGATGGCTCGTTTGCTGGATCGAGAAGAACTGACCTCCACCCAGCGTCAACGCCTCTGCGTTCTGGCCGTCCTCCACGACGCCGGGAAAGTCAACCCTTGGTTCCAAAATCGGACCAATGGACAGGGGCGCACGTGCGATCACGTGACGCCGGTTGTGAACATGATCAGCCCGAACGACGAAGAAAGGTGGAGACATTTTGCGTCGGTAATGGGCCTTGAGCCACTGTATCCCCCTGGTTCGGGGACGAGTGGGATACGATGGACTGGCTCCAAGTCACCTGGAGTCACCACGGGCGCACCGTTGACATCGAGCAGCCGGACAAACACCTGTGGCCCGACGACTCCCCGCAGCGGCTCTCTCGATTTCTCGAATGGGCTGAGGAGTGGTACCCGGATGCCTTCGACGAAGCCCCGTCGCTTAACGCGCCGAAGGCACAGCACCTATTCAACGGAGCGCTCACATTGGCGGACTGGATCGGCTCGGACACCACCCTCTTCGAAATGGATCCGACGCGCACAGATCCGGAGACGGAAATCGACGAGGCTCGGGAGCTCGCGCTGGATGCGATTCACGACGTGGGGCTTACCGTCTCTTGTGATCTCGACAGTTCGTTGACCACACTTCTCGACGGCTACGAGCCCTACGACATTCAGGAGGCCGTTCAGTCCCTTCCCGCCTCTTCTGAGGGCACCCTGACGGTCCTGGAATCGGCCACGGGATCCGGGAAGACGGAAGGGGCGCTCGGGCGCTATGCTCATCTACTAGCGAAAAAGCGGGTGGACAGCATGTACTTTGCCGTTCCCACCCGAGCGGCGGCTAAAGAGCTCCACGGGCGCATTGAAACGGCACGGGACCGAATGTTCGGGGAGGACGGCCCGCCGGTTCACCTTGCCGTGCCTGGATACCTAAGTGGGTCAAAGGAAAAACATTAGCCACGCATCCGAAAA
>JBDGQM010000041.1:0-4127 GCA_042219065.1 Salinibacter sp. | reverse complement strand
CCCTCCACACGTCCATCCCTCCACACGTCCATCCCTCCACACGTCCATCCCTCCAAACATCCATCCTTCCATACTTACCCAAGCACATCGCGGAGCGGGTCGGTCGGCTCGCGGTGCTCGTCCGGGTGGGCCTCCTCGTGGCGGCGCGGCTCGAGGTGGGCCGTCACGTACACGTCCTCGTTCGGAAAGAGGGCATCCACGAGGTCCTCCACCTGATGCGACCGGGCATGGGCCTCGTGGATCGGCATGTCGCCCGGAAACATGAGGTGATATTCGATCCACACCTGATCGCCGGAGCGGCGGTGACGGACCTGATGAAAACCGGCAATGAGGTCTTCGTCCACCGCCGTCGCGAGCTTATCGAGGAGGGCCTTGGTTGCCTCCGGGTCCGCCTCGTCCATGAGGCCGTAGACGGACCGGCGGAGCAGCCCGGTCGCCGTCCAGAGGATGTTGCCCGCCACCAGAACCCCCACGGCGGGGTCCAGCCACTGGATTCCTGTGAGCCACACGAGGCCGACGCCGACGATGACCCCAAGGCTCGTCCACATGTCCGTCAAGACGTGCTGGCCGTTGGAGACGAGTACGAGGCTGTTGGTGCGTCGTCCAGTTCGGACCAGATACCACCCCAGTGCGAGATTCACGATGGTGAGGCCGCCGAGCACGTAGAGACCGACGTCGAGTCGCTGCAGTTCGTGGCCGCTCACGAGGTCCTGCACGGCCATCCACCCAATGCCGATCGCCGCCAGTAGAATGAGGGTGCCTTCCACCGCCGACGCGAAGTACGCGACCTTCCCGTGGCCGTAGGGATGCTCCGGATCGGGCGGGGTGGCGGCGTACCACAGGCTGAAGCCCGCAAAGCCGGTCGCGAAGAGGTGAATGACCGACTCGGCCGCGTCGGAGTAAATGGCCGTGCTCCCGGTGAGCGTCGCCGCGGTGAGCTTGCCCGCGAGCATGAGAACCGAGACCAGCAGACTCGCGGCCATGGCCCGGCGCCGCGCCCGTTCGGTCTCGGCGGCAGAGTCGCTATGATCGGTGGAAGAAATCATGGCACCACCCTGTACTCGCACCTCTCTCCCGAGGTTCACTCATCGCCCCGCCCAACGCTCAACGCATCACGCCCCACCCTCAACGCTCAACCCTCAACGCTCAACCCCCATGCCCCACCTCGAGCACATCGGCATCGCCGTGGACGACGCGGAGGCCGTCGTGAATTGTTTTCGCGACGTGCTCGGGGCCGAGCCGTACAAGCAGGAAACGGTGGCCGAGCAGCAGGTGCGCACCCACTTTCTCGACGCCGACACGGCCAAGCTGGAGCTCCTGGAGGCCCTCGGCGACGACGCTCCCGTGCAGCGGTTCCTCGACCGGCAGGGCGAAGGGCTGCATCACCTTGCGTTCGAGGTGTCGGACCTGGCAGACACGATGCGTCGCCTCCGGGAGGCGGGCTTCGAACTGCTGAGCGACGTCCCGCAGGACGGGGCCGATGACAAGCAGATCGCGTTCGTCCACCCGAAGCAGACCCACGGGGTGCTGGTCGAGGTGTGCGAATCAGTCACTCCGTCGTGGTCCGCCCTCGACGTGCCCCGACACGACGGCCACCTTGCCGTGTTCGAGCGGGGGCCGCGGTCCCGCCCCACGCTCCTGCTCCTTCACGGCGCCGCGGGATCGACCCGCTCGGAAACGGCGCCGCTGATGCGTCGACTGGAATCGTCGTTTCACCTCGTCGGGATGGACCTAAGCGGGCATGGCACGTCGGCCTTTCCGTCTGATCGAGACTTCTCGCTCGACCTGTTCGCGGAAGACGCCCGCACCGTCCTGGCGGCGCTGGATCTTTCCTCGGCGCACGTCTTCGGCTTTTCGCTCGGGGGCGGCGTCGCCCTCCACCTTGCCCAGCGCGTCCCGGCCCTCGTCGATCGCCTCGCCGTCTTTCAGACGAACGTGGACTGGACGCGGCCCCAGGCCCGGCGGATGCGGCAGCGACTCGACCTTGACGCCCTCCAGGAACACGCCCCAGAGCACGCCGAGCAGCTCCGGGCCCGCCACAGTTTTCCGACCCGTCTTCTCCAACGACTTCGGGCGTTCGTGGACACCCTGCCGAGCATCTCCGATGAGCTGTCGCACGGCCTGTCCGACCTCTCGGCCCCAACCCTCGTCGGGGCGGTGGACCGAGATCCCCTCTTCGGCCCCAAGGCCCCGCAGGCGCTTCACCAACAGCTCCCGCACGCACGGCTCGCGATTCTTCCCGGCACGCATCACAACCTCGCCAAGGCACCGCTCTCCCTCCTCTCGTCCCTCCTCCGGCAGCACTTCTCTGCAGATTGACCCCACCCCCTCTTCTCCAACCCATGCCACATTCCCCATGACTCAATACCGCTACCTCGGCTCCACCGGCGTAAAAGTGTCGCCCCTCTGCCTGGGCACCATGCCCTTCGGCGGCCCCGCCGACCGCGAGACCTCCGCCGCGATGGTTCGGCGCTGCCGCGAGGCCGGCATCAACGTGTTCGACTGCGCCAACGTGTACGAGGACGGGCGCTCCGAGGAAATCCTCGGCGACCTGGTGGCCGATTGTCGAGACGAGGTCGTGCTCACCACGAAGGCGTACTTTCCCATGGGCGACGACCCGAACGCCCGGGGCGCGAGCCGCTACCACCTGGTCCGCGCCGTCGAGAACAGCCTGCGCCGCCTCGGCACCGATCGCATCGACGTGTTTTTCGTCCACCGGTTCGACGAGGAGACGGCCCTTCCGGAAGTGCTCCGCGCGCTCGACGATCTCGTGCGGCAGGGCAAGGTGCTGTACCTCGGCGCCTCCAACTTTGCCGCCTGGCAGGTGATGAAGGCCCTCGGGCAGCAGCGGGCCGAGGGATGGACGCCCTTTCACGTGATCCAGCCGATGTACAACCTCACAAAGCGGCAGGCCGAGGTCGAGCTCCTGCCCCTGACCCGAAGCGAAGAGCTCGGCGTCCTGTCGTACAGCCCCCTTGGCGGCGGCCTGCTCACCGGGAAGTACGGCGTGGACCAGCGCCCCGACGAGGGCCGGCTCGTGGAGAATCCGATGTACCAGACCCGCTACGGGGCCAAGGTTCATTACGAAGTGGCCGAGCGGTTCACGAGCTTCGCCGAGAAGCACGGCTACGATCCCGTGTCTCTGGCCGTATCCTGGGTAATGCATCATCCGGCCGTCACCGCCCCCATCATCGGCGCCCGAACCCTGGAACAGCTGGAGGGCTCTCAGGGCGCGCTCGACATCGACATGACGGACGACCTCCGCGCCGAAATCGGTGCCCTGGCGCCCACCCCACCGCCCGCCACCGACCGGGTGGAGGAGCGATCCGAACACACCTACGGTGACCGATAATCTTGCCCTTCCTCTATGAGTTACTACACCCCCCGCGACGGAGACTGGACCGAGCAATCCGATCCCCCCGCCGACGCGCCTTACATCGACGTTGACGAAACGGCCCCCACCGTACGGTTTGTCGGCGACCCGGAGTCCTCCGTCGAACTCTCCGGCGCCCCGGCCCGCTCGGACGCCGAAACCGTCCATACGCTGATGATCGTGGCCCCCGACCTCACGGACGGGACGACGCTCTGTGCACTCCGGGCGGAGAACAACGACCTGACCGTGGAAGACCGCCGCCCGCCCAACGCCCGCACCCGGTTTGCCGACGCCTTCGAGCAGCTGCAGGCCGCGATGGACGAGATCCTGATTCCCGTCTACATCGACGACGCCATCGAGGAGCTGAGCGAAACCGTGGACGGCCTCGTCGCCCTCCACACGGCGCAGTACGCCAATCCGCCGCAGTCCTCGTGCAGCTACTTCCGAACGTCGGTGTTCGAGGACGAGACCCTTCTGCTGGAGGCCGAACGCGGGTCGCTGTGACCCCTTTTCGGATGCGAGAAGAATAACGTATTTTCTCGGGTCTACTTAGTCGTCGCGACGCGCAACGACGAGGGTGTAACGGCTGCCCCCTGACAGAAACGAAAGGAAGTTGAGGACGCTTAGTACATCTGTGCAGTCCAAACTGCGCATAGGTGGACATTGCGTCTCCCCTCCAACATTCTCTCGCCACCACTAAACGACCATGAAACTGTTCTCGCAATACTCTTGGGTCTTCGGGGCGCTTCTCGTC
>JBDGQM010000040.1:0-7903 GCA_042219065.1 Salinibacter sp. | reverse complement strand
GGGTTTTTCGGATGCGTGGCTAATGTTTTTCCCTTGACCTACTTAGGATAGACCCAACGGAGCCATGAAATTTTTTGTAGACACCGCGAACCTCGAAGAGATCCGAGAGGCCGCAGGCATGGGCGTCCTTGACGGCGTCACCACGAACCCCTCGCTCGTGAAGCAGGAGGGGAACGTGGACTTTCACGACCGCGTCCTGGAGATTTGCGAGATCGTGGACGGGGACATTTCCGCCGAGGTCACCGCGACCGACTTTGACGGGATGATGGAAGAGGCCCACACCCTGGCCCAGATCCACGAGAACGTCGTCGTCAAGATTCCGCTCATCAAGGAGGGCATCAAGGCGCTTCGGGCATTGGACGACGAGGGCATCCGCACCAACTGCACCCTCTGCTTCTCGCCCACACAGGCGCTTCTGGCCGCCAAGGCCGGTGCCGACTACATCAGTCCCTTCATTGGGCGGATCGACGATATTTCCTCCGACGGCATGACGCTGATTGAGGAGATCGGCCAGATTTACGACAACTACAGCTTCGAGACCGAGATTCTCGCGGCCTCCATCCGTCACCCGACGCACGTGAAGCGGGCGGCCCTGGCCGGGGCCGACGTGGCGACGATGCCCTTCGAGACGATGATGAAGCTGCTGGACCACCCGCTGACGGATCGGGGGCTGGAGCGCTTCCTGGAGGACTGGAAGGACTACCAGGAGGCCAAAGACGAGGCGCCCGTGTCCGCGGCAGCCTGAGCGCGAGGACCATGTCCGCCGCGGGAGCGGAGCTCCGAGGTGCCCCTCGGGGCGAACCGGACGGGGGTCAGAAGGCGACTGCGTGAATACGAAGGGGCAGCACGGGGAGAAAGGAACCCCGAGCGGCCCCGTCGCGTGAAGGTGGTCAGTCAATACACGCGTCATCACACAGTGCGCCGCATCGGGTAGGACGTCTCTCCTCGGTTTGTGTCGACATCTGGGGTGAGGCATCCACAATCCAACAAGGTACAACAATATGCAGAAGGGCAAGCTCAAGTTTTTCGACACCTCCCGCGGTTTCGGATTCATCGAACCCCTCGATGGGAGCGAAGATGTATTCCTCCACGCCAACAACATCTCCGGTTCTACGATGGGCGGAGACCTGCGTGAAGGTCAGACCATCGAATACGAGACCGAGCAGACGGAGAAGGGCCTCAGCGCCCTGAACGCGTCTCCGGCCACGGAGGAAGACGGTGTGCTGTAGGCACACCCCTCGGGTCTCGAGGACGTGAGACCCGGATACGATAGGATACAGAAGATCGAGCCCGTCCCCCCTGGGACGGGCTTTTTATTTTGTCCCCCTCGCCTCCGGTCGGTGGAACAGAGGCGTCCGTGGCAGACACGGCACGGGAAACTTGTGAAACGCCATGAATTTAAAGGGCACGTGATCACGTTACTCCTTCGGTGCCAGCACCCTGTCTATGATTCAAGCGTCGGCGGTCCCACGAGAGGGCGACATCGACATTGATTCGAAGTACGAGCAGCAGCTGGAAGACCTGCTGGCCCATTGCCGGAACAGTCTCCCTACTGTAGACGAGGACTTGATTCGTCGGGCGTTTCGGCTCAGCTACTGGGCGCACCGCAACGACTGGCGAGAATCGGGGGAGAAGTACGTGAGCCATCCGCTGCGGGTCGCGACGATCGTGGCGCGCGACATTGGGCTCGACGACACGAGCGTGGCGGCGGCCCTGCTCCACGACGTCGTGGAAGACACCGAGCTGTCCCTGGAGCTGATCGAGGACGAGTTCGGGGAGACGATGTCCACGATCATCGACGGCCTTACAAAGATCGAAGGGGTGTTTAGCAGTCAGAAGCTTGGGCAGGCCGAGAATGTTCGCAAGCTCATGCTCTCGATGGCGACGGACCTCCGCGTCATCCTGGTCAAGTTTGCGGACCGGCTCCACAACATGCGCACGATCGAGGCGCTCCCCCGAAAGAAGCAGCTCCAGAAGGCCAGCGAAACGATCGATCTGTTCGCGCCGCTGGCCCACCGCTTCGGCCTCTTCACCATCAAGAGCGAGCTGGAGGACCTCTGCTTCAAAATCCTCGACCCCGATGCCTACCATCACATCGTGGACCGGCTCGAGGAGATGGCCGAAGAACGGGAGGCCTACATTGCCGAGTTCATTGAGCCGCTCGCCGAGCACCTGGAGGCGGAGGGGTACGAGTTTACCATCAACGGGCGGGTGAAGAACGTCTACTCCATTCACCAGAAGATGCAGCGGAAGAATAAGCCCATCGAGGAGATCTACGACATCTTTGCGATACGGGTGATTCTGGACAGCGAGGGAAAGAGCGGGAAGGAGGACTGCTGGCGCGTCTACTCGCTGGTGACCGACCTCTATAAGCCGCTGCCGGAGCGCTTTCGCGATTTCATCTCGGTGCCGAAGTCGAACGGCTATCAGAGCCTCCACACCACTGTGTTTGGGCCCGGCGGGCGCCGGGTGGAGGTCCAGATTCGCACCCAGGAAATGCACGAGGTGGCCGAGCGGGGCGTGGCCGCGCACTGGAAATACAAGGAGGGCGCCGAGAACATCGACGAGGAGATGGAGCGGTTCCTGGAGTGGGTGCGCGACCTCCTCGACAACCCGGAGCCGGAGGAGGCGACCGAATTCGTCAAGGAGTTTCGCCTCAACCTCTACGACGAGGAGATCTATGTCTTTACGCCGGAGGGGGATCTGATGACCCTGCCGCAGGGGGCCACGCCCGTCGACTTTGCGTTCAAGGTCCACACCGAGGTGGGCATGCAGTGCCTCGGGGCCAAGGTGAACGGCAAGATGGTGCCGCTCTCGCAGGAGCTCTCAAGCGGGGACCAGGTCGAGATCATTACCTCCGAGAAGCAGACCCCGAACCCCGACTGGGTTAACTTCGTCGTCACCCACAAGGCCCGGAGCCGCATCCGCAAGTGGACCAACGAGGAGCGGCGCAAGGCTGTGGAGCTGGGCAAAGAGATCTGGACGAAGCGGAAGGACGAGGCGGGCCTCGAGATTAGTGACCAGGACCTCCAGGGGGTGGCCCACGAGCTGAAGTTTCCCGACCTGCAGCAGCTGTTCTACGAGATTGGGAAGGGCCTCTACGACCCCGACGAGCTGGTCGATTACATCAAGGGCAACAAGACGGACGCGGGCGAGTCGGACGAACCGGAGACCGACGAGGAATCGCTCCGTGAGCAGTACGAGCAGTTTCTCGACGCGGCGCAGCAGACCGAGAAGCAGACGCTCCTCATCGACGGGGAGGTGCAGGAAGACCTGGCGGTGAATTATGCGTCCTGCTGCAATCCGATCCCGGGCGACGAAGTGTTCGGGTTTGTGAGCAAGACCGGGACCGTCAACATCCACCGCTCGAACTGCCGCAACGCCTCGGACCTGCTCGTCAATCAGGCCGACCGGATCTTGGACGTGGACTGGAGCCACCAGAAGGACGTGCAGTTCGTGGCGGCACTGCGCCTGATGGGCGAGGACCGCGTCGGCATGGTGAACGACATCACGACGGTGATTTCGAAGAACCTGAAGACCAACATCCGGTCGCTGACGATCGACACGGAGGATGGCATCTTCTCCGGCACCATCATGCTTCACGTCTCCGACCTCGAGCATCTGCAGCGTCTCATCGAGCGACTGAAGCGCATCGACGGCATCCAGGGCGTCTATCGCTTCAAGGAGTAGGTAGAGAATGAATCTTCGCGTTTTCCCTCGACATCCGCTTCCCACTATGTCCGACCGAGTCGAAACTGCCACCAAGGAAGACCTGGCCCGCCGTGTGGCCGACATGCGCGACTGTCCCCTGTACGAAGCCAAAGAGCAGGTGCGGTCTGTGCTCACGGCCCTCGGCGACCTCATGATTGAGGCCGATCCGGAGCGCCGCATTGAGCTTCGGAATTTTGGCGTCTTCGAGGTCAAGAAGACCAAGGCCAAGCCCACGGCCCGCAACCCGCAGACGAACGAGCCCGTCTTTGTCCCCAGCCGCCGGAAGACCCTCTTCCGGCCCGGCAAGCGGGTGCAGGAGGTCCTGAAGACGCCCCTGCGGGAGCTTGGCTACGAGGTGCCGGAGGGGAGTGCGGACCGGGAGGACGTTGCGGCGGATGAGGACGACGAGACGTAGCCCTCGCGGTCCCGCAGCCCATCGCCGTCCGTCCCCTCACCAACGCCGATCGCTTCGCACGTGACCGAGGGTCTCGACTCGTCCGGCGCGCGTCTCGTGGGGGTCGACGTGGGCACCAAGCGCGTCGGCGTGGCCGTGTCCGATCCGCTTCACCTGTTCGCGAAGCCTCGGGGCACCTACGATCCCGCGGAGGCCCTGTCCGTCCTCCAGGAGATTCGCGACGAGGGCGGCATCGAGATGATCGTCGTGGGGTGGCCGCTCACGGAGGCGGGGGCCGCGGAGGAGGCGACGGAGATGGTGGAGGCGTACGTGACGCGCATTCGGGAGGCGCTCGGTGCGGTTGACGTGGCGCGCGAGGACGAGCGCTACACGTCCGAGATTGCGAAGGACCTTCTCCGCCGCGCCGGGGTGCACCAGCCGGGGCGCTACGACAAGGGCCGAGTGGACGCGGCGGCGGCCGCCGTGATTCTGCAGGGATACCTCGACAAGCAAGGGTAGAGGAGCGAGGGTCGCGCTACTCCCGTTTGTCGACCTCGTCCAGGATGCGGTGGGCGATGGTGCGATTCAGGTCGGGGGCGTTGCCCCACGCCCGATTGTTGGCCACCACGTTGAGGGTGGCATTCTGCGCCTCGGCCCGGAACGCGAGGGCCGTCGTGTCGAGCACCATGTCGTGCGCCTGTTCCGTTTCGCTCAGCTCGGGCACGGGCGCCTCGAACGGATGGGCCGTCGCGTAGGCCTCCGCGTACTTCATGTCGCGGGGGGTCAGGAGGCGCGTGACTGCCTGGCTGTTGTCCGCCGTAAGGCGTTCTCCGCTCATGGCCCATTGCCGCCGGATCGGCGGAAGCCACGTCCAGTGACTGAAGACGTGCCCGAGGCCCCGGGCGTCCAGCCAGTCGAAATAAGGACCCTGCAGAAGGTGCTCCGACCGAAGCTCGATGTGGGACTGGGGCGCGTCGGGGATCGCCCCGAAAAAGTCGTCGAGCTGGTCGACGTTTTTCTCCGGGCTCGGGCTGTCGGACACCCGCTGGTACTCCTGCTGGAAGATGATGCCGTCGAGGCGGTCGCCGAGGAGGTCGAGGGCGGGTTCGTGGAACGTCTCGACGTAGCTCTCGGCGTCCAGAAAATTCAGGTTGTCGACGAACTCGCCGTTCCGCCGCAGGCTGCGGGCGAAAAACTTCTGCGGGGCCTTGAGCAGGAAGGAGGCGTTCTCGGGGGCGTGCTCGGCGTAGTTGGAGAGGACGAAGTAGTTTGAGCCCGGCTCGTCGTCGTCTTCGAGGAGCGGGCGGTAGAACGTGAAGTCGATCTCCAGGACCGCGAAGTGCTCGAAGTAGTGGCGGACCGACTCGATGGGGACGCGCCGTTCGGTGAACGTCTCGCCGCCCATCTTGCGGGAGCGGGTCGATACGCGGTCGGCGTACTGGTCGGGCGGGTAGATTTGCCCAATCCAGCCGCCGTACCGGTCGCTCGCCGTGCCGAACCGGACGTGCGGATGCACGTCGTGGAAGTCGTACGCGTCGACGGCGGTGCGACGATCTGCGGTAGAAGGAGGGCTCTTGTCCATGGCGAACGGTCGGGGTCAGGGGTGGGCGCAGGACTACTCGTCCTCCGGCGTACTGGTTTTTGTCGAGTTGCGGGCGGCGTCGGACATTGGCGCTCGGAGCTTGCCGTAGGTCGTCTGCAGATCTTCCGGGAGGACCTTTGTCTCTGCGGTGGTGGGCATGAAGTTGGTGTCGCCCTCCCAGCGGGGCACGACGTGGGCGTGAAGGTGCTCCGGAATGCCGGCCCCGGCCGCCCGGCCGAGGTTCATGCCGACGTTGAAGCCGTCCGGGGAGAGGGCCGCGCGGAGCCACCCCATGCACCGGTCGAGGGCCGCGGCGATGGCCTGCTGCTCGTCGGGCTCCAGGGCATCGTACTCGGTCACCTCCCGGTACGGCACGATGAGCAGGTGGCCGTTGTTGTACGGGTGGCGGTTCATGATAACAAACACGTGGTCGCCGCGCCACAGGATCAGGGTCTCCTCGTCCCGCTCCTCATTCAGCAGCGCCGTGAAGAGCGTCTCGTCCTCGGCAAGTTCGCGGTCTTTGGCCTTGGACACGTACTCCGAGCGCCAGGGACTCCACATGCGATCCATCGGCCGAACTCATTCGTGCAAAGCAATGCGCGAATACTCACAGACGTGTCAACTCAAACAGGAGGGTGCGGTTCGATGATGACGGAAATGTTAGACTCATTTCCGAACGAGAGAGGAAACGGAATGAGACGTGGATCCTGGTTGCGCTCCGGGGGTGGGAAGAAGGGGACCGCGGTCGGCCCCGAATGCGACGACGGGGCTCCTCTGAACGTCCTTGGCCCCGCCGCAGGGGGGCGCCTATCGGCATTGGGACGCTTTTTCCTTAGCGCAGGCGATCCCCGAGACGACCCGCAGACTCAACACGTTACCGAATCCCCAAACTGATCTATGTACGATGCGCCCGCGTACGCCGACCTCCACACCCATACCCACTGCTCCGACGGCGTGCTGGCGCCCGATGCGCTGGTGCAGCGGGCAGCGGAGCGCGGCGTGCAGGTGCTGGCCGTGACGGATCACGACACGACGGCCGGGCTCGAGGACGCCCACGCGGCGGCGCGCGATCACGGCATTCACCTGGTGAACGGCGTCGAGTTGAGCGTCGAGGTCGACGCCCAGTCCATTCACCTGCTCGGCTACGGCTTCGATCCGACCCACGAGGCGATGACCGACTACCTCGCGGCCTTCTCGCGGCGCCGACGGGAGCGGCTCGACCAGATGATCCATCGGCTCGCCGAAACCGGCATCCAGGTTGAGGCCGAGCGGGTCGAGCATCACGTCGAGGCAAGTGTGGCGCCGGGGCGGCCCCATCTTGCGCGGGCCCTGGTGGACGGGGGCCACGTGGACGGCTATCAGGCGGCGTTCGAGCAGTACCTGGGGAGGGACCAGCCCGGGTACGTGCCGGCCCCGACCCAGCCGGCAGCCGAGGCCATCGAGGCCCTCCACGCGGCGGGCGGCGTAGCGGTGCTGGCACATCCCGGCCAGTGGACGTCCAGCGAGACCCTGCGCCGGCTCTGCGAGTGGGGGCTGGACGGCGTCGAGTGTCGGTCCCCAAGCCATCCCGAATACCTGGTGGACTACTACCGAAAGACCTGTCGCTCGCGTAATCTGCTGGCGACCGGCGGCTCGGATTTTCATGGGGGCACAGACCGCGACGACGAGGCACCCGGGGCCGTCGGACTGGGAGAGGCCTCGTGGGAACGATTCCGGGACGCTGCTCTGTAACAGCGGCGTCCTCGCTCGTCTCGCTCAACCCCTTTTCCCGATGCCCACCCACCTCGAAGGCGACCTCGTTGCCGACGACCACCAATTTGCGATCGTCGTCGGTCGGTTCAACGAACACATTACCGAGAACCTGCTCGATGGGGCCCTCGACACGCTCGATCGTCACGGCGCCGACCTCGACGAGGTCACCGTCGCGTACGTCCCGGGCTCGTGGGAAATTCCCGTGGCGGCCCAGAAGTGCGCACGGTCCGGCGACTACGACGCCGTGATCTGCCTCGGGGCCGTCATTCGGGGCGAGACGCCGCACTTCGACTACGTGTGTTCCGGCGCCACGAGCGGCACGATGCAGGCGTCGCTCGATACGGAGGTGCCGGTCCTCTTTGGCATCCTCACCACCGACACGGTCGATCAGGCCGTGGCCCGGGCCGGGTCGAAGGCGGGAAACAAGGGCCGAGAGGCCGCAGGGGCCGCCATCGAGATGGCCA
>JBDGQM010000004.1:0-11455 GCA_042219065.1 Salinibacter sp. | reverse complement strand
GCGCGAACCACCAGACCGGCTGGACGGCCCTCGTCGCCAAGCTCCTCCAGCAGAGCGGCGGCTCATCTGAAGGGTAGCGGTTGCCTTTTCGTCGTGCGGTTCGGCCGGAGGGGGCGCTTCTTTCGGGCGAGGATGTTGAAGGTGGAAGGTTGAAGGTTGGAAAGTTTTGGGGAAATGATCTTCGCTGAGGTGCAAAAGCATTCTCGGGGTGATCTCGACATCGGAGGACAGAATCCTGATCAGAGGGAGGAGCTGCAACCATTCTCTCAACTCCCATACCGCTCGCTCTTGCATCCTCCACTCTTCCTTTCCTCCACTCTTCCTCTCCTCTCCTCGCAAACATCCACAAAACACCCAGACGCCAGATGATCGACTTCGGCCGTGATATTTGCAGTGACCTGAAAGCTGCTCAGGCCCGCGAGTGGCTCGTCACCAACGGCATCGGCGGCTACGCGATGGGCACCGTCGGCGGCCCCCGCACCCGCGTCTACCACGGCCTGCTCGCGGCCGCCCTCGACCCACCCCTCGGGCGCACGCTGCTCGTCTCGCACGTCGACGACGCGGTCCAATACGACGGCCGCGACTACGACCTGGCCACCCACCGCTGGGGCGACGGCACCGTCGATCCGCGTGGCGTCGTGCACCTCGATCGCTTCCGCCTCGACGGCACCGTGCCGGTGTGGACCTTCGCGCTCGGCGACGCGCTCCTGGAAAAGCGAGTCTGGATGGAGCACGGGGCGAACACGACGTACGTCCAGTACCGCCTTCCGCGGGCCCGGGCGCCGATAACATTCCGCGCCAGAACGTTCGTCACCCACCGCGACCACCACGCCCCGACGCGAGCCGGCGACTGGCAGATGGACGTGTCGACAGTCGACAGTGGGATGCGTGTGGCGGCCTACGACGAGGCGACGCCCATTTTCCTCCGCAGCGCCGACGCGACGGCAACGCCCGCCCACACCTGGTACCGCGACTACGCGCTGCCCGTGGAGACGGATCGCGGCCTGCCGGACCGCGAGGATCTGCTCCACGCCGCCACGTTCGAAGCCACGCTTGCCCCGGAAGAATCACTCACGCTCGTATTCAGCACCGAGGCCGGCGCATCTCTCGACGGCCCCGCGGCACTCATCCGTCGGCAGGAACGCGACCAACGGTTGGTGACGCAGGCGGACCTCGACGACGCCCCGTCCGACATAAAACACCTCGCCCGTGCCGCCGACCAGTTCGTCGTCAACCGCTCGACGGCGGACGACCCCGACGGGAAATCCATCATCGCCGGCTATCCGTGGTTCGGCGACTGGGGGCGGGACACGATGATCGCCCTCCCCGGCCTCACGCTGGCGACCGGGCGGCCCGACGTTGCGGAGACGATCCTGCGCACCTTCGCCCGGTACGTCGACCGCGGCATGATCCCGAACCGCTTCCCCGACCAGGGCGACACGCCCGAGTACAACACCGTCGACGCCACGCTCTGGTACGTCGACGCGATCCGTTCCTATGTCGACGCGACCGGCGACACCGCGCTGCTGGAAGATCTCTTTCCGACGCTTCGGGAGATCGTCGAGTGGCACGAGGAGGGCACGCGGTACGGCATCCAGGTGGATCCCGACGACGGGCTCCTGCGGGCGGGCACACCGGGTGTGCAGCTCACGTGGATGGACGCGAAGGTGGGCGACTGGGTCGTCACGCCCCGCATCGGCAAGCCCGTGGAGGTGAACGCGCTCTGGTACAACGCGCTGCGGAGCCTGGAATCCTTTGCGAAAGCGCTTGGCAAGTCCGCCGACACGTTCGCCGGGCGGGCCGAGCAGGTCGAATCCCACTTCGACCGTTTCTGGGACGCCGAGCGGGGGCATCTCCGCGACGTGATCGACGGACCGGACGGCGACGACCCGAGCCTGCGCCCGAACCAGATTTTTGCCGTGTCGCTTCCCCACAGCCCCCTCTCTGACGCGCAGCAGAACGCCGTCGTCGACACGTGCGCCGCCCACCTCTACACGCCCCACGGCCTCCGCAGCCTCACGCCCGAGCATCCGGACTACGTGGGCACCTACCGGGGCGACCGCGAGCACCGCGACGGGGCGTACCACCAGGGCACGGTGTGGAGCTGGCTGATCGGGCCGTTCGTGAGGGCGCATCTGCGGGTGTACGACGATCCGGCGACGGCCCGTTCCTACCTCGCGCCCCTGCGTCGCCACTTGGCGGGCCACGGCGTCGGCCACATCAGCGAGATCTTCGACGGCGACGCGCCCTTCCCGTCGCGGGGGACCCCGGCGCAGGCCTGGGGCGTGGCGCAACTGCTGGAGGCCTTATCGAAGACAACACGACAAGCCTCAACGGAAGGGGATGAAGCAGGAAGGGGATGAAGCGCGAGATATGCCGAAATTCCCTCTCGATCCAGTGCATATTGGACAAGATCCGTAGGGAGCGAGGAGCGTCGTTTTGGCCCGCCCCGTAACGTCCTGGACTTCTCCGGCACTGCTACACGCCTGGGTTGCGCAGTGTGAACTCGCTTGCTCTAGCCCTGCCGAATTGGAAGGGTTGCTCTTCGAAATGACGGGAGTACCCGCATGAACGTCAATTGCTTTACTACGTGACCGACTTACAGGCGCATTTTAGAATGTCCGATTCGCAAGCTACATCCTCCTCCAAGCGAGGCAAGGACTGGGAAGCCCGTCTTCGGGCAATTGTTGCCCGAGACGATGCCGACACAGGCACCGCGATTCGAGACCTTCTCCGTATTTGTGTCGATCGACTGGGGGTGGACGTCGGGCAACTCGCCCGCATCGACCCGGCCGACGGAACCCACACGGTGACTGAGACAGTCGGGCTCCCGAATCGGACAGGACACCAGCAATCGTTGTCGGACACCTACTGTCGAACAGTACTGGCGGAAGGAGGCACACAGTCGATCAACGATGCTCCGGCGGAGGGATGGGCAGAAGACGCGGCGTACCAAGGGTCCGGAATGGCCTGCTATCTCGGGACCAAGGTTGTCGTTGGAGAAAAGCTGTACGGAACCGTCAGTTTTGCGTCCCGGTCGGCTCGGAAAGAGGCCTTTACGGAAGCCGACCGGGCCGCCGCGGAATCGGTAGCTCAGGGGATTGGCCGGACGATTGAACGGGCTCGGCAGAATGAGCAGCTTCTTGAGGCCCGACATCGGCTGAGTCGTACCCAAAGGCTGTTCCAGCGTGTGCAGACGGTGGCAGACGTGGGGGCCTGGGAGCTCGACATCCAGGCCTGGGAGGTATTCTGGACCAAGGGCGCAGGTCGCATTCTTGGTCTCGGAGGAGGGTCTTCGGGGCTGGAGGCCCTTTTTGGCCAGATAAGGCCCGCAGATCAGGAGGAGATCCGCAAAGAGATTACCCAGGCGATCGAGCGAAGGGATGATTTCTGCGTAGAGGTTCCGCTCAAAGAGGAGGTCGGAACGTGCACCTGGATCGAGATTCGCGGCGTGCCCCACCGGTCCGACAAGCTAGTGACGACGATCGTTGGAACTCTTCGGGACATCACCGATCAGCATCGGCGCCGCCGAGAGATCGAGCGCACCCGACGCGAGTCCCTTCGCCGATTGGCGCGTGCCGCGGAGCATCGACACTGTGAAACCGGACGGCACATCCAGCGTGTTGGACGAATTTCTGGAACGCTGGCCGCCGAGATTGGGCAGTCGTCCGCGTGGCAGGACCGAATTGAGAGGGCCGCGCCTCTCCACGACGTTGGCAAGATCGGCATCCCCGACGCGATCTTGCTCAAGTCTGGCAGGCTTACCGACGACGAATACGACGAGATGAAAACCCATACCACGATCGGGGCTGATCTACTATCCGGGGGGCGATCCAATCTTGTTCGGATGGCGGAGAAAATTGCCCGTCACCATCACGAACAGTGGAATGGAAACGGATACCCCGACGGAATTGAGGACGAAGACATCCCTCTAGAGGCCCGGATTGTGGCGGTGGCCGATACCATAGACGCCATGACTCACGACCGCCCTTACCGAGACGCTGAGTCTGCTGAGTCTGCTTTCGAAACGATTGCGGCGGAGGCGGGGCCGCAGTTTGATCCATCGATCAGCGAGGCCGCCTTGAATCGGAAGGAGGATCTCGCTGAACTCCTGTGAGCTATGACCCTGGAGAACGCTCCCCTGAAGACAGCCCACTGGTTCTACACCGGCTCGCCGACTCGCTTTCAAACCGACGCTGGCGGAAAATGCTGGTTGAGATTAGCACCACGTCTACCAGGAGGGGGGCTGATTATGTATTATACCATCTGCGCCAAATCGGTGTGCAGATCCAGAGGGGGCGGCGCGGCCAGTAAATGGGAACCGAAAGGTAGATTTTGCTTCCATCTCGACGTAGGGACGACCGGCGGGTCGTCCCTAGTGTGCCCAGCATGGGCTGTATCTTGCAAATTGAAACGTATTTGCCAGAGCTGATGAGAGCAACTGTAGCCGAACCGCAATCCCGACAGCTGTCGGGAGAGAGGCAGAGGCTGAAGGAAGCGGGAGGCAACTCCTCGACTGTAGGAACACGAACGGGCAGCGAGTCCCGAAAGCGTTCGGGAGCGGCGAGCCAGCTAGGAATGGCGAAGCCCAACGCTCATCAAGGCGCGCCAGGTAGAGCCCGGCAGCCCGAGGGAACAGATGCAGTCCTTACCTGGGGAGATCTCGGCGCCGAGAGGGGCCGAGAAGTCAGCAGAGGTCATAGTACTTTGAGGGCGCCTGGGAACCAGGCGAACTTGGAGGAAGGACCGAAGAGCCGTGGCAATGGCTATAGGAAAAGCTCAGTTGGAGAGCACAAAATGGGATCCGGAGTGGCAAGAGCCAGCGTCTTCGAGGCTGAGGAGTGCAGCTCCAGGGGCCAAGAAGAGGCGATCTCCCTGTGATCCGACTGGCGCACCTTCCCGAAAGAACGCGATTGTCAGAATGGCCAAGAAGGCCAGCGGCTCAACCGCCGGATACGGAAAACCGTACGTCCGGTGGTGTGGGAGGGGGCACGGGCGCAATCCCGTGTCCCCGACCCGATCATAAACGGATAGGAGCAATAATGCATGTTGAACACTCGCGATTGGTATAATCTGCCCATTATACTCCTCCTCGTAACAGTGCGCAAACGGTGCGCACACAGTCGTTGCCACCGTCAGTTCTCACGCCCCCCCCCCTGCTCATGCGCGTTGTGTTCGTCGCTTTGCTTGGCACGCTTTTATTTCTTCCCGCCTACGGACAACCTGCCCCGGAGCTTCCCGCCTCCACTGACCAGATTGAACAGTTAAGTGAAGGAGCACAGGCGCTGGCGCGCAAAGTGCGGGGGGCCGTAGTACAAGTCAAGGTCCGCCGGGTCCGCGGCGTCCAAAATCCGGGGAGCGGCGACGCTCAGCTCTCCAAAGAACGCGGCTCCGGCTCCGGATTTTTCGTCGACGAAGACGGATACATCGTCACGAACGCACACGTCGTGTCGGGTGCCAGCACGGTGCAGGTGCAGCGGGCCTCGCCCCCACCGCCAGTCCCCGGCGAAGAATCCATCCTCCGCCCGCGCGGCTCCCTGTTGGAGGCAGAGGTCGTCGGGATCGACACCGAGACCGACGTCGCGGTGCTCAAGGTAGAGGGGCGCGGCTACCCTACCCTCTCCTTCGGGGATTCCGACCAACTCCGGCGCGGCCAGATGGTGTTCGCCTTCGGCAGCCCGATGGGGCTGGAAAACTCCATGAGCATGGGGGTCATCAGCGCCACGGCTCGCCAGCTCCGCCCCGGAGACCCGATGATTTACGTACAGACGGACGCCCCCATCAACCCGGGCAGTAGCGGCGGGCCGCTGGTGGACGAGTCGGGACAGGTGGTCGGGATGAACACGCTCAACGTCTCGCAGTCCGGTGGCAGTGAGGGGCTTGGGTTTGCCGGACCGAGCAACATCGTCAGGGCCGTCTACGAGCAAATTCGGGAGCACGGGCGTGTCCGCCGCGGCGTCATCGGCGTGAACGCGCAGACGATTACGCCCGAACTGGCGCGCGCACTCGATCTCAACCGCTCCTACCGCGTCCTCCTGGGGGATGTCTTTCCCGGCAGTCCCGCGGAGCGAGCCGGCCTTCGCCCGGGCGACGTGATTACGCACCTGAATGGGGAGCCGATGCACAACGGCCGCGAGCTGCACGTCAACCTGTATCCCAAGTACGGCTCGCTCGTGCGGCTCGGCGTGGCACGGGGCGACTCGACCTTCGAGACAGACGTGCGGGTCGTTCGACGACGCGACGACGCGGAGCAATTTGCCAGCATGGCGAATCCGGAGGAGCACCTCGTCGAGAAACTGGGCATTCTGGCCCTGCCGCTAACGGACGACATCGCCAAGCACGTGGCAAACCTTCGTCTTCCTTCCGGCGTCGTCGTCGCGGCAAGCAGCCGTCCCGCAACTCCTTGGGGCGACCAGCTTCGCCCCGGCGACGTCATTTATACGCTCGGGGAACGCCGCATCGAAAATCCGGACGAACTCCGCTCATTTTTAAGCGAAAAAGCTTCCGGCACCCGCCTTCTCGCACATGTCCTCCGGGAGGGAGAGATGAAGTACCTCGTCTTGCAGACGACGTAATTGCAGAAAGGACGCAGGACAGGGCCTCTCCGCTTCGCGATGAAGGTTTCTCGATCCACTTACATCAATCCCTCGTCTGTTCGTCCCTATGCCGTCAGAATCGACCGAACACGAAACGCGCATCGGATTCTCGGCCACGCTTCGCATCATGTGCGCCGCGGAGCGACACCAGGAGATCGAGCAGGTGACCGGCCTGTCGGCCACGCATCAGCACGAGCATGGAGAGCCGAGCCTCTTCGGAGAGTCCTGGCCGAAGGACCTCTGGGCGCTGGAGTCCCCGCTGCCCCCCGGCGCGTCGCTCAGCGATCACCTCGACTGGCTGTGGGCACAGGTGCGCCCCCACCAAGAATACCTTCGGGCACTGGCCGACGAGGACGACATCGACGTCGACCTGTTCTGCGGCTACCGCAGCGACTGTGCCGAGTGCGGATTCGAGGTGCAGCCCGGGGCGCTTGAGATCGTGCAGACGCTGGACATCCCCCTGGAGGTCTCCGTGGTATTCCGATGACCCCCCACATCGATTGGCAGAACAGAGAGCGCCGGGACGTCTCTCGATTGACACCAGGCCCCCTCCATGATCGACTCGATTCGGGACTACATGTCGGCCCTGTTTCGCCACATCGGACGGTACCTGATGCTGATGGTCGAGGCGTTCCGGAGCCCCATCTACGACGGCCCAACCTACCGGCAGAATCTCGCCCGGCAGATGATGCGGGTCGGCGTCGAGTCGCTGCCCATCGTGGCCATTGCGGCGGCGTTCACCGGCGGGGTGACGACCGAGCAGACGATCTACCAGATGCGCTATCCGCTGATTCCGGAGAGCACCGTCGGGGCGATCGTGGTGCCGTCCATCATTCTGGAGTTTGGGGCCCTCATCACGGCGTTCATCCTGGCGGGACGCGTCAGCGCGCGCATCGCCGCGGAGCTGGGCTCGATGCGTACCGGCGGCCAGATCGACGCGCTCGACGTCATGGGCATCCGTGCCTCGGGCTACCTGATTCTGCCCCGCGTGCTCGCCGGCGTGCTCACCTTCCCGTTGCTCTACATTGTGGCCACCGTCGTCGGCAGCACAGCCGGCCTCGGCGTGGCCTCCACGTCCGGGGCCCTCACGACCACGGAGTTTCTGTCCGGGGCCCGGTCGTTCTTCACGGGATTCATGGCGGTCTATGGCATCGTGAAGGCGACGGTCTTCGGGTTTCTCATCACCTCCATCGCGTGCTACGTCGGGTACTACACGGACGGCGGCGCGCAGGGGGTGGGGCAGAGCGCCACGCAGGCCGCGGTGGCGGCGTGCATCTTCATCTTGGTCGCCGACTACCTGCTCGCCATTCTCATGCTGTGAGTCGCCGACGATCTGAGCACGAAGCGGCGCCCCGTCTGGCAATAGACCCAACCCTGCATGATTGACGTCGAAAACGTCCACAAAGGCTTTGGCGATACGTCGGTCCTCGAAGGCGTCGACGTGACGATCGACGACTGCAATCTCTTTGCGATCGTCGGGCACTCGGGCTCCGGCAAGAGCGTGCTGCTGCGCCACCTCGTCGGCCTCCTGCAGCCGGATCGGGGCGACGTCCGGGTCGGCGGCACAAACCTCGCCGGGCTGCCCACCGAGGAGCTCGAAGAGGTCCGCAAACAGTTCGGCATGCTCTTTCAGGGCGGGGCCCTGTTCGACGCCATGTCGGTCTACGACAACGTGGCCCTGCCCCTTCGGATGCATACCGACAAGCCGGAGGCGGAGATTGAGGCGCGGGTGATGGAAGAACTCGAGCGCGTGGAATTGCGGGGCGCGGTCGATCAGAGGCCTGCCTCCCTGTCGGGCGGGCAGGTGAAGCGCGTGGCGCTGGCCCGTGCCATCATTCGGAAGCCGCAGTATCTGTTCTACGACGAGCCCAGCAGTGGGCTCGACCCCGAGACCTCCAGCGTCATCGACGCGCTCATCGAACGCCTCTCCGAAACGCTGTGCCGCATGGGCATCATGGTGACCCATGACATGCACTCGGTGCTGACGATTGCCGACCAGGTGGGCTTTCTCTACGACGGGGAGATGCGGTTCGTCGGCACGGTCGACGAGCTCCGGGCCTGCAATGACCCCGTGCTCTGTGACTTCCTGGAGGCGAATGCCTACCAGGTGTAACCCCGTTCTGGATACAGCAGGTCGGGTCGACCGGAAGCCGAGCGCGGCAGACGGTAGACGATTAACTTTCTCGTACGTACAGAACGTTCAACGTCTTAACGTTACAATGCTTGTCTTCGCCCGCGCCATGAGTACAGACCGGACCGAGGAAAAGGAACAGGAGCGCTTCTGGAATGAGATCCGCATCGGCATCCTCGCCGTCGTGGCCCTTCTTCTGCTGGTCGGGGGCGTCCGGTTTCTGCAGGGCGTCTCCTTGTTCGGCAACGCGTACGTGCTGACCGCGACCTTTGAGACGGCGGACGGCGTCGCGGAGGGCACACCCGTGACCGTGCGGGGCATTTCGGTGGGGCGCGTCGAGGACGTGGACCTGGGCACGGCGGAGGAAGGCGTCCGGGTCCGCATGCGGATTCAGGAGGACGTGCAACTGACGGAGGGCACGACAGCGTCGGTCACCGGCCTCTCGGCGCTCGACGACGTGCGCGTCGCGCTTCAGCGGAGCGCGGGGGGCGAGCCGCTGTCTTCCGGCGCCCAGATTCCCACGACCAGCCAGAGCACGCTCGGCCAGCTCCGCAAGCGGGCCGTGCCCATCGCGGAGCGCGTGGACAGCGTGCTCGTGGAGGCCACCGGTGCATTTTCGGAAGCCCGGCACGTTCTTGGGGGGACGGGCGTGCAACGGCTCGTGGCCAACCTGCGCTCGGCCTCGGCGGACGTCGAGGCGTTTGTGGAGGGCGAGCAGGGACGCATGCGCAGTACCATTTCCCACCTCGAACAGACCTCTGCCTCCCTGGATACGCTCGCCGACGACCTGCAGACGGTCGTCTCCAGCAACCGGGACACGCTCGGGCAGGCGGTGCAGGACGCCGAGCAGACGCTCCACCACACGCGCCGCACGGCCCAGTCGCTCGAACGGAGCGCGGAGGATCTGGCGGCCATTTTGTCGGGGCTTCGCGAGGGCCGGGGCACGGCGGGGCGTCTCCTGAACGATCCGCGCCTGTACCGCCGCGCGGACACCCTGGCCCTTCGTCTCAACCGCCTCCTGAAAGACGTGGAGGAGAACCCGGGACGCTACGTGAGCCTCGAAGTCTTCTGACCCCCCTGCCCCCGAAACGGAACGCCGCGCAGTGGAAAAACCGCGCACACGGCGCGAAATCGTCCGTCTCCCCGACCGTCTGGGGAGAGAGGCACGCTGTAACGGACGAAGGCCCGGCACTACGTACAGCCGGATCGAAAACGGGCTGATCCTGCTCCACCGAGATGATTCGTTCTGCCCCCCTCCTCCGAACGCTCTTCCGACGCACCATGCCCGATTCCGCCCTCGACGAACGCTGCATCAATGCGCTCCGCTTTCTCGCCGCCGACGCCGTGGAAGAAGCCGGGAGCGGCCATCCCGGCATGCCGCTCGGCGCCGCGCCCATGGCCTACGTGCTGTGGGATCGCTTCCTGACGCACAATCCCGAAAATCCGGACTGGCCCAACCGCGACCGGTTCGTGCTGTCGGCGGGCCACGGCTCGGCGCTCCTCTACGCGCTGCTGCACCTGTACGGCTACGACCTGCCGCTCGACGAACTGAAGAACTTCCGCCAGCTGCACAGCAAGACGCCCGGGCACCCGGAGCGGGGAGACACGCCCGGCGTGGAGACGACCACCGGCCCCCTCGGGCAGGGCTTCGCCAACGGCGTGGGGATGGCGCTCGCAGAGCGCTACCTGTCCGGCACCTTCAACACCGACGAGCACCCCCTCGTCGACCACTACACCTACGGCATCGTCAGCGACGGGGACCTGATGGAGGGCCTCTCGGCGGAGGCGGGGGCGCTGGCCGGCCACCTCGGCCTCGGCAAGCTGATCTACCTCTACGACCAGAACTGCATCTCGATCGAGGGGGAGACGGACCTGGCCTTCACCGAGCGCGTGGCCACCCGCTTCGACGCGCAGGGCTGGCACGTGCAGCACGTGGAGGACGGGACCGACCTCGACGACATCGAGACGGCCATCGAGGCGGCGCAGGACGCCACGGAGCGGCCGTCGATCATCTGCGTCCACACCCACATCGGCCACGGCAGCCCGCAGCAGGACACGGCCGACGTGCACGGCTCGCCGCTCGGCGAGGACGACCTGAAGGCCACGAAGGAGCGTCTCGGCTGGCCGACCGACGAGCGCTTTCACGTGCCCGAGGCGGTGTACGAGCACTGCCGGCGGGCCATCCGCGAGGGCGCCGAGCGGGAAACCGTCTGGCAGGAGACGCTGGAGGCCTACCGCGAGGCCCATCCCGACTCGTGCCGCCTCTTCCTGCGGGCGATGGAGGGGGCGGTGCCCGAGTACGAGGCCGATCAGGTGCCCACGTTTGCGCCCGAGGACGGGCCGATGGCGACCCGCAACGCCTCCGGGGCCACGCTCCAGGAGCTGGCCGCGAACATCTGCACGCTCGTCGGCGGCTCGGCCGACCTGGCGCCCTCCAACAAGACGCACCTGGAGGGCTACGGCACCTTCCAGGCCGACCAGACGGGCCGTAACCTGCACTTCGGGGTCCGCGAGCACGCGATGGGCGCCGTCACGAACGGCATCGCACTCCACGGCGGCCTGCTGCCGTTCGACGCCACTTTCTTCACCTTCTCCGACTACATGCGCCCAGCGCTCCGCCTCGCGGCGCTGATGGACCTGCACCGCGTCACGGTCTTCACGCACGACTCGATCGCGCTCGGCGAGGACGGCCCCACCCACCAGCCCGTGGAGCATCTGATGGCCATGC
>JBDGQM010000039.1:0-16475 GCA_042219065.1 Salinibacter sp. | reverse complement strand
TGCAGCCTGGGCTGCACTGCTTCCCTTGTGGGCCGCGGTAGGCCTGCTCGCTGAGGGAATGGGCGGAGCGACTGCGAAAAAAGACCTTATCCGGCTCGGACGGTAGCGATTTCCGATACGTGAAGACGTTTCTAAAGTCCGTCTTCTGGTTACGGCTACACACGGATCTGGAGAAGGGGGAAGACTGTGAATGGACTGACGCATCGGATGGACTGACGGATCGCGGACGTTCGGAGGGGGCAGACCGGGAGAAGCCCCTGGTCGGCCGAGTGCCCCGTTTTTTAGGGGTAGGGAGCGGCGGCAATCAATGAGAGGGGGGCTGCCTGACGGAGGTAAACTGCCCTAAGACGATCCGTGCGCTGGATGCCCACGGGACGTGGGGGCACATGCTGGTGGCCGACGTTGTACGACGGAGGACGTTTCGTTCACTCCGGCCGATTTCAACGTACAGAGCGCTCGGGCTGCCGGTTGTCTTTCAGAAGTGCAATCTCACCGTGACGGACATTGTCAAGCACTTGCATCCCAGTGCCTTTGCCATGGTCATGGGGACGGGCATCGTCTCTATCGCATTCAACGGACTGGGGTACGAAGGCATCGCGCAGGGGCTTTTCGCCGTAAACCTCGTAGCCTATCTGCTTCTCCTACTCACCTTCGGGCTTCGGGTGCTTTTTTTCCGCAACGCCTTTCTGGCGGATTTTCGTCATCCCGAACGCGGCTGGGGCTTCCTTACGTTTGTCGTGGGAACCAACACGCTCGGGAGCCAGCTTTTTCTCTTTCAGGACTCCCTTCTGGTGATCGAAGGGGGAATCGACCCCATCTTGACGGCTAAAGGGCTGTGGGGGCTCGGGCTGGTGAGCTGGGCTGTGTTTCTCTATCTGATCTGTGCCCGCCTGGTGACGCACAACCACGGTCCCATCGAGAACACTGTGAACGGAGCCACGCTGCTGGTGGTCGTGAGCACCCAGTCCGTCGCCGTACTAGGAAGCCAGCTCGCCGGAGCATTCGGGACCTTCTCGGACGTGATGATGCTGGTTGCTCTGACCCACTTCGCAGCCGGATGGGTACTGTACCTAATCGTCATCACCCTCGTCACCTATCGGCTCCTGCTTCGTCCCCTGGAGCCCAAAGACTGGACCGGGCCCTACTGGATCTGCATGGGGGCAGCCGCCATCACGACGCTGGCCGGGGCCAACATGCTGCTGCATTTGGACGTGGGAGACCTGTACGAAGCCATCCTGGTCGTCACATACCTCGCCTGGGCCACGGGCGTCTGGTGGATTCCCATTCAACTGTACCTGGACGTTTGGAAGTTCACCCGACTCAACCTTTCGGGACGACGGCCTTTGTGGATCAGCCTATTCCCGTGGCTGCGGCTCGCGTTCGGGCGCGGGCCGCACTACCACTACGAATCTCCGTCGTGGGGCCGCGTCTTTCCGATGGGCATGTTCACAGCCTGTACCATTGCCCTTACCCAGGTCGGCAACTTCAAGATTTTGTTTGTCATTCCCTCTGTCTGGAGCTGGTTGGCGCTTCTGATCTGGGGGCTCACGTTTCTTGGAATGCTCCGGTCCGTCGGGCAGGCAATTACTTCTCAACCATAAAAAAAGGCCGACCGACGAGTCATGTCGGCCGGCCGTCCGGTCTCGTGGGGAGAGGCGGTGGCGTCAGTTTTTGACGCGCATCGTCCCTCTCATGGTGGCCCAGTGGCCCGGGTACGTGCAGAGGTAGGTGTAGTCACCGGGTTCCTCCGGGGCCGTGAAGGTAATTTCGACGGTTTCACCGGGGTCGGCCACGTCCGTCGCCGCCAGGATGGCGTCGTGGTCGGGAACGTAGTTGGCACTGGCTCCAGCGCCCGCTCCGGCTTGTCCCACCTCTCGGGCAGCCGCGTCGTCGCTGGTAGTGAGCAGCACGACGTTGTGAATCATGGCCGGGCTGTCGGCGGTGTTTTTAAACACGAGCCGCACTTCCTCGCCAGGGCTGACGGTAAACTCCGTCGTCGCATATTTCATCTGGTTGCCTTCCGGCTCAAGGACCACTTTCGTCGGTGGGGCGGGGCCCGCGTCCGTGCCAGGATCGGGGCCCATGGCGTGGGCCGGGAGGGCCCAGGCGAGCCCGAGGGTGAGCAGAAGAGCAATCGTGGACGTCAGTCGAATATCCATGGCGTAGATCGGTTGGTGAAGAAAACGGAATCGAAACGAATCGTTACGCTGCGGTCGGGTCCGGGTCAAAGATGTCCGGCTTCGGTTTGCCCTCAACCGTAATCTCGCCGAGGAAGCCTTTTCGGACGACACGGGAGAGGGCGTGGTCGACGAGCTTGATCGTCTCGGGGACCGGGAAGTTCATCTCGAACACGCCGCAGCTGCCGGGGGCCACCGTCATGGTTTGCACGTGACGCTCCGGCTCGCTGGCGATGGCCCCCTCGCGCCAGGCCTTCGTCCACACGTTGCCGATGGGGTGGAAGCTGCTCGTGAGGTTTGGCCCGCCGTTGACGAAGAAGACGCGGGCGGTCTCGTCCACCTCCGCCGTCATCGTGCCGAACGCACTCTCCGTGAGCGCGTGCTTCTGGCCGTTCAGGAGGACGTAAGTCGGGTCCTCGCGGGCCATTGCTTCGAAGTCGAACGCGTGGCTGCCGTCCTCGCCCACCGGCTTGTCGGTGTAGACCTCCTGCTGGCCGAGGTAGAATTCACGGTCGACTGGCGGGAGGCCTTCTTCCGGCTCCACAAAGATGAGCCCAAACATGCCGGAGGAAATGTGATAGTCCAGGTTCGGGACGGCACAGTGGTAGATGAAGGCGCCCGGGTACTCGGCCCGGAACGAGATGCTTTGAGCGTTTCCCGGCGGGGCCATCGTGGCCTCCGCCCCACCACCGGTGCCGTAGACGGCGTGGAAGTCAATGTTGTGCGGCATGGCACTGGCCGGGGCGTTCTCCAGGGTAAACTCGACCGTGTCGCCCTGCCGCACGCGGATCATGGGGCCGGGCACCTGCCCGTCGAAGGTCATGTAGGAAAACTCGACGCCCGGCTCGATTTCGGCGGTCACCTCCTCGCACGTCAGCGTAATCTGGTGCGTGCGGGGCACCGACCAGTCGGCCGGTGGCGGAACGTCCGTCGGGTCGGCGGCTACCTGCGTGCTGGGCGCCCGGGAGAGAGCGGGACCGGTTGCGGCGGTGTCTTTCGCTTCCGCATCGAGAACCGAGAGGCCGGGAGAACTGATGACGCCGCCTGCCGCTGCGGCGGTGCCGAGGCCCTTCAAGAACCTGCGGCGAGAGGGCGCGTCCTCGGCAGGCGTTTCTGTGTCGGATGACTGTGTGGATCCAAACATAAGGCTGGGGAGGATGGCGAAACAGAACGTGGCTGGATCGTAGGACTCACTTTGTGCTTTCGACTCCCATCGCCCAGCGTGGCAGGGGCTTTTACGGGGCACGATTGCAACGGTGCGGCCAGAATGTCGGGTAAAAACGTTTAAAAAGGTAGGAGGCTTTTTTAATGGATACGTGGGGGATGTTCGGCGCAGGGGTGGGGCGTGGCCCCACGCTACTGTGGCGGAGGGTTTTGTCTATTCGGCAGGTGCCGCGTCGCCTCCACCGTAGGGAGTAGCGAGCTCGTCCGATTCCGTGGAGGAGGAGGGATGGGGCAGCGTGCAGGTCACGATCGCTCCTTCGCCCGCCCGGCTGTCGATGTCGAGCGTGCCGCCGATGAGGCGCGCCCGGTACTGGATGGTCCGGAGCCCCATTCCTTCCTCCCCGGGATTTTCCGCCTCGAACCCGACCCCATCGTCTTCGATCCGCAGCTGAAGAGACTCCACTCGGGACGCGAGCGTGATGTGGATGTGATCGGGGTCGGCGTGACGGGTCGCGTTGTTGAGCGATTCCTGGGCAATGTGGTAGAGGTGCGTGGTGACAGTGCTATCCTGAATGCGAACCGTACCGACTTCCTGAAAGCTGCACTCCACGTCGAACGCCTGTTCGACCTCCTTGGCCAGGCGCCGGAGCGCCTCGACGAGCCCGTTCGGCTCCACGTCTACCGGAATGAGGCCGTGCGAGAGGGTGCGGGCTCGCCGGTCGGCCTTCTTGACGTGCTCGGTAATCTCGGCCATCTCGTCGGCGCGCCTGTGCCCTTCTTCATCGAGGTGCCGGGTCAGGTTCTGACACAGCAGCCCGATGCCGGTAAGCATCTGTCCCAGGCCGTCGTGGAGGTCCTGCCCGATTCGGCGGCGCTCTTCTTCGCTTACGTCCAGAATCTCCTGCTCAAGCCGACGTCGCTCGCTGACGTCACGAGCCATCCCCGTGTACACGACTCGATCTCCGAGGTCGACCGTATGGATCGACAGTTCCATGGGGAAGGTCGAGCCGTCCTTCCGCCGGCCCGTCATCTCGCGGTCCACCCCCAAAAGGTCGGTTCGATCGGAGCTGCTCGGGTCCTGTAGCCGCTTCGTCACCACCTTCCGATGGGGCGGGGCGACGAGACGTTCGACGTGTTCCCCGGTGATCTCGTCGGCGGAATAGCCGAAGATTTTCTCGGCGGCGGGATTGAACGACTCGATGGTTCCATCGGCCCCGAGGGTCATGATGCCGTCGGCGGCCGTCTCCAGGATGGCTTCTGCGCGGGCCTCGCTTTTCTGGCGGGCCCGGCGCACCTGCTTGTACCGGAGGACCACCGCCACGGCAAGCCAGAGGCCAGCGAGCACGAGACCCCGATTGAGAAGGGGGCCAAACTGCCCCAGAGCTCCGTGGTGGATCATATAGCCGGTCCCTACGAAAAGCGTCGTTACCCCGCCAAAGACCCATGGGGGTCGGGATCCCGGGAGGAACAGCGTGAGCAGAATAATCGGGACCTGAAGCAGTTCGACGGTCAACTCGGCGGGAAGCGCCCAGTCGAGCACGAAGACCGATGCGGAGAGGAAAGCAAGGGCGCCATAGAGCAATGCGGTACGGGACGTGTCGGACATGGGAAGCATGGGGGGAAGGCGGGAGATCCGATGGGTCAATCCCTCGTGCAGGCGGAAAGGGGCGTGATCAGCGCGAGCAGATGCATGATTCAATTCCGTTCAGTGGGCACCCGGGCGGGAGGACCCAGTCCCGGGGCGGGACGAATGAGGAAGGCTTACGTGCCAACTAAACGGGAACTGTGAAACGCACAAGCAGGCTCTGATGATTAGATAAATTAGCCGTTTATAGGTTTAATTATCAGAGAATCGCCCACCCGTCCCCCCAAGGCGACCGAACGGTCGATGGAGCGCAGGTTTAAACGTGCGGCCCTTCCGCCGAAAGAGACGAGACTATTCCTTCTGACCGTTTCGCTTCGATGGACACAGCGCTGCGACGGAACACGGCCCTTCGCTTCGGCCTCATGGCGACAGGCATGCTCGCCCTGCTTGGGGGCCTCTGGGCCGGACTGCTTCGCCTCGGCTGGGCCGGGCCGTTCCCGCGGGCAAATCTACCGGCCATCCACGGCCCGCTCATGGTCTGCGGCTTTCTCGGCACGCTCATCAGTCTGGAGCGGGCCGTGGCGCTGGATCAGGCGTGGGCGTTTCTGGCCCCCGCCGCGACGGGAATCGGTGGGCTGTTGACGCTGGCGGGGGTGGGAGGAACGCTCGGGCCCCTGCTGATTACGGCTGGGAGCTTCGGCCTCGTTGCGATCTTCGGGGTGGTGCTGTCGATTCAAGTCGTGCCGTTCGCGGTCGTCATGACGGGCGGGGCCGCGGCCTGGATGGGGGGCAACCTGCTGTGGCTGAGCGGGTGGCCCGTCCATGCGCTCGTGCCGTGGTGGATTGGCTTCCTGGTGCTCACGATTGCTGGGGAGCGATTGGAGCTGAGCCGCATGCTCTTTCATGCCCCCTGGACGGAAACGCTTTTCCTGGCGCTCGTGGGCCTGCTCGGTGCGGGGCTGGTGCTTTCGGTCGGCGCCCCGAACCTCGGCTTCCGGGCGATGGGCGCGGGGCTGGCCGCTGTGGCCCTCTGGCTCGGCGTGTATGACATGGCCCGCCGGACCGTGCGGGCCGAGGGACTTACGCGCTTTATCGCCGTGTGTCTGATCGCCGGATACGTGTGGCTCTTCGTGGGCGGCGGCCTTGCGCTCTACTTCGGGAATACGGGCGGCGGGTACGTCTACGACGCCACGCTCCACGCCATTTTTGTGGGCTTCGTGTTCAGTATGATCTTCGGCCACGCGCCGGTCATTTTTCCGTCGGTCTTGGGCATCTCCATTCCGTACCGCCCCGAGTTTTACGTCCACGTGGGTCTGCTACACGGGGCGCTCCTGCTACGGATGATCGGCGATCTGGCTTACGTCGAGACGCTCCGTACGTGGGGGGGATGGGGCAACGCGATCGCCATTCTCTTCTTTCTGGGGGCGACCGTCTCCAGCGTGCTGAGAGACGCACCGGACTCTCATGAGCAGGGGACCAAGTCGTTGAGCCAGAACCATGGCCCTTCCTCTACGAAGACATCTCCTCCTCAGGATGTGCCCGACCTTGATCTCCCTGCCTCCCAGTGAAAAAGGTGTGTCGCAAGCGGCAGCCGTTTCCCGTTTCGAGGCCTAAATCCACGACACAGGGGCAGGGCAGTTCGCATATCCGAGCGGGGGCGTACCGTATATCCGGGGGGTGGGTACAATTCGATGGTTTCGACGGCGGCACGTTAGGCGGTCAGTGGCAGAGAGTCAGGACGTATGTGCCCGCTGTGGCAATCTGGCGAGTTTCTTGTACCACGATCGGCCGGAGCTACGTGTCGGGTGCAGACGTGCAGGGGCTGCGCTGCTATAGCCCCCAATCCAGCGTCACAGTTTTCGACGCCTGTCGATATGTGAGCGGTCCGGCCTCGGGCCGGGCACCCAGCGACCGCCTGTCCTTCGGGACCTCGAAAGACGTGTATTTGCATCGACTGGAGAGCAGAAACGCCCCAATCAGCTCCTCGCCTGAACGGCGGCGCAACCGGAGCACTACCAAGTTGAACGCCACCCAGTCGAAGGCCTTCCGGAAATGGCGCCGAAACGTCTGCTCGATGTAGCGACTGTAGCGGGCCATAATGGTCTTGAGGCCACACGTCAACTGCGGGAGACGGTGCCCCAAGAGGAACACCCCTACGTCGTGGCGCTGACGGCGTCTGTGATGGGGGAAGACCGGAAGCGATGCGAGGAAGCGGGAATGGACGCCTTCCTCAGTAAGCCGATTCAACGAGACGAACTTGCCCGGATGCTGAGCGAGAAGGGAATCTCGACCGGAGAGCCGCACGCGTTCTGACTCTTCCTCTGCCGCCCGCCCGCTCTACGTCCAAGTTGGCCTCCTACTGGGGTGCATGGTGCTCTTTACGGTTCTCGTAGCGCAGTGCGCAGGGTAGTCGCCCCCATCGGGTTGCGCCGGTGACGGGGCCGTCGCGACGCGGACGGCCATGCAGAGGGACGCAATCGAGGCCTTTCCGGGGGCCGGCTCGTCTCTGCGGTCTTCGCCGGGGGGAACTCCCTTGGTGGAGTGAGAGCCTATTTTCTCACGGGTTCCCCCTTCGATCCCTACGCGTCCTGCGGGTCGGCCGGCGATTCAATCAGGGAGGCCACCTTTTCGCGGAGGGTCCCGCAGTAGATCGGCTTGACGACATAATCGTCCACCCCGGCCTCTACCGCTCTCTGGACATGCTCCGAGCGGTCCTCGCCGGTGAGCATCATAACGGGCAGATCCTGCACGTCGGGATCGTCTTTCACGTCGCGCACGAAGCCAAGCCCACTTTGTCCGGGGAGGCCCCAGTCGACGATGAGAAGGTCAAATGTCGGGACGTCGAATTGGGCACCGGCGTCTTCGATGGATGTCACCAGCGCCACGTCGTGCTCGCTGCTGAGACAATTCTGTACGGCACGGGCCTGGGTGCTGTTGTCTTCGATGAGGAGGACGCGGGACGGGACATCGCTCATATCGTGGCGCCGTTCTTCGGATCAAGGGAACTGAAGGCAGCAACGGAGTCGGGAGACCACTGCTGCTCAAGAAAAAGGGATCACTCGAAACAAACGACGGGGTAGATGTTCTCTACAGTCTGCTCGACATAGTTCTTCCGGAAACCACGAGGCTGTCCCACGCGCTCATGCTGTTCGCTGTTGGGCCGCAACATGGACGAGACAACGTAGACAGGAGGGAGCGGTTTGCACTGAGTCGAGTCGGGGGAGGGCGATGCCTTCCTTTTGAGCCTCAGAGCGAAACTCTGCAGTGACCCGCCGGATCTTGGTAGACAGATCGATCGGCTTTGCGGGAAGGTCCGTCTGCCCGGCCTCCAATTGCGAGAGATTGCGCAATCCCTCAAAGGTATCGAGCAGGCGCGCGTTTCTCGGGCATCGCCGTTCCGTCCGTGTCTTGGCGTTGCGCCCGGACACACACCGGGACTGTACTCCCGGCCCATCCGTTGTACGAGGAAGGAGGCCCGAACTCCCTGGTGCCTGTCTTCCGAGCTTTGGATCCACGGTGTGATTTTTGCCCGTTGATGTTTGCGGTCGCCTTGATGTTTGCGGTCGCCGCCGCAACACGGCGTGTACCCTCACAACCTTTCCCTCGTCTTCCGCCAGTGAAATGAGCAACACCTCCGAGGACGCCGGAGAGGACATCCCTGCCCGTACCGTGCTCGGGCAGGCGCCGCATTCGTTCCTAGAGACCGTGAGCCAGGAGATGGACGCGGCCCTTGCCTCGCTCCTGGGCCTGGCCGAGCAGGTCCCGCAGTCCTCGTCTGCCCCGGAGCAGTTGGCGGCGCGAATTCACAGGCAGGGAGAGCGGCTGCGCCCTGTCCTTCGCTCCCTAAAGCACCTCGGGCATCTGCACGAAACCCAGGTCGAGCCCGAGGCCGTCGACGCCGTCGACCTGGCCAGCGGCCTGCTTGAGAACCATCGGTCGGCCGCTCACGACCAGGGGCTCGTTCTTACCCTTGAGGCCCCGGCCCCGCCCGTCGAAATGACCGTGGATGCAGAGACGCTCCGCCGGGCTCTGGGGCATCTGCTTGCGAACGCAATCGCATTTACTCCCGAGGGCGCGGTCACCCTCCACGTGGATCCCACGGACACCGTGGTCGACTTTCGCGTCCAGGACACGGGCGTTGGCATCCCGCCAGACGCCCTGCCGTCCCTCTTTGAGGCCTTCGTGCAGCGACCCCCTCAGAACGGAGCTCCCCCGGAAGGGCTCGGGCTGGGACTTTCGCTTGCCCGGGCGTTTGCGCGTCATCTGGAGGGGACTCTCGAGGCCGAGAGCGAGCCCGGGGTCGGAAGCGTCTTCACGCTGCGGGTCCCTCGCCGCTCCGGTGGGGACGATGCACGGGACAGCGCCGACGGCACGACGCCGCCTCACCTGCTCGTCGTGGACGAAAACAAGGCGGCACAGAGGCTTTTCCGCCGCATGCTCCAGGAGAATTACCGCCTCGACATGGCCGCTGGGGCCGGAGAAGCGATCCGGAAGGCCGAAGAGAACACCTACGACGCGTTCGTTCTCGACGTAAACCTGGAGGGACGCCGCACGGGCGTCGAGGTGCTCCATGCGGTGCGAGAAATGGAGGACTACACGTCGGTCCCCGTGGTGGCGTGTACCGCGTACGTCATGGACCCGCACCGCAAGCAGTTTCTGCGGGTCGGGTTTGACGACATCGTCACCAAACCGCTGGCCAAGCGCGAACTCATCGACGTCATTGAGCATGAGCTTGAAACGCCGTCCTCGTCGGAGTTCAAGATCCCCGAGGGGGCTCTGACGGGCATTGATCTGCCTCCGCTTCCGACCACGCTCACGAGGATCACGGAACTGGCCTCTTCCGACTCGTCCCACGACATTGAAGCGCTCACCGAGGCGCTCCAGCGGGATCAGGCCGTTTCGCAGTGGCTCCTTCGCCACATCAATTCGGCGTATTACGGGCTCCGAGCCACAATCGGGACGGTCGAGCGCGCGGTGAGCTACCTGGGATTCCGACCCGTCTGCAATCTCGCCCTGACGAAGGTGATCGGGAGCAGCTTCTCCGACGTCGACCGGGCGGACGCCTCGCATGTGCAGCGGTACATCATGAAGACGAGTACGCTGGCGGCATTTATTGCCCGGGACCTGGCCGACCGGTTTGGAATCGTCACGCCCGAGACGGCGTACACCGGGGGCATGCTTGCACAGATCGGTCGCCTCGCACTTCTGAGTACCAAGGGCAGGACGTACGTGGATCTGTGGTTTGAGCGACACGATCGGACTGCTCCCTTCCTGGGTCCCCCGCCGCAGGGACAGGAAATCCTGAACTGTGAGGAAGACTACCTGCAAAAGGGACTTGCGGTCGGCAATGCCTGCCACCTGTCCGACAATCTGTGTGCCGTTCTGCGGGGGCATCGCCGTCCTACCGAGGTGAGCGCGCAGTTCCGACCGCTTGTCTCAGTCGTCGGACTGGCGCTCAAGGTCGCCCATCTCATGGAGGATCCGAATGGGAATCCCTGGAGCGGCGAGACGACCCTCACCGAAGAGCTTCAGGGGGCCAGCGTCACTCGCCTCCTGACCGAGCAGGGGTCGCTCTCTGTGGAGGAACTGACCGCTGCGATCGAAGAGATCGCCGACGAGGCCGATGCGTTTGCCAGGGACGTTCTGGAGATGACCACTTGACGTGGAGCTCAGTGGAAAGTGTCGGCAGGAGCGGCTGGATTCCCCCCTTTTGGGCACGTTTGGGACGCCAAACGTTGCAACGTTAAGACGTTGAAAGTTATGGTTCGACGGGAAATTGACTGTCCTTCGTCTTCTGACTTCGATTCATTTTTGAGCCGACACGATGAGGTCAAAACAGTATGGAGAGGCCTGCCGGCGTCACGGATCGGACTGTGACGAATCGGCCACCGGGGAGGTGGGCTCGTCGAACGTGGCTTTGATCGGATCCGGGCTCAAGCTGTAGAAGGCGCCTGTCGAGAGGTCCACGAGCACCCCCGGAACGATGAGATTCAGAAGATTGACGGCGGCCCAGATGCTTCGGCCCTGCTGGAGCCTGACGGTGTGCGGCTCCCGTCCCTCCCGATATACGCGAACCCTGTGGTCTTGATTGCGCTCCAGCTGCACCGTCGTGGGCGTTTCACCGACCGGGCGTCCGTCGACTTCCACGCGGGCGCCGGAGGAATCTGATTCAACCCGTACGCTCTGCGACGAGCCGTGGATTAGCGTTGCGCATCCTCCGAGGACGATCGCGAGAGCCAGCAGGAAAAATCTCATGGCGACTGAGCGGCGACTTACCGATGCGTGAGGACGTTCTTAAAAGCGTTGAGGCGTCCCGGCGGGACGCCTTTACTCACCGTTAGATCCTGGAATAAAGTTTAAGAATTTCTGCATGGATCGGTAAGCGAGCGCGGGTGGAGAGGGCTGAGGTGGAGACCACACATGCCCTACGGGCCTTCTGGGGCCCATTCTGCGGACGGGGTCTCGGTGAACCCCGAAACATTCCCGCGACCCCTCGTTCCGAGGGGGGCATTGAGTCGGCCAAGCGTCCGGAACACCCGTCGCACGGAGGCCGGCACCTGAGGGGCGTGATCGTCGAGGCGCGTTCGATCGGCCAGGCGAGCCGTGACCCAGACCGCGGCGACTAGTTCGCCGCACAGGACCCCCATCAGGACGGCGGCCGGCCCTCCGACCCCGGATGCTCCTGGGGGGGCGTAGTACGGGAGACACAGAACCGCCGCGCCGCCGAGGGCGAGTCCTACGCTATGGCGAATGTCGTCGCCCCGCCATGCAAACAGGCACGTCAGGGCCAGTGTCAGATGGACGTTGAACGAAAGGAGCTCGGGGAGGCCGTAGAGCGGCCAGAGCAGCCACATTCCTTCCAGGGCGCCGACGATCGTCCCCACCACGGGCCTTCTCCAGACGAGATAGGCCAGGAGACAAAGCGGGAGGTAGTGATACATGATTCGGTTTCCGACTTCGATTCATTTTCGAGCCGACACGATGACGTCAAAACGGTGTTACCACTCCTTCGGCAGCCGGACGATAAACCGTGAGCCTTCTCCCTTCTCCGAATCAACCTCGATGCAACCCCCCATGCGGTTGACTGCCTTCTTGGTCACCGCCAATCCGAGCCCCACCCCTTCGAACTCGCGCCTCAGGCCCTCGGATTCTTGCTTGAAGGCCCGAAACATATCATTCCGAAACTGCTCCCCGATCCCGATGCCTGTGTCCTCAACCTCTAAAACCGCATGACCGTCATTGTTGCGGACCCGAACAGACACCTCTCCGCCGCTTGGGGTAAACTTGATCGCATTGTCCAGCAGGTTGCCGACGATTTCGCCAACGAGTTCGGCGTCCCAAAGCCCCTTTACTGGAGAATTGGGAACATCGACGTTAAGCGAAATCGACTGCTCCGTTGCCTGTTCTCGCCACTCATCGAGCGCTCCCCGCACGATCCGGTCGAGCGCACACCGGCCGGGATCGATCTCCTGCGTTCCAGCCTCCAGCTGCGAGAGTTGGAGGACCGAATCGAAGGTGTCCAGAAGGCGCTTGCCTCCTTCGTGCACACGCTCGGCCAAGCTTTCGTGGGGCGGCTCAAGCTCTTCGACGAGCACCTCCGAGAATCCGTTAATTGCAGTCAGAGGCGTGCGAATTTCGTGGCTTATGTTCGCCAGCATGGCCGATTTAAACTCAGACGCGTCTTCGGCCTCCTCCTTGGCGGCCCGCAGTTCCTGCTCTCGTTCGAGCCGGTCGAGTACGACCGCCGCGTAAGTGCCCAGGAGTCCCATGAGTCGCAGATCGAACGAGGTGAACGCTGTGCCGTCCGTCTGACCCACCGTGATGACCCCGTGTTCGCCCATAGGGAGGCCTGCCACCGCGTCGAGCGGTCCCTCGCGGGGGGCCCAATCAGGCGCACCGTCACGATCTGACACGACCGTCTCCTCCTCCCGCAGGGCGCGAGCAGAGACGCGCCCCGACGTGATGGGGGCCGGTGGGGGCGTGGGCACCAGGAGCTCATCCTTCGCAGCGGTGTTGTCGAACACGATGCGATCCTCTTTCACGACCCCAGTCGCGGTGAAGGGGTAGTCGAGCACGTCGCGGAGGACCGTGTGGACGCGGCGGAATACGGATTCGGGGTGCTCGGTGGCCAACAGGCGACCTGCCACGGTGTAGAGCGATTCGATCTTCTGGCGGCGTCCCCGAAGACGCTCCTCCCGTTCCTTGCGCTCGGTGATGTCGGTGTAAATGGCGTAGAGTTCTGTGGCGTCGGACTCGGAGGTCCGGCCGGTGGCCTGGAGGCGAAAGTCTCGCACGCCATTGGTCGTCTGGCGCCGCACCTCGAAGTGCTCTGTGTTTCCACTGATGACGCGACGTTCGATCTGCTCGGCCTCCGCTTCTTTATGGTTGGGCACGATCAGGTCGTTTACGTCCTTCCCTTCTGCTGCCTTGGCGTCCACCCCGAAGACATCCTCGAAGGCCTTGTTGACGTCGGCGACAAGGGTCCCCTTCGGCGTCAACTCGCAGTGCAACACGGGCGTGGGGAGGCTTTCGAAGAGCGTCACGAAGCGATCTCGCTCCTCCGCAGAGGCCCGCTCGGCCTTCTTTCGCTCCGTAATGTCGAGCAGCAAGCCGTTGAGCAGCAACTCGTCGTCCTTCGGGTCCGGCGTCGCAGATCCCAGAAGCCACATTCGCTTGCCGGAGGGGTGCTCGTACGGAAACTCGAAGGACCACGATTGTTGCTGCTCCAGTGCCGCGTCGAGCGAGGCCGTCAGCTCGTCGCGGTGGGAGGCGGGGACGCGCTCGATGAGCATATCGAGGAAGATGTCGGCGTCGGGCGCGATCCCGAGCATCGGCCCCGCGTGCCCGCTCACGAAGTGCAGGCCGCGGGTGTCGTCCGGACGCTTGTAGAACTGGTAGACGACGCCCGGGATGCTGTTGGTGAGGCCTCGCAGCCGAGCCCCGCGCTCACGCAGGGCCTCCGTGCGCCGGTGGAGCTCTTCTTCGCGTTCCACCCGCTCGGTGATATCCCGGCCCGTCAGCACGTAGTGAGATACGGCGCCCGTCGCATCGTGCACCGGGGCGATGGTCTGGTCGATCTCAACGGTCGAGCCGTCCTTCCGCTCATCGATGATGGTCTTTCGGAACGACTCTCCCTGATTCAGGGCGTCCCACATTTGTGTCTCCTCCTCGGCGTCGCCCCCGTCCAGTTGTGTGAAGCGCAGGGGGTTGCCCGTCAGTGTGTCCTGCTCGTACCCGGTAATCGACGCCGCAGCGGGATTGGCGTACTGGACGTTCCCGCTGGCATCCGTCACGACGATCATGTCGTCCGACTGCTCCGCAGCCGCCTCAAAGGTGCGCAGGCGCCTGCGGGTGGTACGCTCCTCAGTAATGTCGGAGAGCACGGCCACGAAGAACGTTTGGCCGGACCGCTCAACGGAGGTGACGGCAAGGGACACCGGAACTTCGTTGCCCGCATCCGTCACGATGTGGATGGGGGTGCCGTCGGGGAAGCGACGCACCGCATTGGGGACCGACGATCCGCTGTGACGGGCCGCTTCGAAGAGCGCCGCGAACTGATCCTTCGTTCCTGCCGGGTAGAGAGACGTCTTCTGGCGTCCGAGCAGCTCGTCTACGGATGCCTCGAACAGAGAGGCGGCCGCCTCATTTGCTTCCACAATCGTCGACGAGTGGGCCTCGACGACGACCAGTGCGTCTGGGAGACTGGACAAAAGATGATTGTAGTCGTTCTGAAGCCGCTCGATCTTCTGCTCGTTCGCCTTCTCCTCGGTTACGTCGAGCACGTGTCCGGAAAACTGGGTCGGGGAGCCATCCTTTCCCATTTTGACCACTCCGCGTTCGCGCAGTGCCTGCTCGTCTCCGTTCGGGGACACAATCCGGTACTCGATGTCGATGGGCACGCCGTTCTGCATCGCCTGGTCCTGCCGTCTTCGCAGTCGGTCCCGGTCCTCTGGATGGATCACGGCCATGAACTCATCGTAGCGGACCCCCGTCTCTGATTCCGCGGTGCCGTCCCCCACGGGCGGAGGCGGGCGTTCATGGGTCTCGCCGTCGCGCTCACGCTCGGCACGTGCAGACAGAGGGCGCACGTCCTCGGTCGACACGGTCCAGTCCGTAGCTGCGTCGGATTCGCCTTCGGGACCTTCTCCCGAACGGCCGTACGTGACGGACACGGGGTCGGAGGCTTCAACGCGACGCGCATCGTCTGAGCGTCCGCTCGCAGGGGTCGACGGAGCCGCGGACGCCCCCTGAGTGGCCGTGTGCCCCGCCTCATCAGACGCGTCAACCTGAGCTTTCAGGTGCCGAAGGGCTCGTGCAAGCATCCCAATTTCGTCTTCCTCGTCCGGGACTGTGAGGTGATTCCCGCGCGCCCCCCCAGCAACAGCAATGGCCTCGCGTTTGAGCCGTTTGAGGGGCACCACGACGTGTTTCCACAGCAGATACAAGAAGGCCCCTCCAAGCCCGATGAGCATCAGAACAGCCCCGCCCCAGATTCGCGCGAGGGTTTCAACCTGCTGACGGGTGGCGGCGTGGGGCTGTGGGTCGGGGGCCGTCTCGGTCCGCTCTGTTTCCTGGCGGACCAAACCCGGCGCTCCCGCCAAAGCCGGACCTCGTTCGGAGAACTGCCGACCCCTGTTCTCAGCGGGGGCAGATTGCTCCGTCGGGAGCTGCTGGTGCAGGAAGAACCACGTGCCGGCCGCGGGCGCCACGGCACAGAGGAAAAAGATCAGGAACGCCCCGAGGAGTTTCGTCCCGACCCCGAGGGGACCGGCGAGCGTCCTGAACAATGGGTCTCGTGCACCACTCATACCGATAAAGAGTTGTGTAGGAGCATTGAGCAACGAGGTCTTCCTTGTGGCGAGCACCGCAGTGTCAGTGCGGAGCCCACAGAATCCGGTTGTGCGTCCGCGCACGTCCTGTGCCGGATGCGTCCGAGGGATAGCGAACGGGCGCGTCGTCAGTCCTGTCGCAGGTCTTCTCAGGTCCGGCGGCATCAGAATCAGTGTCCTGGGGCAACGGGTGCGGGCACCGGACGAATGGGGCCTTACAGTACAGACACGGATGCCTCCACGACAGGTATCGGCAGGTGCAAAGAACCCTTTAAGTCGCGTGTGCTGATGGCGTAAGAACTGTGGGACATCTCTCCGGTGCAGCCTCAACCGGTCTCTCTTGGGCCAAAAGTTCTCCGGATCTGACAGAAGAACATTGTCCTGGGGGGATTGCCCCACTACTGTCGGCTTCGGTGGATTCGGGGAGATTCACTCCAAGGGCACTTCTTCCCTCCGATCAGGGCGTCTCGACTCCGCTCCGCTACGCTCGAAACCGCGTCCTCGATCACTATCGGGATGACTCTACTCCAAGGGGATTGCTAGAGACTACACCGGACTTGTTCACCGCACCGAGTCCGTATCGTGCGGAGGGAGAGGGGGGCTCTGGCCGCAGTGTTGACGCGGGGACGCTCGGGATTGGATGTCGCCCGATTCGGGCAAGACGCTGGTGGGGGAACTGTCTTCAGTGGATTCGAGAGACCGGGGCCGTCACGTTCGTGC
>JBDGQM010000038.1:0-3721 GCA_042219065.1 Salinibacter sp. | reverse complement strand
GATTTCCATGTCCCGACGGCTGTCGGGATCGGAGCTTCACCGGCGAACGACAGAATTTCCGGGCGGAGGTTGGCCCAAAATCGAAACCAATCGACCTCGTCCAAGCAAATATCAGACCTGTTCGGAATTTCCTTGACGCGCATGCGACAGGAGTCGGGACCGAAGGCGATCGGTCCACACTTCCGCACGTCCACATCCGAATCCCGTAAGCAGATTCGGGGTGAGCCGTAGACTTCTCCCGGCGCGTTTCCTACATTTCATGTACGCACGTCAACTCACCGCTCCCCTCCCGCCCCCATGGTCTACCAAACCCCCGACGCCCTCGATTTTCAGCTGAAAGCGCTTCCCGCCCTCCCCCGCCCCAATCGGGTGGTCCTCACGACCCCGACACACTTCGACGTTGAGTACGTCATCAACCCTCACATGTCAGAAAACGTCGGAACGGTGCACAAAGAGGTGGCGTGGCAGCAGTGGAAAGCCATCCGCGCGGCGTACACCGCCCTCGACAAGCCCCCGATCGTGGTCAACGGACAGTCCGGACTGCCGGACATGGTCTTCTGTGCAAACCAGACCCTTCCCTTCTTCGATCCGGCGGGCGAAGAAAAAGGAGTCGTGCTCAGCCGCATGCACAGTGAGCACCGGGAAGACGAGGTGCCGTACTACGCGCGTTTTTTCGAGGACCAGGGATACCGCGTTGAGACCCTGCCGGACGGCCTGGATGCGGATTTTGAAGGGATGGGCGACGGCCTCTGGCACCCGGGCCGACGCCTCCTGTGGGGCGGATACGGCTACCGGACGAGCATAGATGCGTACGAGGCCCTCAGCGACCTTCTGGACGTCCCGGTCGTGGCCCTCCGCCTCACCGAGCCGGACTATTATCACCTCGATACCTGCCTCTGTCCCCTCGACGCGGAGCACGCGCTCGTAGCGCCCGAGGCCTTCGACGCGGACGGACTGGAGCTCATTGAGTCGCTCTTCGACGCGCCCATCGAGGTGCCGGACCACGAGGCCCGCCACCAGCTCGCCTGCAACGGCCATTGCCCGGACGGAACCCACGTCTTGATTCAGGAAGGCTGCGAACGAACCAACGAGCGGCTCCGGGAGCACGACTTCGTTCCGGTGGAACTCGACACCAGCGAATTCCTGAAGGCAGGCGGATCGGTCTTCTGCATGAAACAGATGATCTGGTGAGCACACAGAATAGGTTGGAGCAGGGGACCCGGCAACCACACGGATCTGATTACCAGACAGCTTTGAATCACGTCCCGAAAAATCCCTCGGCAAGTCATCCCGCACACCGATGCGGGATCTTTCTGGCCACCGCGTCGCCGAATTCGGAGAGATCCGCGAAGGCGTTCGGGATGACGTGCCCGAAATCCGGGATTTTTCGGGACATCGGCCGATCTCCCGCGAAAACTGTCCGGTAGCCAGCACACAGACCAGGACGAGCGCCACGACGAAGCCGACCCGTGTGCACAGCCCAGATGGGCCTCCTCGTTGCGCGACGCGCGTGAAGGCCCAAGCACGAGGCGCACGTTCCAGCCCGCGCGGCATCGGCCCTTCACGGAGCAATCTGCTTCTCTCCCATCCCCCGCGAAGTTGAGCATGGCCCGCCTCATCTCGATCGTCATTCCGGCCCTGAACGAGGAAGACACCATCGGCCCGACCCTGCGGCGAATTCGCTCCCAGGAGGACCCGGTCGAGGTTCTCGTCGTGGACGGCGGCTCGGACGACCGAACCCGAGACCGCGCCCGCTCTGCCGGGGCAACCGTCCTGCGGGCCCCGAAAGGGCGGGCGGCACAGATGAACCATGGGGCTCGGCACGCGTCGGGCGAGATCTTTCTGTTTCTGCACGCCGATACCCTCCTGCCCCCAAACGGACTGGCGCTGATCCGCAGCGCCCTTAGCGATCCCCGCGCGTCCAGCGGCACGTTTCGGCTTCAGTTCGACGAGCCCACCGCACTCCTCCGCTTCTACGCCCGGTGCACCCACCTCCCGTGGAGTCGGCTCTGTTTCGGGGATCGAGGCCAGTTTGTACAGCGGTCGGCCTTCGACGCCGTGGACGGCTTCCCCGACTGGCCCCTCTTCGAAGACCTCGAACTGGCGGCGCGTCTCCACGAGCACGGCGGCTTCCAATTTCTCGACGCGGCCGTGACCACCTCGGCCCGCCGATTCCGCCGACAGGGGCCCGTACGCCAGCAACTCCGCAATCTATACCTGTGGAGCCACTACATGTGGGGCACCGATCCGGAACAGGTCGCGCACCTCTACCACGCCCCCGGCCCGACGTTGGAGAAACAACCGCGTTCGTAGCGGCTCTCCCCGCGCAAAACGTAAATTTTGTGTAACGAGACTTGTATTTCTACGACTCTAGTAATATTATACAAGTAGTATAAAATCAGAGAAACACTCCGATATGCAACGCAAATCCCTGACTCATCTCGGCGAAACCGAAATGGAGGTGCTCCACCACGTGTGGGACCTCGGCGAGGCCACCGTGGCCGACGTGCGCGAGCGCATCCTCGAGGATCGAGAGGTGGCCTATACCACGATCATGACGGTGCTAAAGACGCTGGCCGAAAAGGGCTACCTCGACTACTACAAGGAGGGCCGCTCGTACGTGTACCGGCCCGCGCAAGAGCCCGATGCGGTGCAGCACAGCCTTCTCCAGCGCCTGATGGACAAGGTGTTTGAAGGGTCTCCGTCGGCGCTGGTACAGACGCTGGTGCAGCGGGAAGACCTCTCCGACGACGAGCGGGCGGAGATTCGGGCACTCATCGACGCCCTCGATGAACAAGACGCTGATCCCGATGACACTGGCGCCGATTCTTGACATTCTGGCCGACCTGGGGGCGGCAACGGCGTCGTCGCTGTGGCTGCCGGTCGTGGCCTGGACCGTCCTCGTCCTTCCGCTCTGGCTTCTCCTGGAACGGACCGAGCGGCTGCATCCGCTCGCCGAGTACCGGCTCTCGCAGGTCCTTCTCGCCGCATTGCCGATCGGCATTGCGGCGGCCAACGTCGTCGAGCTCCTTCCGGCGTCCCCAACCCCGCCGCTCCTCCCCGAAGCATCGGTCCTCGTGCTCCCCGCGGTCGAACCGACAACAGTATCGGCCCCAGGGGTCACCTGGCGCTGGGACCACGCGATTGGCGCGCTCACAGCCCTCGCGCTCGCGGTGGGGGTGGTTGAGCTGGGTCGGCTCGGGGTGAACGCGGTGGCCCTGGGCCGCGTCCGGGACCTTGTCGCGCCCACCACGTCATCCTCGTTTCAGGAGGAACTGGAGCGCCTGATGGACCGACTGAACGTTCGTCGGCCGGTGCGGGTCTGTGCCACCACGACCACCGCGGTGCCGGTCACACTGGGCGGGAGAAAGCCCGTGGTTCTGGTGCCTGAGCGATTGACGGAGGCCCCCGACGCGGTCCGCATGACGCTCCGGCACGAACTGGTCCACATTCGTCGCTGGGATGACGTGGCCCAGTTCGTGGAGCGGGTGGTCGCGGCCGTGTTCGCCGTCCATCCGCTGGTCGGTCGGCTTCGCCGTCGGATCGAGGAGGCGCGGGAGCGGGCCTGCGACGCGGCCGTCCTCAACGATGATCAGACTCCCGCTGGCGACTACGCGCGCCTCCTGGCCACCTTCGCCGACGGCAGCGGCTCTCGTCGTCTCGGAGCCCTTTCTCTCTCCGAATCGCCCTCCTCCCTCAAAGACCGCCTGTCCGCCATGAA
>JBDGQM010000037.1:0-15357 GCA_042219065.1 Salinibacter sp. | reverse complement strand
AAGAAGGCGAGACGGGGCCGACCGCGTCGTCAGGAATCGTCGAGTCGCTCCCGCTGGTTGTGATGAGCACGTTGCGTCGGTCTCAGTCAAGTACCGGTGTCGGGGGCTAGGGGAAACCGTGGGGGCGCAGGCGTGATGGAACAGGGGCGGTTCAGAGCGCCAGAAATCGGTCTCTTCACGTTGACTCCACACCCGAAAATGTATACATTACCATACAGGGTTGCACGACGAACGCCGCGTTTTATCGAAAATATGTCCCTGATCGCCGCTCTCGCTGATGGAGTGGCGATGTGATGCCGATGCCCCAGAGTCTACGTAGACTGACCTCGGCGGTGGCCCGGGGGGTTCGCCTCCTGGGCCGCGGCCTGCTGGATGTGATTTATCCCCCGCGGTGTCTCGGCTGCGGGGACCGTCCGGAGTCGCCTCAGCTTCCGCTCTGTCCGCGATGTCTGCAGTCGCTTGAACGTGCCCCTGAGATGGGTGTGGCGGCCCGTCTCGATCGCCTTCCGGTGGGGAGCGGCGTGTTTGCGGGCGCGATGGCGCTGTGGGTGTTCGACAAAGGCGGAACCCTGCAGGCTGTTCAACACGCATTGAAGTACCGGAATCGCCCGCGCTACGGCGTGCCGCTGGGACAGTTGATGGGGGAGGCGTTCGCGGAGCGTCACCCCGGTCCCGACGGCGTGGTGCCGATTCCCCTCCACCGGACCCGCCGGCTCGAACGGGGCTACAACCAGAGCGCCTCGCTCGCGGAGGGCGCGGCGGAGGCCCTCGGCTGTGCGGCCCGCCCCGATCTGCTGTCTCGACCGCGCGCCACGCGCTCCCAGACGGGGCTCTCTCGGGAGGAGCGCTGGCGCAACGTCCGCGACTCGTTTGCCGCGGATACAGGCTGTGCCGAGGGGCGGTGGCTCGTGGTGGACGATGTGCTCACGACCGGCTCCACGGCCGTCGCGGCAGGCCAGACGCTCGCCGAGGCGGGGGCCGAGGAACTGTACCTCATGACGCTCGGCCTCGCGCGCCAGTAACGCGTCCGGAATTTGGAATGCGGAATGGGGAGTTCGGAAGAGGAGGGAGAATACGAACTCCGAACTCCACACTCCGAACTCCACACTCCGAACTCCACACTCCGAACTCCTCATCTCAACTTGTCGGCGTGCTTTTTCCGGAGCTTCGCCACCTTCGGGGTGATGACGCTCTGGCAGTACGGCTGAGACGAGTTGCGCTCGTAGTAGTCCTGGTGCTTGTCCTCCGCGCGATAGAAGGTCTCCAGGGGCTCGACCTCCGTGACGATGGGATCCCCGAAGACGCCGTTCGCCTCCAGGTCCTCGATGAGCGTCTCGGAGATCTCCTTCTGCTCCGCGTTGTGGTGCAGAATGATGGACCGATACTGCGGGCCCACGTCGGCGCCCTCGCGGTCCTTGGTGGTGGGGTTGTGGATGGTGAAGAAAATCTCCAGGAGGTCGCGGTAGCCGACCACCGAGGGATCGTAGGTCAGCTGCACGACCTCGGCGTGGCCGGTGGTGCCGTTGCAGACCTGTCGATAGCCGGGATTCGGGACGTGGCCCCCGGCATAGCCGGACACCACCTCGGAGACGCCGTCCACTTCCTCGTAGACGGCTTCCAGGCACCAGAAGCAGCCGCCGCCGAGGGTTGCGCGTTGTTGATCTGACACAGTAATCAAAGGCGTTGTGCATAGAAAAAGAATGCGATTGCTTCAAACGGGCCGTCGAGGACCCTGTTGCCCATTCGCGGGGCACAGCGTTCTGAATCGCACAGTCGTTACGCCCCGGCGGGAATGGCTTGGCCGCCGGGATTCATAGATGTCTAACACCAGTGGCCCCGCAAAGCGCCGCCGGGTGCATAGGTTGAAGCTGTGTCCTTTTCCACTCCACTTTTCCGATCTACTCTCCATTCCACCATGGCCACAGAACGCACCCTTGCAATCCTCAAGCCCGACTGCGTCCGGAAGGAAAAAGTCGGCGAGGTCCTCCGCCGGATTCAGGAGGCTGGATTTCAACTCCGGGCAATGAAGATGATCACGATGTCGAAGGCCGAGGCGGAGGGCTTCTACGCCGTCCACGAGGACAAGCCCTTTTTCGACGACCTGACCGACTTCATGTCGAGCGGGCCGTGTGTGCCGGTCGTGCTCGAGAAGGAAAATGCCATTTCCGACTTTCGGGATCTCATCGGCGCCACCGACCCGGAAGAGGCCGACGAGGGCACCGTTCGGAGCGATTTCGCCGGGTCCATCCAGGAAAACATCGTCCACGGGTCCGACTCGCCGGAAAACGGTCACAAGGAGGCCTCCTACTTCTTCCCCGAGCATGAGATCGTTGCCAATCAGTGATTGCGTCTGCCGGTCTGCGTCCATGTGGTCACTGCTGGCGGGGCATTCTTCCCAGTCTGGTCGGGATTCTCGTGGTTTTGGGGGTCGCCGGGTGCGCCCCCGAAGAGGACCCGCCTCCGGTGCGCTCCGGCGCCGAGGTGCTGGTCGCCAACGACTTCGAGTCGCTGTCGGACCAGCGCGTGGGGCTGATTGCCAACCACACGGCCCGCCTCGACACGGCGCACCTGATCGATCGCCTGGCGGCGGCCCCGAACGTGGAGCTCGGTGCCATCTTCGCGCCCGAGCATGGCTTCCGCGGCACCGCGGGGGCCGGGGAGGCCGTGGAAGACGGGCGGGACCCGCGCACTGGCGTCCCCATCTACAGCCTGTACGGCGACACCCGACGCCCCACGCCCGAGATGATGGAGGGCCTGGACGCCCTCGTGTTCGACGTGCAGGACGTGGGAGCCCGGTTCTACACGTACATCACCACCATGGGCCTCGCCATGCAGTCCGCTGCGGCGGCGGACGTCCGTTTCGTCGTGCTCGACCGGCCCAACCCGCTCGGGGGCACCTACACGTCGGGATTCGTCCTGGAGCCCGAGCACAGGTCGTTCGTGGGGCGCTATCCCATCCCGATCGCCCACGGACTGACGATCGGGGAGCTTGCCCGGTACATCCGGGCCGAGGGCCTGCTGCCGGGGGTCGCGTCGGTCGACCTGTCGGTGGTGCCGGTCGAGAACTGGACGCGCGATCAGCAGTGGCCGGACACGGGGCTCGACTGGCGGCCCCCGAGTCCCAACCTGCCCACCTGGGAAACGGCGCTGCTGTACCCGGGGATGTGCTTTTTTGAGGGCGTTCGCGTGAGTGAGGGCCGCGGAACGGAGCGGCCGTTTCTCCAGATTGGCGCTCCGTGGTCGCCCGAAGACGCCCGGCGAGTGGTCGATACGCTCCGCGCGCAGGACCTGTCCGGGATTGCGGTGGACACGGTCGCCTTTACGCCGCGCTCGATGCCGGAGGCGGCTCCGTCTCCCCGATTCGAAGGGCAGGAGGTCTACGGATTTGAGGTAGAGGTCACAGACCGACGGGCCGTCGATCCGCTGGCGGTGGGCATCCACGCGCTCCATGCCATGTATCATCGTGCTCAGGCGCGGGGCGATACGACGTTCGTGAGTCGGCCCGAGCACCTGACGCGTCTGGCGGGGACCGATCGCCTGCTGACCCTCCTGCGGGACGGGGCGTCCCCGGACTCCATCATTGCCGCGTGGCGGGACGCGGTCAAGGCCTTCCGGGACGATCGGGCGTCCGCGCTACTGTACTGACGGGACGCAGACGGGACCTACCCGTCGTCCTGTGAGCCGTCATCGCTTGGGGACCACAGCAGGGCATAGAGGATCTCCGCATACCCGCCCACAATCAAGATCGGGGAGACGTTCAGGGAGATGAAGCCCTTGTAGGCGTTTTCGAGGTACATCGCCGTGAAGCCGATCACGATGAGGGCCGCGCCCATGGCGAGAAGCAGGTAGTTGCGCTGCTCGAAGACGAGGGCCTGAGACTGGCTTCGACGCTTCGACGACTGGGGCATGATACAGCGGGCAAGGGCTATGTTGTGGGCAGAACGCGGACGACGGAGCCATCGGGGGACATGAGGTGCGGACGCTCACGCGGCGCGTGCGCCGACCCACAGACCCCCGACTGGCAACATCCGGGAAACCAAGGCCAATTCCGGAAGGTTCCAGTCCCATCGTTCCCCCCATCGTCCTCCCGCGTCCAGTGGTACATCGCTTCACCGCATGCGTACTTGCTCTCCTATTCGTCTGCGGCGCGTTCCTGTCGGAGCGTACGGCGGCGCAGCCGCTGGCGCCCCGCGTCGATTCGTTGCTGGAGCAGCGCCGGGCGAGTCATGGGTTTTGGGGCCTCAGCATTTACAACCTCACCCGCGACAGTGTGCTGTACCGTCGGAACAGTGACCGTGGGTTCCTCCCCGCCTCCAACCAGAAGCTCTTCACCACGGCCGCCGCGCTGGACCTGCTGGGCAGCACCTATCGCTACGAGACGACGCTCAGCTTCAACGGCACGACGGCGGACTCGGTGATGCAGGGCGACCTGCGCCTCACGGGATCGGGCGACCCGACCTTCGGAAGCACGGCCCGTCGACGCTCGGATCCCTTCCGCGACTGGGCCGAACGGCTTGCCGAGATGGGCGTCCGGCGGATCGAGGGGCGGCTCCTGGGCGACGACAGCGCGTTCCAGGAGGGATTCTATCCCGACGGCTGGAACGTGAATTATCTGACGCGCGACAAGGGAGAGCAGATGGGCCTTACGGCCGGAGGGCTCAGCTATCGAGACAATTCGGTCCCGGTGACGGTCCGGGCCACGCAGCCTGGGAGTCCGCCGGACGTGTCCATTCGACCGGAGGGCGTCGTGGAGTTGGAAAATCGGGCCGTTACGAGCGAGCGATGGCGGGGGAGTACGCTTTTGATCAATCGGACCTTTTCCACCAATGACCTCGTGCTGACGGGGTCGGTGGCCCGTTCCTACTCGGGCGTCCGCAACGTGCCCGTCAGCAATCCGACCACCTTCACGCTGCGTGTCTTTCGGGAGCGGCTGGAGGCGGAGGGCATCGAGACGGATCTTGAGCTCGTAGACCTCGACTCGCTGGACGCAGTCCCCGACGAGGGAGAGCCGATTTTTGTGAAGGTCTCTCCGCCGCTGTCCGAGATCGTGAAGGTGATTAACAAGGAGAGTAACAACTTTTACGCCGAGCAGGTCTTTCGCACCTACGGCTGGGGCGGGGGCACGCGGGGGGGCGTCCGGCGGACCGAGTCGTTTCTCCGGCGGGCCGGAATCAGCACGCAAACCCTGATGATCAATGACGGATCCGGCCTTTCCCGGAAAAACCTCATCACACCCCAGGCCCTCCGCGAACTGCTCGTCCACATGGATGGCCATGCCGAGCAGTCGGTCTTTTTTGCGTCCTTGCCCCAGGGAGGGGAGCGAGGCACAACCCTGCGGTCGCGGCTGTCCCGTACGGAGGTGCGGGCCAAGACCGGCTCCCTCGCCTTCGTCCGGAGCCTGAGTGGATACGTCGACCGGCCGGACGGCACTCGGATTGCCTTTTCCATCCTCGCCAACAACTACACCGGGCCGTCCTACCAGATCACCCGCACCATAAACGACATCATCCGGATGATCACGGCGCCCCCCTCCTGACGCTCCGACCCTCGACGCTCCGACCCTCGCCCGATAAGCGCGCCGCCCGATAAGCGCGCAGAGAGTCGGTCGGCCGGTCGTCTCTTCGTGCACCGGTGGGACGGACTCGTGCGCCGCAGATCGTCGCCCCTGGCATTCGTCTTCTCCCTGCATGTCGCCTCTAGTCCGTCGACTTCTGTTTGCCGCCGGGGTGTTTGGGGTGCAGTGGCTCATTCTGGGGCGCCTGCGGATTTACGGGGCCTATCCGGACGCGGTGCTCCTGTTTCTGGCGTGGTACGCCCTGCGGGAGGGGCGGTGGCGCGGCACGCTGACGGGGTTCGGGCTTGGGCTGGCCATGGACGTGGTCTACGGCACGTGGGGCACCCACATGTTCGTGAAAACCCTGATCGGGTTTCTCGTCGGCCGCTTTGCCGTGGAGGAGCATACCCCCCTGATCGTCCGGCCCCAGCAGGCCGTGCTCGGCGGTCTGGTGCTGGCGCTTCTCCACAATGGACTGCTCGTGGCCCTGCTTGCCCTGCAGGCCCAGGCCACGACGGGCTTTCTGCTATATGGGCTGTGGCTGGGCTCGGCGCTCTACACGGCGGGAGTGGGGGGCATTGCGGCCCTATTTGCGCGGTGAGTTATATGTCGTATTGCGTATGTCGTATTGCGTATTCCGTGCTGCCTCCCTGCAACCGGTGGAGGCAGGAGACGGAATACGCACTACGCAATACGCACTGTAAGTGCCAAAGGGCGGTACTCGTGCTTCCGACCTACCGATTGTTCCAGATTCGGGCTACACGGTCACATCCAACAGGTCCTCGAACGCCGCGAGAACGCGCTGGCGCACCGGCGATCGTTCGTCCATCGGCACGAGCGGAAGGCGCACATGAGGCTCCATCCAGCCCTGTGTGGCACAGACGTCCTTGATGGGTACGGGGTTGGTCTCCAGGAAGCAGGCCCGCATGGCCGGCAGAAGCGCCTGGTGATGCTCGCGGGCCGTGTCGACGTCTCCCGCAAGGGCCGCATCGACGAGGGCGCCGAACTGCTCGGGGAGGGCGTTGCTAATGACAGAGACGGCCCCATCGCCGCCGAGGGCCAACAACGGAAGGGTGATTTCGTCGTCTCCCGCATACACCCCGAAGCCGTCCGGACGGTGCGCGAGGAGCTCGTTGACGTGCTCGATGCCGGACGCCTCCTTGATGCCGACGACCTGGGGGACCTCTTCGGCCAGATGGAGGGCCGTCTCGGGAGCGATGCTGAAGCGCGTGCGGCTGGGGACGTTGTAGAGAAGAAGGGGCGCGTCGACCGCGTCGGCGATGTGCTTGACGTGCGCGTCGAAGCCGGCCTGGGAGGGCTTATTGTAGTACGGACCCACCACCAGAAGGCCGTCGGCCCCCGCGGAGACCGCCGCCTCCGAATAGGCAACGCTCTGGTCGGTGTTATTGGTGCCCGTGCCCACAATAACCGGCACGCGCCCGTCGGCCGCCTCCACGGCCCAGTCGACGAGCCGGTGCCGCTCGGGGTCGGTCACCGTCGGGTTTTCGCCGGTCGTCCCCAGCACGACTAGGGCCGACACGCCGGCGTCAATTTGACCGTTGATAAGATGGCGGAAGGCCTTCTCGTCGAGGTCGTCGTTCGACGTGAACGGCGTGACGAGGGCCGGGGCCACTCCGCGGAAGAGAAGTTCCTGAGCCATGGTCTGTAGGATGTGTGATCGGATGTGTGGTGAGAAATCGTGCGGCGCAATGCGCCGAGTCCTCAATCGGACAGCCAATCGTCCAGCACGTCGTCGAGGGTGAACAGGCCCTGTCGGCCGCGCAGCCACTCCGCCGACCGGAGGGCGCCCGCGGCAAAGCCGTCGCGGTTCTTTGCGCGGTGGCGGAGGGCGACGCGGTCGTAGGGGCTGTCGAAGCCGACGGTGTGCTCGCCGAAGGCCGTGCCTGCCCGGGTTGAACTGACGTGGACGGCGGACGGATCGATGCGCTGGTGTTGCGCCTCGGCGTCGAGGTGGTCTTTTCGTTCGAGCCCCTCCACGAGCTGCTCCGCGAGCATGCGGGCGGTGCCGCTCGGACTGTCGGCCTTCTTCGTGTGGTGCATCTCATGGACGAACGGATCGTAGGCGTCGAGCTCGTCCATCAGGGCCGTGACGCGGTCGACGGCACGGGACAGGACCGCTACGCCGATGGAGAAGTTCGGCGCGTAGAGCACGCTCGCGTCGTGGCGACGCACGAGAGCCTGCACCTCCTCGAGCCGGTCGTACCAACCGGTGGTGCCCATGACCACCGGCAGGGATGCCTCGCAGTAGCGGCGCAGATGCGGCACGGCCAGCCTGGGCAGGGAGAAGTCGATGGCCACGTCCACGCCGTCGAGCACCTCAGGGTCGGCGTCCAGGAACGGACGGTCGGAATGAAAGCGAGCGACGATCTCGTGCGGACCGTCCGCGGCCGCGGTCGTGACGGCCTGTCCCATTTGTCCAGTGCCGACGAGTGCGAGGGTCATGCATGCAGTGGTGCTGGAAATAAAATCTGACGACAGGTTCCCCTACGGACCTCGGGGAGTTCTTGTTACTCCGCGAGGTGTCGAAGTGAAGAACGTCCCGCGGACAAATTCGATGAAACGGCCCGTGGGGGCGTCCATCGGGGAACGCATCTCGGCCCCAAAAGTAGGGCATGTTCGGATTAGCAATCTGGGGCGGTTTCGATCACCGACTCAGGTCCAAACGCCATATTTTTGCGGGGCCATAGCTCAGTCGGTAGAGCGCTTGCATGGCATGCAAGAGGTCCGGGGTTCGAATCCCCGTGGCTCCACTTTTAGATGCCCCGAGCCGTGACCCTCCCCCCGCCCCGCGGCTTCGGGGCATCTATTTTTTTGCGTTACTCCGGAAAACGGTCTCCCGTCCAGAGTCCTTTTTCTTTCAGCCTCTGCCCTGAGGTCATTTGCGGAAGAGTGAGCTGTATGGCCCGCGCACACAGGCCGAGCAGGTCATTTCAACGCTCCGATCTTCTCCCGCAAAATCAGACACAGGGTCGACCGGTACTGAACCAGCATAACCTCGTTTCGCTCGGTTTCCAGTCGGCCCTCGTTCAGTGGAGGGGGCAGAACGTGACGGCATTGACGGAGCAGCGTGAAAAGCGGGCGGTCTCGTCCGTCGTCGTTCCCTGGCTTCCGAACGGGGAAGGGGACCAGGTCACGAGGCCGGTTCCGGGGCGACGGATCGATCTGGGTCGGGGGCTTCGGTCTCCGCGTCGGCAACCGACGTGCCCTCCGCCTCGTCCGCGTCGCTGGTCCAGTAGATCTCCACGAGCATGGCTGCCGGCCCGACCAGAAAGAGCGCGTAGAACGGGGCGGCCACAAACTCTGCGAGCCGCAGGAAGAGCTCCACGAACGCGATGAGTACGGTCACGCCCATCTCGCCCTTCTTCGACGACACGGTCGTCACCGGATCGGTGATCATGAAGAGGGCGAAGAGCTGGTACATCGGCCCGGTCAGGGGCGCCACCTCGGCCCAGAAGCTATCGCCGGTGATGGCGGTTCGGAGGACCGCGAAGGCGATGAAGGCGACGATGTAAGTGCCCGTGATGTGGAAGCGCTTGACCTTCCAGATGGTATAGAGGCCGACGACCCAGATCATCAGCATCGGCCACATGTTGTTGCCCCACTGCGTGTTGAGGGGGGCCACATCAAAAAAGCCGTAGGCTGCGGGGAAGAACAGGACGCAGAGGCCGAAATTGGAGGGGTTCCAGAGGTGACGCCCCTTCACGCGCAGCACGTACTTTGAGAGGATGGACAGTGCGCTGCAAAACGCAAACGGCCACAGCAACGGCCCGCGCACCAGAATGCCGACACTGATGCCTGACGTATACGCACTGGCGAGATGCGGCCAGGAGCCATACATGATGCGCCCCGCCACAGCCTCGACGGCCACGGCTGTACCGATGGCCAGCAGAATGGCGTCGAACCCGCGGAGGATGCCGAACGAGTAGTGGCCCGCGACCAGGATCAACGAAATCAGGACGGGCGGGACGAGCCGGACGTCGATCTTCTCAAGCATGACGGGGGTAGGATCCGACTGGGATTGCCGTACAGATGAGCACAGAAGATGAGCACAGACAGCGTATGTTCTACAATGTGCGACTTGGTACGCACGAAAATGCTACGGTTCAGTTACGTCGTGGACCGTGTTCACGTCGGAGATCTCAATTGTTTGGGTGGTGCCGGACGGCCACTGGATGACCACTGATTCGATCGTTGCATCCTGGCCGAGGCCAAAGTGAAGGCGACGCTGATTCTGAGATGCAAACCCACTTCCGCCCATCACCTGTTGGACCTGTGTTTGCCGGGCCCCTTGCTGGGTGGTCCACGTGAGTTCGACCTTCGCCCCGATGGCGCTGCGATTGCTCGCGGTCCCCGTGAGGTCGAAGGCGATCCAGTCGTGGCTGGGGGACGCCCGGTTCTGGTACACCTCCACCGGGCCCCGCTGGTTGGCCACGACGGCGTCCAGCACGCCATCGTTCTCGAGATCGACCAAGGCGACGGCCCGGCCGTCATGCGTGGAGGCTCCCCCCACCGCCGGCGCAACGTTCTGAAATTGTCCCGCTCCGTCGTTGATCCAGATGCGGGATTGCTGATAGCCGGACAGACTCCGCCCCTCCATCGCGGGCCAGTTGTCCGCGTCTTCGATGATGTTCTTGTAGCCGCCGGCAATCTTCGAAAAGTCATACCAGTAGCTCTCGCGCTCGGGGCCGGAATAGAAGCCGTTCACGACGAAGAGGTCCTGCCACCCGTCGTTGTTGAGATCGCCGAACTGGGCCCCGTAGCTCCAGCCCGCCTTCGCCACGCCCATCGTACTGGCGAGATTGTCGAACGACGGAACGCCGCCAGCCCCGGCCGAGTCCGGCATCCAGAGGTTGTTGCCCTGGACGAGCACGCCTTCCTCCGTGAGGTTGCTCACGTAGAGGGCCTGTGTGCCCTGGTTCATCACGTCGCCCGTGGACGCGTTCATGCCGCTCTTGGGGACGCGCCCCACGTTCGAGGCGCGGCTCTCTTCGCGAAACTGGTCCCCATTTTCGTTCACGAAAAACTGGTCTGCCCCGAAGTCATTGGCGACAAAGAGGTCGGGATAGCCGGAGTCATTGAAGTCGACAGCGGTCGCGGCGAGGGTCCACCGCGTGCTGGTGAGGCCCATCTCCTCGGAGACCTCCCGGAAGGTGCCGTCGCCCTGATTCAGGAAGAGGTAGTTTCGGCCCCCGTTGGTCGCGTACTCGTAGCTCTCGGGCATAACCTGGGTCGTCTCCAGGTCCCAGAGATTAAATTTCTCCGCGTAAAACCCACCCACGAAGAGATCGAGGTGCCCGTCCCGATTTACGTCGAGCCACACGGCCGCGTTGGCGTTCATCCAATCAGGAAGCCCTTCCAGGGCATCGGTTACACGGGTGAATCCGTCGCCCCCATCGTTGCGGAAGAGAAGACACTGGCCCCACTTGTAGAGGAAGAGGTCTTCGTAGCCGTCGTTGTTGTAGTCGCCCCAGACGCTTCCCATGGAGGTGCCTGTGCCCTTCTGGTTCACGGCGGCGACATTCAGGGAGGGAGCCACGTTCTCGAAGGTGCCATCGCCCTGATTGCGGTACAGCGCGTTTTGGGTCCCGTACTGGCTATTGGTGAAGTAGAGGTCGGAATGCCCATCTTCGTCGAAGTCGGCGACCGAGACCGAGGCACCCACCTGGGCCACCTCGGGCATGATGTGGGAGAGGGAGGTGTCCAATTTAGGGGCCTGGTGGGTAAAGTCGATTCCGACCTCGCGGGCGCTCTCATCGAGCACGAAGCCGTACCGCTTCAGGGCGGTCTTGCGGGACAGGTCCCTGCCGGAGGCGTCATCGGACCACCACTGGAAGGCGAGGGGGGCGGCCATCAGGGCGAGGAAGACCACGCCGAAGACGGACCGGACGAGCACGCGTTGGGTCATGGCGTTCCGGAACGGTTGGCCTCAAACGATAGCGCTTGGTGGAAGGCACGCGGGGCGACGTAACGGGTGTGATACGTTTCCCAGTCGCCGGGGTGCATCTGGTATGCGGAGTCCGCCGCCAGAGGTCCGGCTGGTGTCGAGTAGTCATCCATCCCATGATAGGGAAGCGGGCGCACCGTTTTGGAGTGGCCGGTGTTGTAGTCGCCATCTTTTACCCAACCGTCCCCCACGAGCACAAAATCGCGTGTCCACCCGTCGGGGGGCGGCGGCGGGGCGTCGAAGCGAAGCGCCATCTCGTCGCCCGCATTCATGATGACGTAGCGGTCGTCCGTCTGGGTGATGAGTTCGCGCACGTCACCGAAGCGGGTGTGGTACCCTTCCAGGTCGCGCCAGAGGCGGGTGGTGGTGGCGAGGGAGTCGTACACCGGCACGGTCGGCTTGCGGCGCTCGGTCTGGACGACCGCCGAGAAGCCGCGGTTCCGGAGGCGGGCCGAGTCGGGCGTGAGGGTGTGCGTGCGGATTTTGGTGTCCGGGCGCCCGGCGGCCCAGGCGAGCCGGTTCCAGTAGACCTCCATGTTGGTGCGCAGCCGTACGCGGGGCGGGCGATCCGGCCCGAGTGCGTCCGACAGGTCGATGAGCATCGTCTTCGACTTGCCGGCGGGGAAGCCGATGTCGGATTTTGCCACCGTCCATCCGCCGTTCCCGTCGGGCACCTCGACGGTAAGGCTGCGGGGCGGAGCGTGGCTGCCCTGGCTGATGGCCAGGTTCAGGGACGTGTCCGTGGGGTACACCCAGCCGTCGGCCACGAGCCAGAGGGGACCGTCCGTGGGCACATCGTTGCCCAGCGTGAGGGTGACGGAATGCTCCTCGGCCCGGCCCTGGAAGGGACCGAGGGAGAACGTATCGAGATATTGATCGTCCTTGGCGGCCACGAGGGAAGTCACGTCGCGCCCCTCGTGGTCGACCGCGCGCTCGACGGGCTGCGGCTCGGCAAGCGGCGTGAGCGTCTGGTCGGGGGCCGGGAGGTGAAAGCGTTCGTCGATGCGGACGTTGGTGCCTTCCGGGTGGTCCACGGCCATCAGCTCCACGCGGTCGAAGAAGTGGCTCTCCCAGAGCTCGCCGGTAATGCGCACGTCGTACTGGCCATTGCGGCGGGCCACGTGCTCGCCCGGAATGAAGATGCGGTCCTCGCTGTGGATGACCTGCGCCTCGCCCTGCGCGTTGATGCGGAGGCCAAGGGCCGTGCGCCAGAGGAAGTCGGTCTCAAATTGCATCTTTTCTCCGTCGTAGGTGTAGACCCACGGGCAGGAGCCCTTCAGACGCTGGCGGGCGAGGGCCGTCTGGGTGGAGACGAGGTCGAACTCGGCCTGCACGGTGCCGTTGGGCCAGATGATGCGGGCGACCTCGGCCCCGGTGCGACGACCGATGCCGAAGTGCACGGTCGGATCGGTGATGGGGCGCTTCTGATAGAGGAGGCCCGATCGCAACTCAATCTCGCCCCCGATGCCGAAGGGATTGATGCGCCGATCGCCCCGTGCTCGGGCCGCTCGCGGTTGGATGCGCTGCGACTGGTAGTTTTTGGTGCCCCGGTTCGTGAGCCGCAGCGGCGTGCCCGTCTCGCTGAGGGCCAGGAAGTCGAGGCGGCCCTCCCCCCGCACGTCGGCGGCCGAAAAGACCGTCTGCTCGATGGGGCGCGGGTGGGGGACGAAGGTGCCGGTCGAGTCGTGGAGCCAAACCCGGGCCGACCCGGGGGACACCCGCGTCAGGTCGAGGGCGCCGTTGTTGTCGAGGTCGCCGGCGAGCAGGCGCGTCCCGGAAACGGAGCCGCCGCCGGGGAGGGCGCCGGTGTCGACGACCTCGCCGGCCGTCCAGCCGGACGACTGGGCGGACGGGGCGAGCCGCTGCACGGACCCGTCGGCCCGGAGCACCAGCAGCGTCAGTGTGCCGTCCCGGTTGAGGTCGCCGACGGAGAGGGCACGGCCCGTGTTGAGGGTGTCCGGGAGGGACCGGCGCGAAAAGCGTGGGGTGCCGGAGCGCTGGTTGTCGTAGAGGTACAGGCGCCCGTTCGCGTCGAGCATCGCGGCGTCGGGCGGACCGTCGGCGTCGAGGTCGGCCCATACGAAGGACCGGAGGGCCTGCACGTCCTCAAAAAACGACCGGCGGGCAAAGGTGTTGTCTCCGTTATTGCGAAGGGTCACGGGCGATCCCGTCTCGCGCGCCAGCACGAGGTCGAGATCGCCGTCCATGTCGAGGTCGGCGGGCCACACGCCGGCGTACGACGCCGTGCGGACGCCGCCGGGCACCGCCTCGGGCGCAATGTTCTGGTAGGAGCTGTCGGGCTGCTGGCGATAGAGGCGCAGGCCCCCGGGCCCGGCGGCCGCCAGGTCGATGCGAAAGTCGTAGTCCAGGTCGAGGGCCGCCACGGCGTTGCTCGACGGGGCCTTGCCTTGGGGGCCGCCCGGAAACGGCATCGTGAGGCTGCGGCCGAGCCCCGTCTCGATGCGAATCGTTTCGCCGTCGGTCATCATCACGTCGGGCGGCACACCGTCCGCCAGGGTCACGTGATGGATCCAGTCCCACGGGCCGCCGGTCGCCACCGTGTCGGGCCGGACGGTGAGCCCGGTGTCCGCGGACGCGGGGCGGGGATCTGGAGGCGTCATGCGGAGAAGCTGTGGAACGACGGCGGCGCGGTCCTTGAGGGAGGGGGGCTGGACGACCGTCTGGGCGGCCTGGTAGGCCGAGACGCGCTGAAGGTCGTTCTTGAGAAAGGCCACCGCCGAGGCCGCCTGCGACGGCGTGTCGGCCGCGTCGCGCACGTCCTGGAGGGAGGCCCGCACTGCCTTCGGCCAGGCGTCGGCGCGGCTGGCGAGGCGATCGACCATGGTGCGGAGGAGCTGCGCGTCGCCCGCCTTGGCCGCGAGCCGGGCCGTCTCCACGAGCACGAGGAGGTTGTCGGGCCGCAGGGCCTGCAGGCGCTGCATCAGCTCAAGGGCCTTCTGATCGGCCGACGCCCCGCCCTGCTGCTCGGTCACCTGCGCGAGGGCGTACCGGGCCGGGGCGTTCGTCGAGTCGAGCTCGATCGCTCGCTCAAAGTGGGTGATCGCCTGGTCGTAGCGCCCCCGCTCCCGTTCCAGAATGCCGGACAGGAGGTGGATCGTCGGGGCGTCCGGGGCCAGCGAGCGGGCCTGCTCGAAGTGGTCGGCGGCCGTCTCCAGGTCGTTTTTCTGTGCGGCCAGCAGTGCCCGGTTGGCCCACACCGACGGTTCGCCGGACGCCACCTTCGACGCTGTGGTCAGCTGCTGCTCGGCCCGAAAGTTCTCGCCCACCTGAAGGGCCGAGACGCCCGTGTAGAAGGCCGTCACCGCCGTCTCGTAGTCGTCGGTGCCGGGCGCGGGGACGGAGTTAGATTGGCACGATAGCAGAGACAGACTGATTCCGAGGAGCAGAATCAGTGTGAGGGCAAAACGGGGGCGCTGCATTCCCGGGGGGAGAATGGTTGAAAAAGCCGGCGGGGCAGAGGCTTGGGGCTTCGGTACAACTGCCCTCATGGCACCGACACGGGGAGGCAATGTTGCAGGGGCAACGAGGTCCTTTTCCGAATGCGTCATGTCGCTTTGATTTTATCGTGTCGGCTCGAAGCTGAACCGAAATCGGCAGTCCGTGGGACGCTCAATTCTCTTGTAAACCCATGACGTTCACGACTCTTAGGGCTGCAAGGTTTGGCATCTCGAACGTGCCTATCGATCCGTGCAGAAATTCCTAAACCTTGTTCCAGGATCTAACGGTGAGTAAAGGCGTCCCGCCGGGACGCCTCAACGCTTCTAAGAATTTCCTCACGCATCGGTAAAAGGGGTACATCCTGCTGGTTGTACCGACA
>JBDGQM010000036.1:0-3135 GCA_042219065.1 Salinibacter sp. | reverse complement strand
GCAACCTAGTCGGCAGCAGTACCGCGGTCCGCAGCATTGACCGCAACCAGGCTGATGCTACGCGGAACCTCGACCCCCGTCCGATTTCGGCGATTGCCAGCCAGAGCACGACCTCGAAGTCGAGCTTTCTGGCGCAGGTGACGTCGGGGGACGGCAACGGGACGGTGACCGACGCGCAGGGCAACCCGCTCTCGAAGAGCGAGTACCTGAACCCGATCACGAACGTCGGATACCACGGCGCCTTTGACCCGAACACGGCCGTGAATGAGACGTGGCCTGCCAACTGGACGGCAACGTACCAGAACCGCCTGTACCTCCCGGTCGAGATGGCCAACTTCAAGGTGCAGAAGGACGGTCAGAACTTCGTCCTCTCCTGGGCGACCGCCTCCGAGACCAACAACGCGCGCTTCGACGTGCAGCGGTCGGTCGACGGCGGTCCGTTCACGACCATCGGCTCCCGCGAGGGCGCCGGGACGACCGAGCAGGGCCGGACGTACCGGTTCACGGACAACAGCGTGCCCTTCGAGGCGTCGACCATCACCTACCGCCTCCGCCAGACGGACGTGGACGGCTCGGTGGAGATGGGCCCGACCCGCACCGTGAAGCGCGGCACGCCCAACAAGGCGGATCTCCTGAGTCCGTTCCCGAATCCCACCAACGGAGAGGCGACGGTTCGGGTCAAGCTGGCGAAGGAGACCGACGTCACGCTGAGCCTCTACAATGTGCTCGGGCAGCGCGTCGCGACGCTCATTGACGGCCAGCAGTCGGCCGGTCACAAGGAGCTTCGTCTGGATACCTCGTCGTTTGGAAGTGGGGTTTACTTCCTGCGCCTACAGACGGAGGGTGCCGTGCAGACCGAGCGCCTGACGGTCGTGCGGTAGAATCCGCATTTCCCTTCCGCTCGCGCATCACTTCGGCGCGAGTCCCTCAGTGCCGGCACGGCGCTCCCCACGGCGCCGTGCCGGTTTTTTATGTGGGGTGGGACCAGGGAACGGAGCGCCCGCGTCCCATGTGCATGTGATAGTCGATCTCTCGCAAACCACGGATCGGTTTCTCGAAATGGCGCTCCGCTGCCTCTTTGTCGTGCAGGGCGAAGGCCGGGGACACCTCACCCAGGCGATGGCCCTGCGGCGGATGCTGCGAACCGAAGGGCACCGAGTGACGGGCGCCGTCGTGGGCAAGAGCGAAGGGCAGGCGGTGCCCGCGTTCTTTCGGGACGCCTTCGACGCGCCCGTTACCCACGTCGAGAGCCCGAGCTTCGTGTCGGACGGGGCGGACCGGTCGGTGCGGCCCTGGGCCACGCTGCTGCGCGAGGTGAAGCGCACCCCGACGTTTTGGCAAAGCCTCCGGACGTTGGGGGCGGCTCTCGACCGGCACGAGCCGGACGTGGTGGTCAACTTTTTTGAGCCCCTGATGGGCCTTTACGCCGCACGCTACGGGGGCTCCACGCCCGTGGTGGCGGTGGCGCACCAGTACATGTTTTTGCATCCGGCCTACCGGTTTCCGTCGGGGCGACGCATGCAGCGGTGGGGGGCAAAGGCCTTTGCCCGACTCACGGCGTGGGGCGCCTCGCGACGCCTGGCCCTCTCGCTTTACCCGGCCCCCGACCGGCCCCAGCAGAACCTGTTCGTGTGTCCGCCCCTCCTGCGGGCCGACGTGTTCCGGCAGCCGCGGAGTCAGAGTGAGTCCTTCGTGCTCGTCTACATCCTCAACAGCGGATACGCCGACGAGATCATCCGGTGGCACGAGGCCCATCCGGAGGTGCCGCTCCACTGCTTCTGGGACCGGCCGGACACGGCCCCCGTGGAGCCCTACGACGAGACCCTTACCTTCCACCAGCTCGACGACGACAAATTTCTCTCGTTCATGGCTCGCTGCCGAGGCTTCGTCTCGACCGCCGGCTTCGAGTCGATCGCGGAGGCGATGTACCTGGGCACGCCCGTGCAGGTCGTTCCGGTGGAGGGCCACTACGAGCAGCACTGCAACGCCGTCGATGCGGTACGGGCCGGGGCGGGCCTCCGCAGTTCGGGGTTCGACGTGAATCATCTGCTGGACGCGCTGCCGCACGCTGCGGGCAAGCGAGCCCCCTTTCAGGCGTGGGTGCGTCGCGCGCGCCACCGGGTGGTGCGGGAGATCGAAGCCGCCGCGGACCGCCGTTCGGTTGCCACTCCGGTCCCGACGGAGTCGTCGGAGTCCCAGATCCTCGAAACGGCCTGAGCGGAGACGCCGGGTCCGACGCGGAGCACTCGTTGTCCTCAGTTCGGAGCAGAGCCGTCGTGGCTGTTCGTCGACGCATTTTGCGGACGCTGGGATGGGGAGCGGCGGCGGGGCTGATCGGGATTTTTCTGATCGGCTATGCTGCCCCGCACCTCTCCCCTGCCCGGTTCTGGTGGGCGGACCTCGCTGCCCTGCTGGTGCCAACGCTGGGAGTGATGGTCGGCGTCCTGGCGGTGGGCCTGCTGGGACAGGGCCTGTACCGGCGGGCCTGGGGGCGCACGGGGAGCGCGGTGATCCTGCTTGGGCTCCTCGCCGTTCGCTTCGGACCGTCCGTGGCGATAAGGGATGCGTCAGGGAGCGCGTCGGAAGCTCTCCGCGTCATGACGTTCAATGTGCCCCCGTCGCAGGCGCAGGATTCGGCGAGCGCAGCGCAGTTACGGCGGCTGATGCAGCAGGAGGCACCGGACGTGCTGGCCCTGCAGGAGGCATGGATCACGACGGGTGCCGCCGGGTCGAAGTCAGAGCTCGCAGCCACCTCCGGCTCGGCCTCCGTGATTCTCACCGATTCCCTGGGCTATGCGCCGCCCCGGGCGGGGCCCCTGCAGACGACGATCGACCAGCCGGTGCTGGGGCGGTTCGCCCTCGACTCGGTGAGTGTGCACCCGCTGCCGCCCGACGGCGACGCGAACCCGCGGGCCCGGTACACGCGCGTCGCGTTTCGCTGGCAGGGCCGGGAGGCGGTGCTCTACAACGTGCACCTTCACACGGTCGGGGTCCATCTGCGAGACCTCCGGTCGGTGGGGTCGGTGCTGGAGGCCTGTCGCATTCTGCTCCGGACGTATCGGGCGGGGGCGCTGCGGCGGGCCGAGCAGGCTCGCGTCATTCGCCGACACATTGAGCAGGAGACACGCCCCGTGC
>JBDGQM010000035.1:0-9024 GCA_042219065.1 Salinibacter sp. | reverse complement strand
GCTTCTCACTAATCCATAAGTGGGTTCATAAAACAATCCTCGCTGCCGGCATAACACAGCCTTCCTTCACGCGAGGGGAGTGTGTTTTGCTCGTCCGTGTATGGATCAGTAGATCATAGGGAGCGATGCGGCACAAGCTGGATTTCTTACCACTCGGTTTGCCCGTTCCGCTGCTGCGGCCAGAGCTCCTGCTGGTTTCCAGATTACTTGACAAGACTCAATCATAACCACAGAAGCTGCCATGGAGAAACTGCTAAGAGCCTCGATCTTGGGACTGGTCCTCGCATTTCTAGTCCCGCAACTTGCCTTGGCGCAAAAAACGGGGACAGTTGTGGGGATGGTCTCAGACGACGAGAGTGGGGAAGCCCTTCCTGGTGCGAATGTCTTGATTGTTGAGACAAATAAAGGCGCAGCCACCAACGCAGAGGGGCAGTATCGCCTCGAAAGCGTTCCCCCTGGAGAGTATACGCTCCGGGTTACGTTCGTGGGATACAGACAAGCGACCCGCACCGTGGAAGTGAATGCGGGAAGCACAACTCGAGCAAATTTCCGCCTGGTCCCGGACTACGCCCAACTTGAGGAGGTTGTGGTCACCGGATATGGTCAACGGGAGCAGCAGAAACTCTCGGCCTCGATCAGCACGGTGGAGTCGCAAGACATTGCCTCCACGGTTACTACGAGTCCGCAGGAAGCCCTGCAGGGCACAGTGGCGGGCGTGACAGTAAGCAGCACAGCCGGTGCTCCGGGTGCGGGCTTTCAGGTGCGCATTCGGGGTGCTACGTCGGTCAACGCCTCCAACCAGCCGCTCTACGTGGTAGATGGTGTGCCGGTCGCCTCGGGACAGTTTACCGACGGCTTCACGGGTGGCCAGACGGTGAACAATGCCCTTTCGAACATCGACCTCAGCAATGTCGAGTCCATTGAGGTGCTGAAAGACGCCGCGGCGACGGCCATTTACGGGACGCGGGCGTCGAACGGAGTGGTTCTGATCGAGACGAAACAGGGAGATCCAGGACGAACGCAGTTTAATTTCAGCTACTCAATTTCGGGGCAGTCTTACAAGCGCGATCCGGAGCTTTTGACGGGGGAGGAGATGGCCCGGATCCAGCGAGAGGCGTGGCGCAACGACTGCGCGGCACTCTTTGGACTTTCGCCGGGTGGGTGTAACCCGGGATTCCGGGATATCTCGGAGTCTGTCTTGGCGGGTCCGGGGGTCATATTCGACAACGGAACCCCGAGCCCGGTCGACTCTGCGATTACGACAGCCAATCACATGGAGGCCATTCAGCAGACTGGCATTCAGCACGATGCCAGCCTGTCGGTGAGCGGGGGACAGGCGGGGGAAGGAACCACCTTCCGATACCTCGTGAGCGGAAATCTCCGAACTGAGGAAGGATTCCTCAAGAAGCAGGGATTCAATCGCCTCGGCGGCCGCACCAACCTCAGCTACTCGTGGGCCGACAACCGAGCCAACGTGACGGCCAATGTGAGTTACAGTCAGGCGGAGACCGAAGTCATCGAGAATGACAACAACATCGACGGAGCACTAACGAACGCACTTCTTGCCCCGACCTTCGAGCCCACCTTCGACGAGGACAACCCGCAGGGCTTCAATCCGGCCGCATCGGCCTTCGACAATCCCGTCGCGATTCTGGATATCAAACGCGACCTCGTAAACACGAAATTCCTGGGGAACGTCGAGTTTTCGTACGATTTCCTGCCAAACCTCACGGGACGTGTGTCCGGAGGTCTCGACCGGTTTGACCAGGATGAAGACGTATTTGCGCCCAGTTACACGCGGGAAGGGTCGCCCCGAGGAAGCGGTGAGGACGATGTCTTTACCTACACGAACTGGAAGACGGACGCGACGCTGAACTATGACGAGACCTTTGCCGACGTCCACGACTTCGTAGCCGTTGGTGGCCTGAGCTTTGAGCGGACGTTCCGTGAGCGTGTGGAGGTGATCGGGAGTGACTTTCCCACCAACAATCTTCAGACCTTGAGTGCAGCGGCTGAACTGGGCGGTGGAAGTGGGAGCCTGCGATCCACCACCGGACTCCAGTCCTTCTTTGGCTCAATTGATTACGCCTATGATAACCGGTACCTCCTTAAGTTGACGGCTCGCAGAGATGGATCGTCCCGGTTTGGGAACGAACAACAGTGGGGCTTCTTCCCGGCCGCTTCGGGGGGCTGGAATATCCACGAAGAGTCCTTTCTCGACCAGTCCTGGATCAATCAGCTAAAGCTTCGGGCGAGCTACGGGGTGACCGGACAGCAGAACTTTGGGATCGGGGGAAGCAACATGTTTTCATTCCCGGCCCAGGCGACCTTCGGTGCCGTCGACTACGCGGGAGATTCAGGCATCACCCCCAGCGGACTCCCCAATTCGGACCTGAAATGGGAGACCACCACGCAGATCAATCTCGGGCTTGACTTTAGCTTCTTCCAGGGACGGCTCTCCGGAACGGTTGACGTGTATCGGAAGAACACCGACGATCTCCTCCTCAACCGGCCGCTGCCGAATACAAGCGGATACAACAACTTCTTCCAGAACGTCGGCTCCATCAGAAATGAAGGGCTCGAGTTTCAGTTGAGCACTGTGAATGTGCAGACCGAAAACTTTGAGTGGCGGACTACCCTGAATGCGTCTACAAACCGGAACGAGGTGACAAGCCTCGCCGAAGGTGTGACCGTCATCGACGAAGGATTCGCCAGCATCGTAAAGGAGGGGGAGCCGCTCGGCGCGTTCCGTGGATGGGCTGTCGAGGGAATCTTTGACAACATGAGCCAAATTTGCCGAGATTCTTCGGGCGACAGCTGCAACCAGGACGGCAAGTTTGCCTACCAGGAGCCCGGGACGACAACTGGTGACTTCATCTTCGAGGATCTGAACGACGACGGAGTTATCAACTCGGACGACCGGAAGATTATCGGGAATCCGTTTCCGGATTGGTCGGGAGGACTCACGAATACCGTTGAGTACCGGGGATTCCGGCTAAGGGCCTTCCTGCAGTACAGTCTTGGGCGAGATGTCTTCAACGCCACGGATCAGTTCTTCGGACTCCCAGGATTCCTGTTCAGCACTAAGGCGAATCAGCTTGACCGCTGGACGCCGGCGAATAAGGATGCTTCCGAGCCGCGCGCTACGTTCCTGGATCCGAACAATAACCAGCGGAATTCTACCCACTTCGTAGAAGATGGGTCGTACGCCCGGCTGAAGACACTGACGCTTTCCTACTCGTTGCCGCAGGATCTTGCCCAACGCACTGGACTGAATAACGCCCGGATCTTCGTGACCGGGAAGAATCTCCTCACCTTCACAGGGTTCAACGGCCTTGATCCCGAGATCAACTCCTTCGGGCAGGACAACGTCGTCCAGGCGGAAACCTTCTTTGCTCAGCCGATCCCGCGGCTCATCCAGGCCGGTATTGAAGTGGGACTCTAATTGAATCCCAGAGAAGGGCGGTCCCTGAGACGCGGTTGGGGACTGCCTGGTTCGGCTCCTCAAGATCCTCGGACAAGATCCAATAGCCTACCGAAATGAACAACGCAAACATGAAGAATGCTCTTTACGCACTCCTCGCAATAATTCTGGTCGGCAGCGTGGCAGGCTGTGATGCCTTCCAAACCCTCGACAATTCCCCCGAGAACTCTGTTCCTGCCGACGGGGCCCTGACAGATGAGCAGGGTGCTCAGTCCACCCTCCTGGGGCTCTACGACGAAACGCAGGGGTTTATGGACGATTACACGATTTTTGCCGCCCTCGCCTCCGACCAAGCCTCCCACACGGGATCGTTCCCATCCTGGAGTGCCATCGACAATTACACGATGGCGGCAGGAAGTCCGGAGGCAGAGGGCCAGTGGAATGGAATTTATGACGCGATCAACGTCGCGAATCTGCTCATTGCCCAAGCACAGGCGTCTGAACTCGATAATCTCGATGAATCGGAGGCAGCGGCCATCCGGGCACAGGCCCGAGCCATCCGCGCCTTCTGCTACCATGGCCTCGTGCGGTGGTTTGGGGGGCAAGGCGCGCTGAGCGATGCGGGTGTCCCTCTTGTGCTTGAACCCACAGAGAACATCGATGAGGTAACGTTCCCCTCCCGGTCGACGGTCGGAGAGGTTTACGGGCAGATTCTTGCGGACCTAAATCAGGCCGAGTCCCTGATGGAGGGAAACGCGAATGAACCAACCGACGCCGGATTCGTCGATAACGTGGTCATCGATGGACTTCAAGCGCGGGCCTACCTGTACCAGGCTAGTATCAAACGTCGTGCCACCGGGTCCGCACAGGGTGACTATCAGGCCGCCCGCGACAATGCCCAAGAGGTTCTAGCCGTGAATGACGGGTTATCTCGGCTCAATGGCATCTATTCCTCCCTGAACAGTGCCGAGTCGATCTGGGAACTCCAGTACAACTCGACAGATGGGAATGCGATGTCGTTCTTCGCTCGACCCAACGGAGAAGGGGGGCGCGAGGAGTATAACCTTGACGCAAATCGGAGTGACCAGTTCAAGGCCGACTCTCTGGACAATCGGCTGAGTGTAAACATAAAAGAGGCTGGTGGAACGGAGTTTATTGGCAAGTACTTCCGCCTTGATGGATCGGACCACCACTTTATCCTTCGCGTGTCGGAAGTTAAGCTAATCCTTGCAGAAGCACTTACCTTCCTCGACCTTTCCAGCAACCAGTCGACGATCGCCAAGCAGGTCAATGACATCCGTAGACGCTCTTACAACGAGATTAACGATGGAGACCCGGATGTTTTCGACTTCGAGGAAGCTGGGGCCGAGGTCAATCCGGACAGCCTGACCTCGCAGAGTGAGGCTCTGTCGGTCATTTTGGAAGAGCGCCGCGACGAGTTGGCCTTTGAGGGGCACCGCTGGCACGATCTCAACCGTCTTGGACTGGCGGAGGAGGTGCTCAGTCTCCCGGCCTCGACGGATCGTCGGTGGCCCATTCCGCAGGAAGAGCTTGACGTGAACGAGAATCTCAGCCAGAATCCGGGCTACTAAGCGCGTCACTGTGTTGTCCCGAAACGTTTGGGTCTCCGAATACCGTCCCGGAGAACCGGTTTCTCGATCCCTCCGGCTAGTCGGCAGGACCCCTCTTCCTGGAGCATCCTACTGATTTACATTCACTACTCACATGATGACCGTTATGAGCCGCACTTCGATTACTGCTGCGTTGAGTCTCGTTCTCGCATTCGGACTGGTCGCTTGCGATCAAACCTCGTTTGAGGCTCCTACTGAGGAAAAGGGCGTTGACTACGAGGCCGTCGTTCAATCCGTAGAGAACGATTCCACAATCAATGTTGGGGAGGTCTCCACTTGGGAAATCAACGCAGATACCGACCGAATTGGACCCGGTGGACTCGAGAGCCCCGCGATCGACACGGTCTACAGCATTGAGTCGACCACCGTGCGAGACTCCGCTCAGATGACAGGGACGATCACAGTGGCTCGTCCGTTCGAGTCTACACCGTCTACAGACGCGCGCTTGAAGATCGGTAAGTAGATCGCCTAGCCCCGATTCTGTAAACTTGTGGCCCGCTCCTGGTTGCCTCCGGGAGCGGGCTTTTTCGCGTTTCCGTGGTGCCGGACAGGAACACGTCTTTCCTGAAGTGTGGAGAATTCCGTACTCCGGATCATCGGAGCGCTCTTCGATTAATAACCTTGTCTCTTTGTCTTCGCTTCATCCGCGACCATCAGACCCGTGCGACGTGCACGACTCGCATCCAGTGTTCTCTTGGCGTTGCTGACGCTTCTTGCCACGCTGGTCCCGTACGGTGGCGGGCTGTTGACGGCCCGTGCGCAGGAGTCCTCGCCTACCCCTCCGTCGTGCCACGCCGACGAGCAGCCGTGGAGCTACCGTTCGATCCTGCAAAGCGCGGTGGACTCGATGCAGGGGGATCTCAGGGCAGCCTCGAGGGCCTATCTCTGTGCGGTGGTCCGCCTTGGAGAGCAGACCTCTACTCGTTCAAGGCAGGCTCTTCTCGCGCACAGTTTTTTTCTGCTTCCGGACAGCGTTCGGCGGGCCGTCGCGGTACGGAAAGGAAAGCGATTCCACGTAAGAGAGGGCGGCGGGAAGCGGTTGGCCCGCTGGTGGCGACGACAGGACCCGCTCATCGCAACTCCCCACAACGAGCGCGTCCAGGAGCATCTCCAGCGGGTCGCAGTGGCACTCAACCGGTTTTCTGCCGACAATTTTCGGGGCTTCGATGCACGCGGCGAGGTGTTCATCCGGTACGGGGCACCGTTTGAACGGATCGTGATTGACTTCCGGGACCATCCCCGGCTGCAGCGGATGATTCCCGAGATGCAGGGGCTTTTCGCGCGGGACCTTACGGAGAATGTGGTGTGGTACTACCGCTTCCACACCGATTCGCACTATGTGTTTACCAAAGAGGACGGAGCGTACCAAGTCGGTCGCACGATGGATCTTCTTCCGCTGTCGGTAAAACATGCCCCCGCCTCGGGGGCTCTCGAACAGCGCACGAAGTTTCTCGCCCTGGCGATGCGGTGGATTTACAACAAGCTCCATCACGTCCATCCCCAATTCCGGACGCAACTCCTGCGCCTCGACTCGAACGTCAGTCCACGGGGCCAGTCGCTGGGGCAGCGACCGGTCTGGAACGTTCTGCAGGGGGCGGTTCGCGACATGAATCGGGCCGAACAAGAAATTGCGAAGCGACGAGAAACGGAGATGCCGTCGCAACGGACGCAGATTCGTGATGACGTACCGTCGCTTCCCATTGCACTCCGGACGGCTCGGTCGCTCCGTGACGACGGGACCACGCAGACACACATCTATTGGGGAATGCTTCCGGACATACTCGACCCTCCGGAGACAGTCCGCCAGCGCATTGAAAACGCGTCGTTCTCCTCCCGCTCCCATCTCCTCCGAGTAATGACCGTACGCCAGTCTCGGGACTACCGTCGTGAGGCGGGGCGGGGGCGGCGATATCTGGTTCGACTTGGGGAGGAGGGACGTCTCCCGGCCCCGAAGACGTACACCACCCAGGGCGACACTGGCCTCTACCACATTGAATTTCAGGTCGAGGACCTGATTGTACAGACCGAGAATGGGTCCATCTCCCGATCGGGGCCTGTAGTTCGATCGGCGACGCACCGGTTCGACTCGCTGCGAGCCCTGAGTAGCGATCCGTCCACGCTCGAGATGAGCGACCTCACGCCGCTGAAGGTCGAGGATGTCGCACCTCCGTTCGACAGTACCCAGGTGCATCCATACGCTGAGTTCCCGATCGATCGGCCACTCCTCCTACGATTCAAAATTTATCACCTGTCGACGGACGAGCAGAATCGGGGGCGATACACGGTCCATCGCCGTGTGGAGCGTCAGACGCACCGCGAGGGCATTCAGCGCCTTCTTACGTCGGAGGAACGGCAGCAGACGACGGTTACGACCCAGACCCGTGCGCAGCGGTCGAATGTAAAGGAGTCTTTCTTGATTCCCCCTGACGACTGGAAAAACGAGACGACCCAGCAAATCCAGATCACCATTCGGGTTGAGGACGAGGTGAGCGGGCAGAGCGTCCGCCGGACCATTGACTTCAACCTCGTGCCGCCCGAAGAGAGGCCCACCAGTCCGTCGTAAACGGAGGGCGTCGGGGGCGAGGAGGATCGTTCTACTCAACGCCGGCTCGTTGTTGGGCACGTTCCTCGGCCGAAACGAGCTCTGGGTCCTCCGGCATAGTCGTCGGGGTCGTGTCGGTCGGGGGGCAAACTCCCCGATGAGTCGATTTCCGTCTCCAGCCGGTGGCCAGTTTCCTGTTCTACAGTATTTCTACAGTATCGCGGGTAAGTTCGATGAGGGGGCCCACATCCGCGGCGGTGGCGACGTCCACATGGAGGCTACGATACCCCATTTTCACGACGAAGACTGCCAGCATGGATAATCGCTAACGCGGACAAGAAGGGATATGCATCAATCCCTCTTTCGTGGGCTTGAACAGACCAGATCCTCCCCGAAACTTGCCAATCCTACCATGTCCAACGGGGACTTGCACACTCCGCGTTTAGGCAGGGCGGAGTCAAGATAACCTAGTTTGTGGTGCCGCCCGAGGAGGTTCCAGACGCGCTCCGCTTTACTTTCTGTAGTAGCTTCTGAAGACCAGACTGCATGTCCGACCCGAGAGTGAGGGGCTGTCCTCCAATCGATCCGCTGAGGGAGGAGGCCGTTGCGATCTGCCGAAGTTGGTAGAGCTGAAGATCAACGACGGCAAATCTGCCGGTGACATCAACGATGGCGTCCTCTGCTAAATTGGCAAAGTCCGGGTTGGCTTCCGCATTGCTCCAGGTAATCTCGGTTCCATCCCCGGTAATTTCACCGCTCACGCCAGACAGAGAAAGCCGCTGGCTGCCCGCAGACGAGAACACGAGCTGCGTCCTATTCGGGGTGCAGTTTGGGCCCTTGCAACGAGCAATGGCCTTCATATTCACGGAAACAGAGCTTCCGTATTCCGACCCCGAAACGCTGGAGACAGTGTAATCAGCGGTCTCATAGGTCGTCCGGTTCGACTCGGCGTCGTACGAGACCGTGACCTCTTGCCCTCCGGCACATCCACCAGCAACGAGAAGTGCGAGAAGAAGCGAGAGCGGGGAGACAAGTGCTCTGCTCGACATGAGTGATCAAGACTACGCATGAGAGCTTAACTGAGTACAGCGCCGGATCAACGACGTCCTTCTCCCAAAGTTTCTCGATACAAACACGCGCTTGGCAGTCGGGATTCAACCAAAATGTCCTTGCTTCTGAGAACGGGCTGTGCTACGCGTCGAAGGTATGTCAAATTCCTGATTTGGGAACTAGTACCGTGTCAATCGTGATTGTACAAGCAGTACGCGATCTCAAAACCCAAGGCAAGTCGTTCCGAGCAGCGTCGAGGCGCCCTGAACGAAGTGAAGAAGTGCTCCTGGAGTGAACCTCCCAGAAGTGGGCGGCACGGTTTGGGGAGATTTACTGCGTCAGTCGCTACGCTCGTGTCTCGACTGCGCTCGAAGCGT
>JBDGQM010000034.1:0-9837 GCA_042219065.1 Salinibacter sp. | reverse complement strand
CAGTCAGTCGCAATCAATCTCTGCGTTCCGGCGTTAGGTCGACACAGTCCTCTATTGTCAACCCTCGTCCCAACGTCATGGCCGGACACACGCGCAAGTGGGCAAAAGTCAAGCGCAAGAAGCAGAAGGACGACCGCCGCAAGTCGAAGATCTGGGCCAAGCTGTCGCAGGAGATCGAAACGGCGGCCCGCGAGGGCGGCGGCGATCCCGACGCGAACGTGGCCCTCTCCCAGGCCCTGGAGCGCGCCCGCGAGGAGGACATGGCGAAGGACACGATAGAGCGGGCCATCAAGCGGGGCCTCGGCGAGCTGGACGAGGAAGGCCGCGAGAAGGTCACCTACGAAGGCTACGCCCCCCACGGCGTCGCCGTCTTCGTGGAGGCCGAGACCGAAAACATCAACCGCACCGTCAAGGACCTCCGCAACCTCTTCACCGATCACGGCGGCAATCTGGGCAAAGACGGCTCGGTGGCCTATCTGTTCGAGCAGAAGGGCCGGTTCGACATCCCCGCCGACGTGGTGGACGAGATGACACTGTTCGAGATTGTGGTGGAGGCCGGGGCCGAAGAGGTCGGTTCTGTGGATGGGACCTACGTCGTCACGACCTCCCGGGAGGCCTTTTCGGACGTGGGGGCGGCCCTCGACGACGCCGACCTCGATCCCGCCGCGTCCGACCTCGTGCGGTCCCCGACCACGACCGTCGCGCTCGACCCCGAGGAGCAGGACGAGGTGCAAACCCTGATTGAGAAGATCGACGACCTCAAGGACGTGGAGGCGGTCTACACGACCCTCCAGGTGAACGGCACCCCGCTGGCCCTCGGCACGGATGTGCAGCCGATTGGACATTGAGGGCGCGATGGGCGACCTTGGGATGCCCTGTCTTCCCCTCTTCCCCCACAGACTGATGACCATTCTCGGCGTTGATCCCGGCTCCCGGGCCACCGGCTACGGCCTCATTGATCGCCATGACGGCGACGAGCGACTCGTGGCCTTCGACACCATTCGCCTCGGCGGCACTGAGGACCATTCGGCTCGGCTCAAACAAATCTACGATGCGCTCGCCCGGGTCATCCAGGATCATGGTCCCGACGAGTTCGCCATCGAGATGCCGGTCTACGGCCAGAACCCGCAGTCCATGCTGAAGCTGGGCCGGGCCCAGGCGGCCGCCATGATGGCGGCCCTCAACCACGATCTCTCCGTCGCCCAGTACACGCCGAAAGAGGTGAAGAAGTCCGTGACGGGCAACGGAAACGCCTCCAAAAAACAGGTGCGATTCATGATCGAATCGATCCTGTCGGCGGAGGACGCCGACTTTACGCACGATACGGCCGATGCGCTCGCCATTGCCCTATGTCACGGCAACCGCGACGCGCACGGCGACAGCCAGTCCTATACCGGCTGGGCCAGCTTCGTCGACGCCAACCCCGACCGGGTCTCGGAGTGAGGAATTCGGGGTAGGGAATGGGGCGTTGAGAACATAACCGCCACCGATGGGATCACTCCACACTCCGAACTCCCGACTCCACACTCAGGAGCTGTATCCCTTCTCCTCGTCCCGTACCCGGATCACCTCTTTCACTTCGTCGAGGCCCAGCTGGTCGTCGCTGAGCTCACAGGCGAGTTCGGCGATCCGCCCCACCTTGTTCGGCGCCTGGCGCCACTCCGGATGGGCCTGGTCGATGAGGCTAATGAGGATGCGAAGATACGGGTAGCGTTCCTCGCGGGAGTCGAGATCAGCAATCGACTGGGCAAAGAGTTCGGCGTTGCGGCCCACCTGCCGGTCGACCATCGTCGAGTCGTAGCGCATAGCGGGGAGTAAGGAAAGGGAAAGTCGTCGAGGCGCTCGTCCAGATCGATCTCGGAGCAAGGCACAGGGTGCTTTTCCCCGAGATGAGTTAACGCCGTGTCCAACGGGCCCTGTGGTCGAGAGTTGCCCGCGTTCGTGACGATCGGACCACTCTTGTTTCATGCCTCCCAGGAACCGGAACTCAGCTCTCCGTCCTCGTGCGCCGGACGCGCTCGGATGTGGACACGACGCACCTGCAGGCCGAACAGGCCACTTTCGTCAAGACGTATTTTTCCACGGCCATTGCATCTCGGCCTGGGAGGTCTGATATTGTTCTCACCAGGGCGAAAGTCTACGCGCCCCGCGCCGCTTCGTCGCCCAGAGCGAGCCTCAATAGACCGACGGACACAACAAACCTGTGATCGGCCCCATGCTCCCGCGAACCTGGATCCGGAGGTGCCGTACAGGCCATGAGTATTCATTAGTGTCAGCAGTGCCATGAGCAGCAAGTCCGACTCGGCCTCGACCCCGTATCAGCTGGACCTGCTTCCCGAGGTGCCTGCCTTTCACCGGCAGGCCCGTCGCGACGGGCGCCTCTCGGAGGGCCAGCTCGTATACTACGGCCCTCAACCTTCGTACTACGGGATTGGGGAAGTGAAGCGCATCAACGGCTCCGACATCGCCGTGGACTTCCGCGGGACCGGCCTCTTCAACGTGCACGAAGAGATCATTGAGCAGCGCTACCTCATTGGCATTCCGCCGGAGAAGATGGAGGAGCTGTAGCATCGCGTCGTGCCCGCAGCGACTGGCAGCACCGGCATCGCCCCCTGTCTTCACGACTCCGCTCACGTTCTCCATGGCGCACCTTGAGGTCTCGAACGTGACAAAGCGCTACGGCGATACCGTGGCGGTAGACGATGTGTCGTTCTCGGCCGAGCCCGGCCGCATTCTCGGCCTCCTCGGGCCCAACGGGGCGGGCAAGACCACGACGATCCGCATGATCACCTACATCGCGGTCCCCGACGTCGGCGCGGTGCACTACGACGGCCGCGAGGTAGGGGCCTGGAGCCAGCAGCGCATGGGGTATCTCCCCGAAGAGTCTGGGCTCTACGACCGCCTGCAGGTCAAGGAGCAACTCGTGTACCTTGGCACGCTCAAGGGCCTCTCCGAATCGAAGGCTGCGGACCAGGCCGACTACTGGCTCGACCGCTTCGACGCCACCGACTGGGCCGACATGAAGACCGAGGAGCTGTCGAAGGGCATGCAGCAAAAAATTCAGTTCATTGCCACGCTGCTGCACGACCCCTCGCTCCTCATCTTCGACGAACCGTTCAGCGGCCTCGACCCCATCAACGCCGAGCTCCTGCGCGACATCATCCTGGAGTTGCGCCGGGACGATCGGACCATTCTCTTTGCCTCCCACCGCATGGAGCAGGTGGAACAGCTCTGCGACGACCTCTGCCTCATGGCGAACGGCGAGGTCGTGCTGGGCGGCTCCCTGCGGGAGGTGAAAGAGCAATTCGGAGAAAACACCCTCGTCCTGGAGTTCGACGGCCCCGACACGTTTATCGACGAGCTGGAGAGTGCCGGCCGGGTCCGCGTGAACACCCGAAGTGCCCACCGCGCCGAACTCACCCTCGCGGACGACACCGACGCCCGGACGGTCCTGGACCTCGCTCTCGACCGTACCGACGAACTCTACCACTACGAGCGCGTGGCGCCGCCCCTGAATGAGATTTTCGTCGAGGTGGTGGGCGAAGCGGAGGCCGAGCGCATGCAGAAGGAGTCCGTCGCGACCGCGTAATCCCCACGCCTCGCTCCCCGCGCATCGAACGCGTCTTGACCGTTAGGATGAAGATGTCCCTCCAAAAAATCTGGCTCATCCTGCGCAGTGAATACTGGCGGCGCGTCCGGTCGTGGGCGTTCATCCTGGCGACGCTTCTGGTGCCCCTCGGGTTTGCCGTGGTCTTTGCGGCCCCCGCCGCGCTCGGGTATCTGGCCGAGCAGAGCAGCCAACAGACGATCGCCGTCGTGGATGAGACCGGGCAGCTGGCCGACTCCCTCGCGGCGTCCAGCGACGAGCAACTCACCTTCAAGCCCGTGGATCAGCCGGTCGACTCGGTGCGGGCGGCCGTTCGCACCGAGACCTACGACGGCTACCTCCTGCTCCCCGACTCACTCCTCGAGGGCAGGGGGCAGGCCACCTACTACTCGATGCAGGGGGGCGGCCTGACCGATCAGATTCAAATCGATGAGCGCGTGGCCCGCGTCGTAGAGCAGCAGCGCCTCCGCGCCGCCGACGCCACGGCGGACGTACTGTCAATTCTCGAGTCGGAGGTCCCGGTGAAGAGCCGTACTCTCCGTGAGGAGGGAACGGGCGAAGATCATACCTTCGCCTACACGGCCATCGGGTACGTCATGGCCTTCATCATCTACTTCGCCGTCTTCATCTACGGGCAGTACGTGATGCAGGGGGTGATTGAGGAAAAGAGCAACCGCGTCGTCGAGATCATCGTGTCGTCGGTGCGCCCGTTCGAGCTGTTGATGGGGAAAGTGCTCGGCATCGGGGCGATGGGCCTCACGCAGATGGTCGTGTGGTCGGCCCTCGTCGTAGGCGGCCTAGCGGGCGCGGCGCCCCTCGTGGCCCTCTTCCTGGATCCGTCGTCGCTCGGGGTGTCGTCGGATGCCTCCGCGCAGGCGATGGCGGACGCGGCGGGCGTCTCCATTCCCCCGATCCCCTACGACCTGGTCGTCTGGTTCATTCTCTTCTTCCTGGGCGGCTTTCTTCTCTACGCCGCCCTGTTCGCCGCGGTGGGCTCGGCCGTCGAGCAGCAGCAGGACGCCCAGAACCTGCTGCTGCCGGTCATGACGCCACTCATCCTCCCGATCCTCTTTCTGGCTTTCATCCTGGAGAGCCCGGACGCGACGGTCTCTGTGGTCTTGTCGTTCATCCCGTTCTTCTCGCCGATTCTTATGATGCTCCGGGCGGCCATCACGACGGTCCCGGCCTGGCAAATGCTAGCCTCCTTCGGCCTTCTGATCGTCACGTTCGTCGCCACGATCTGGCTCGCCGGGCGCATCTACCGCGTCGGCATTCTCTCCTACGGCAAGACGCCCAGCCTGCGGGAGATTGCGCGCTGGGTGACGTATCGGTAGGGGACGTGATGCGTGAGACGTGATGCGTGAGACGTGATGCGTGAGACGTGATGCGTGAGGACGCACGATCGGGGCGTTCAGGTCACGACTCTCTCTTTACGTTGTCACGCTTCACGAATCACTTTTCACACGTTCGCTTTTCATCCGGGATTTGTGGGGTTTCTCCCGTCAGGGGCCGCTCACAAGGCCACCGAGGCGATCTTTCTTCCGGCCCACGCATTTCAGTGGTGTTCAGTTTTGGCGGGAGAACGCCACGTCTGTAGGCGATGTTCTTCCGCCGCCCTCGTCGTTTCAGCGCAACGTCTTTTCGGTTATGGACACTACGATCTCGAAGGCCTCTCCGGTCGAATGCGAACTGGAATTGCACGCCACGGCCGAGGACCTGAAGCCCAAGCTCAAGCAGGCCCTGAAGGCCCAGCGTAAGAACATGGACGTGCAGGGCTTTCGCAAAGGCAAGGCCCCGCTGGGGCTGGTGAAAAAGATGCACGGAGAGGCGATCGGCTACCGCGTGGCCGAGCAATTCGTGCAGGAAGTGTTTGAGCAGGAGGTCGACGAGAACGACGACATCGAGCCCCTCGGCCAGCCCGAGATCGTGGAGCTCAACTACGAGCTCGACGAGGACCTGCGGGCCACCATTCGGTTCGGCGTGCGGCCCCAGGTGGAGCTGCAGGACCTCTCGTCCGTGGAGATTCCGATGCTCGACCCCGAGGTCACGGAGGCGGACGTGGAGGAAGAAATCGAGCGGCTTCGCAAGGAGGAGGCGGACCTGCTCCCGCTCGAGGACGAGCCCGCCGGTGACGACGACTACGTAAACGTCGACCTCCAGCGCATCGACCCGCAGACGGATACGCCCATCATCGGGGACAAGGACGAGGACCTCACGTTTTTTCTCGACGACGATCGCCTGAAGGAGGAGCTCCGCGAGGCACTCGTGGGCCGGAAGGCCGGCACGACCTTCCGGGTCCGGCTTCCGCAAGAGCCCGGCCACGAGCATGAAGGCCACAGTCATCAGCACGACCACGGCGACGAAGAGGAGCGACTCTACGAGGTCACCGTCAACGACGTGAAGCGCCGCGACCTGCCGCCGCTCGACGAGGAGTTTGTCCGCCGCGCCTCCGAGGGCGAGTTTCACGACCCAGAGGCCTTCCGGGAGGATGTGCGCGAGCGCCTGCAGGAGGCCTGGGACGAGCGGGCCCGCGAGATGGTGCAGGGCGCAGTGATCGACAAGATGCTGGAGCTCCACCCGGTTCCGGTTCCCGAATCGGTCATCGAGGGGTACCTCGACTCGTTCGTCAAGCAGGTGGAGGAGGAAAACGACGGCGAGCGGCCCGAGGACTTCGACGAGGAGCACTTCCGTCAGCGCAACCGCCGCGACGCCGAGAACCAGGGCCGGTGGATGCTAATTCGGGACACGATCATTGAAGAAGAAGGCCTGGAGGTGACCGACGAGGAGCTTCAGGAGTTCTTCGCCGAGCAGTCCGACGGCGAGGAGGAGGTGTCCGCTCAGCAAATCCAGCAGTTCTACCGCTCGATGCCCGATATGATGGAGCAGGTAGAGCAGCAGGTCTTGAGTGACAAGGTGTACGACCTCTTGCTCGACCGCCTCGACGTGCAGCCCAAGAGCCGCGAGGAATTCCAAGAAGAGATGCAGAAGCAGCAGCAGAGCCGCCAGCGCGTTGCGCCGTAACGACCGCGTATGGACCCGGCCCCGACCCGTCTTGGGGGGAACCACTGCTCCGTCCCCGCGGTTCGATTCTGATGCATATTGAGACTCTCAGGAACGCATTCTGCCGCCATGGTTGACGACTTTGTCAAGTTCAGCAAGAGCCTGACCTCCCTTCCCGGAAGCATTCACGACGGGGATATGGGCGACCAGCCCATGTCGGGGCTCGTTCCCATGGTCGTCGAACAGACGACCCGGGGCGAGCGGGCATACGACATCTTCAGTCGGCTGCTGAAGGAGCGAATCGTCTTCATCGGTACCCCGATCAACGACCAGATCGCCAACCTCACGGTTGCGCAACTCCTCTACCTGACGAGCGAAAGCTCCGAGAAGCCCATCAACCTCTACGTCAACTCGCCGGGCGGCGTCATCTACAGCGGCCTCGGGGTCTACGACACAATGCAGTACGTGGGCGCTCCGGTTTCCACCATCTGCGTGGGGCTGGCGGCGTCGATGGGGTCGGTACTGCTGGCCGCCGGGGAAGACGGAAACCGGGCGTGCCTCCCCAACTCCCGCGTCATGATCCACCAGCCGATGGGCGGGGCCGAAGGCCAGGCCTCCGACATCGAGATACAGGCCGAGGAGATCATGTGGCTGAAGCAGCGCCTCTACGAGATCCTGGCCCTGCATACCGGTCAAGACATCGATCAGATCGAGGCCGACGCCGACCGCAACTACTGGATGAGCGCCGAAGAGGCCGAAGACTACGGGCTCGTCGATAACGTCCTCAACCCGGACAACCTCAAAGGCCTCAAGGGCCTTCAGACGAATGGCGCGCCGGACGCCGACGCGGAAGCGGCCGACGAAGACGAATAGTCCCCACGAATGCTTTGACGACTGCAGCGGCGGTCCCGAGCCTTCGGGATCGCCGCTTTTTCTTTTGGACGGGCCTCGCGCAATCGCCTGTAAGCAAAAAAAAATGAGGCGCTGACCTGGGGGGAGGGAGGAGGAAGGTCAGCGCCTCGAAAAATCGTCGGGACGTACCGCGTACGGGATTTGAACCCGTGCTACCGGCGTGAGAGGCCGGCGTCCTAGACCAGGCTAGACGAACGCGGCGGGTCGTCTGTCAATAAGCACATTCGAAGGTACATAAGGGCCCGATCCAGGTTTCGCGTTCATGGAAATTCCACCCCCGGGTCCATGTCTACTGCACGCCGTCTTGGGAACGATCGTTCGTCTCTGGCCCCTCAGTTTTCGGGCTTGGTCGCCGTTTCGAGAAACATGTCCATGTGGGGGCCGTGCATCCATCGATTATTAGCGGTACCTAGCCCCCCGCCCAACTCCCCTTTTCTGTTCGACCTACGTACTCACGAAATCGCTCGTCCATGCTCGTTTCGAACATCCTTCGTCGCTCTCTTTACGTTCTCGCCCTTCCCCTCCTGACCCTCGGCCTCCTGGCCGGCTGCGGCAACGGAAACAGCTCCAGCTCTACGACCGCGGATGTCCCGTACCAGGTGGGAGACGCCCTGTCCGACTCCACAGTCGCCGTCGTCGTGTCGTCCGACTACGGAACCGACAGCCTGCTGGCCCGCAACTACCGGGCGCAGATGAAGAGGGTCATGCGACGCTCCCCCTCCCAGCAGCCCGATCAAATGCAGGAGACGCACCGGAAGCTTATTCGCGGCTTTGCACGTCAGCATGTCCTTCGGGGCGAGGCGAAAGCCCGGGACATCAACGCCGACACCGCGCAGGTGTCCGCCCGACTCGCTAAGCTGAAGCAGCGTTACAAGAGCGAACGACAGTTTCGGCAACAACTGGCGCAGAGCAACATGACGGTCGACTCGGTCCGCAGTCTGCTGGCCGACCGACTCCGTCAGCAGAACCTGCAGCAGCAGATGGCGGAGAATTTTGAGAAGCCGTCCGCCGACGAGGTACAGGCGTACAGCAAGAAAAACCGGCGCATTCGGGCTCAGCACATCCTCTTGAAAGTGGGAGAGAACGCACCCCAGACCAAAGTCGACTCGGTCCGAGAGGCGGCCGCGGCGCTGGTGGACAGCGCCCAGATGGACAATGTCGACTTTGCTGAGCTTGCCCGCCGCCACAGTCAAGGCCCGACCGCACGAAAAGGCGGTGACCTCGGGTTCTTCACGCGTGACCAGATGGTCGAAGAGTTCGCCGACGCGGCCTACGCGCTGTCCGACTCGGGCGACGTGGCCCCCGAGCCGGTGCGCACCCAGTTCGGCTTCCACGTGATTCGCCTCACGAACGCCGGGAAGCCGATGGATACAACGAAGGCCCGGAAGCAAATGACCCAGGAGCGCCGGAAGCAGGCGGTTGAAGACCAGATTAATGCCCTCTTGAAGGACGTGACGGTCCGAGTCAATCCAAAAATCGCCAGTGCCGGATTTTACGAATAACTCCGTCTTAAATAACTCCGTCTTACAGGACTGCAGAGTAGCCCCGGTTCCGCCGGTGCTCACTGGCCGTTCTCCTGCCGGACCATCGCCACGTGGGGAATGCCGGCCTCCTCGAAGGCCCGGCCGGTGGCCCGAAAGCCGAGGTCCTCGTACCAGTCCTGCAAGTGCGACTGGGCGTGAACCAGGAACGTGTCGAATCCGGCCCGGCGGGCATCCTGTAGCACCGAGCGGACGAGTTGCGTGCCGTATCCCTGTCCGCGATGATCGGGGAGAACAGCAAAGCGCTCAAGTTTGGCGACAATCTCCTCGTCGTACGGCACGGTGCGCCACCGGGCCGTGGCCACGGCCTCGTCGTCGACCCACCCCAGCACGTGACGGCTCGTGTCGTCGTATCCGTCCCACTCCTCATCGGGGGAGCAGTCTTGCTCGTCGATGAAGACCCGCTTGCGAATGGATCGGGCCTTTGCCCAGTCATCGTCGCTCTGCACGGGCGTTATGTCCATCTGAGCCATCAGACAACAGGGGCTCTTGCGAAAGAGAATCCGTGAGGGAGAGATGCACGTTGAGGAGCATGAGCGCCCTCTGAGATTGAGCGTTCCTCAATCTCCCTCTCCGAACGTCCCCGCGCTCCAGTAGGTCCTCGTCCCGCGCCGCCAACGCGTCCCCCCCATCCCGCGCGCCCCTCTTAAGTAGACCCGAGAAAGTACGCTATTCTTCTCGCATCCGAAAAACCCTTCGCGAGCACGTCTCCCGACTGCTGTCGGGATCAGGATCTTTTCGATGGTGAGCACCGCCTGAGGTGAAGAGATCACCGAC
>JBDGQM010000033.1:0-4315 GCA_042219065.1 Salinibacter sp. | reverse complement strand
TCGCTCGTCTCGTCGCCGGGCATCACGCGGTTGAGGTCGGTGTCGCAGTAGCGGTAGCCCAGCTTGAAGGCCCGCTCGTTGGCAAGCACAAACTTGACGGGCTCTGCAACCGACAGGTCGCTCGCTTTAAACCGATTGAACGCGTGCCAGCCGCAGGTCTCGTCGCCGTGGACGCAAGCGACAATGGTGTATTCGGGGCGGCCGTCGCCGAGGGTTTCAATGTGCATGAAGCTGAAGGACCGTTCGTGCGGAGCGTCGAAAGAGGAAGATCGGTTCGCTCATCGAATCGGGAGAAACCCAATGGCAGGGCAATCGCATCAATAGCCGACAGGTTCAAACTGATGCTCAGACATCCATTTTCTGGCAGTGGAGACACAAAAAAGCACCCTCGTTTGTCGTCCCAAACTTGATTTGGGACCTATCCGACCGAATGGGCAGGCTTCCCCTTCCGGAAGTATGGGCTCCAAATCAAAGCCTGTGCACGATTCCCATCGGCATTTGGAGCGACGGTTTGCGTTCATGCGATTGCCCTGAGCCCAATGGACGCGACTTGTACCCGCCACCTCCATTTTTCTTCCCCACGACTGTGGAGATGCGGTCAATCCACTGTTTCGTCGATGTGACAGCGGGGCGCCTCGTCCCGCCTCGCATCCAGGATCGGGAGGCACATGAACAACGGATGGACCCGCAGTGAACGGAGGATTTTCATCCGTCAAAACGCGTGTGCATTTCGGCTGTGGCTGGGTTTGCCCGTAACACAGCGGCCTCGCATTGTCGTGGTTTGACCGAACGCGTTTTTGGATCCGAGACCCGACCATCATCTCTATGCTGCACACACTGTTCTGCACCTTCAACCGAAGCCGCACCCTCGTCCTCGCACTTCTTCTGGGACTCGCCCCGACCATCCCGGCAGTCGCTCAGGGACCGTCTCCGTCCGACGAGACGCTCTTCCGAGATCTGGAGTCGAGCGGCGGGTATGGTGCTCCCACCGTCGCCGTCACCCCCATCGACGGAGAAGCCCGCACAATTGTGGGCGGACAGGGCGGCTGGGTCCTCAACCGGCACCTCGTGATCGGCGGGGCTGCACGCGGCCTCGCGGTGCCCCCGAGCAGAACCTTCAACGACCGCTCCGGAGAGCTCCAGCTGGGATACGGGGGACTCCTTCTCGAGTACATCGGCGCGCCGTCCGAACTGGTGCATTACGGCGCCAATGTCGTCGTGGGCGGCGGCTCGGCCCAGCTCACACACGACGACTTCGACCCGCCGAATGATGAAAGCTTCGACGCGACTGCGCTGTTCGTGACGGAGGCCGGTGCCCGGCTTGAGCTGAACGTGACCAGCTATCTCCGCGTCGGGGTCACCGGCGGGTACCGACTGGTATCCGGGAGCGACCTGCAGGGCGTGTCGGACGCCGATCTTGGCGGCCCGTACGGCGGGCTGTCTTTTCGCTTCGGAGGCTTCTGACGCGGGAGCTTGACTACTCGTCCAGCGGAGACGCCGCGGGGGAGGCCGAAACGGGCGCTGTGTCGTCCTCCGTGGCCACTGCCCGCTCGCGGACGGCCCGTTCCACCTGCCGGTGAAACCGCCCCACCAGCAGCACGGCCGCCGCCGCGAGCCCCACGACGAGGCCCCACCACAGTGCTTCGGGGCCGCCGCCCCCACGCACGCCCCACAGGTAGCCGGTCCCGAGCCCGATGCCCCAGTACGTCACCGCCGCGATGCCCATGGGCACACGGGTGTCCTTGAGGCCCTGCAGCGCCCCGTGGGCCGCCACCTGCAGGCCGTCGAACAGCTGGAAGACGGCGGCGACGCCGAGCAGCTGCACCGCCAGTGCGATGACCTCGGCGTTGCCGGGATCGGACAGGTCCAGGTAAAGCCCCACGAGGGGCCGCGGCAGGGTCCAGAAGAGAATCGCCGTGCCCGCCATGGAGAGGGTCGCCAGCCCCATCGCCACGCCCCCGGCCCGGCGCGCCCCCGTTTCGTCCCGCGCCCCGGCCGCCTGCCCCACCCGCACCGTGCCCGCCATGCCAATGCCGAGCGGCACCATGAACGCAAACGCCGCGCACTGCAGCGCCACCTGATGGGCCGCCAGCGCCGTCGTCCCCAGCGTGCCCATCAAGACCGTGGTCACCGTGAACAGGCTCGACTCGATGCCCCGCGAGGCCCCCATCGGCGCCCCTACCCACACGAGCTCGCGCAAGTAAGACGGGTCCGGCTCGCGGAGGCGCGTGAACACGCCGTGCTCGGCAAACGGTGCGGTGCGATGCACGAACACCGCCAGCGCCCCGAAGAGGAACGAGAAGACGATCGTACTGGCCCAGCCGGTGCCCGCCAGTCCGAGGGCCGGGAATCCCCAGCGGCCGAACATCAGCAGCTCATTGGCGCCGATGTTTACCGCCACGCCGACGAGGGAGATGAGGGTGACCGGAAGGGGCCGCGAGAGGCCCTCCACGAAGCTCCGGAGCGCCGCGAAGCCCAGGAACGGCAGAATGCCCCACCGGATGGCGTCGAGGTAGCGCGTCGCCCCATCGATGGCCACCTCGCGCTGCCCCGTCCACCGCAGCACCGGCTCGACGTTGCTGAGCACGAGGAAGATGAGCAGGCCCAGCCCGGCAGCGAGCCAGAGGCCCTGCCGCACGCTCCGGCCCACGGCCGCCGGCTCCTCCGCGCCCACGGCCTGCGACACCATCGGCCCCACGGCCCGCACCACGCCCATCCCCATGATGGCGAAGAAGAAAAAGAGCGTATTCCCCAAGGCCACGCCGGCTAGGGCCTCCGGCCCCAGGCGCCCCACCATCACCGTGTCCACGAAGCCCATGGAGATGTGCGCCAACTGCGCCGCCACAACCGGTCCGGCCAGGCGAAGGGTGGCGCGCAGTTCGGTGCGGAAGGCCTCGGGAAGGACGGGCACAACGGGGACAGATGAGCAGAAACGAGTAAAACGCAGGCAATGAACGCGGCTTCCCGCCTCCCGTTCGTCGCCGCACCCGGCGCAAGCCCTTCGTTTCGCCAACATTTCTCGTCCGCCGGACTCCCGTCCCGCACGAGCTGTGGAGGGCTCGTCTCGTCCGCAACACCTGGACACAGACCTGAGACACCGGGTGAGACACCGCCCGAGAACGTGGCTTCTGTGAACGGGCCATCCTCCTACCTCGCACCCGGCTCTGACGCTGTCAAGCCGCGACATTGTAGACATTCCGTGAACCGACGGTGTCCCGCGGAGTCCGGAATGCAAATTGCCTCCTTATAGAATGCTGTAGTCGTGCGAAGCCGTTCGCCCCGCGGCACGGCCACGGCGGTCGACCGCTCGACCGTCGGACACAGGCTGTGCCGGTCCCGACGGAGCACGTCTCTCATTCACGTTGATTTTGTTCGTACAACCCAGCACCCACGACCCATGAATGGTTCACGCCCCCGACTCGTCCCCCTCGTCCTCGCCCTCATCGCGGCGGTTGCCCTCGTCGGCTGCGACTCGACAGGACCCTCCACCAGCAACGGCGGCGAGGTGACGGTCAGCTTCGCAACGGCCTCCTCCACACAATCGACCGGTTCCTTCGCCAAAGCAGCCGCCGACTCCCTGGTGCTGTCGGGCTCGAACGGCACGATGCAGATCGACGACATCCGACTGATCGTCGACAAGGTAAAGCTGGAGCAGGACACAGAAGGCACGGGCGAGGACAGCGCCGAGGTGGAAATCGAACGGGAAGTTGAAGTTGAGCGTCCCGACTTCCTGGATCTGCCCCTCCAGGACTCTGAGGTCTCGCCCGTCGCGGCCGGGGACGTGCCAAACGGCACCTACAACGAGTTTGAGTTCGAGGTCGACGACCTCGACGATGACGAGGGGAGTGCCCAAGAGCTGCTGTCGGCCATCCGGACCGAAGAGGGCTTCCCGAATTGGCCCGAGGACGCAAGCATGGTCGTCACCGGGACCTTCACCCCCGCCGACGGCGCGCCGACGTCCTTCACGACGTACTTCGAGGCCGAGATCGAGGTGGAGCGCGTGCTGAGCACGCCCCTCGAGGTCACCAGCGAAGGCTTCTCCCGCGAGCTCATCGTGCGGCTCGATCCAGCGCGGTGGTTCGAGCGCGGGGACGGGACGATCCAGGACCTCTCCCAGTTCGACTACGAAGCGACCGGAACGGTCAAGGAGCTCGAGGCCGAATTCGAGGAAGGTGTGGCGGAGATCGAGTACGATGACTAAAGTAGATCAGCAAAAGTACGTTGCTTCCAGCGCATCCGAAAACCCCTTCAGGAGCACGTCATCCCGACAGTCGTCGCATTGGCGTCAAGCAAACCGTAAAGGTTCTGCGAAATG
>JBDGQM010000032.1:0-14867 GCA_042219065.1 Salinibacter sp. | reverse complement strand
GGTGGAGATCGTCGCCAGTGCTCCGGGAGCGAGGTTGCTTATGGGAGCGCACATGCTGGTGTTGACCAACGGATTTACCGAGCTGCCCCAGTACCGCAAGCTGGCGGCTTACCTGGGCATCTGCCCCAACGCCTACCAAAGCGGAAAGCACGAGAAGACCCCAACCTCTCGGGGCTACGGGCCTTCGATGATGCGGAAGCTTCTGCATCTGGCGGCACGATCGGTTCGCACCCATACGGATCGGTTCCGGACGTACTTTCATCGGAAGCGGGCGGAGGGGAAACCGAAGCAACTCGTGTTCAACAACATTGCCAACAAGCTCCTGCGCGTGTTGTGTGGGATGATCAAGAACAAACAGCCCTACATCGAAGACTACCAGTCGGTCCATCCAAGGCTGCGAACAGCCGGAACCAGGTCATAGGCAGTCAGAATGACTTTGATTTCCATGTCCCGACGGCTGTCGGGATCGGAGCTTCACCGGCGAAGGACATTTCGCAGAACCTTTACGGTTTGCTTGACGCCAATGCGACAGTAGTCGGGACATGTTTCGAGCGCAGTCGAGACACGAGCGTAGCGACTGACGCAGTAAATCTCCCCGAACCGTGCCGCCTACTTCTGGGAGGTTCACTCCAGGAGCACTTCTTCACTTCGTTCAGGGCGCCTCGACGCTGCTCGGAACGACTTGCCTTGGGTTTTGAGATCGCGTACTGCCCTACAATCACGATTGACACAGTACTACGCAATACGCACTACGCAATACGCACTACGCACTACGCAATACGCACTCCCCCATCAAAACAAGCCGGCCACCAGGTGGAGATAGAGCACGATGATCGGTGCGGCCACCGCCATGGCGTCGAACCGATCCAGCATGCCCCCGTGGCCCGGCAGTATGGTGCTCGAATCGTCGACCCCAACCGAGCGCTTGAGCGTGCTTTCCAGCAGATCCCCCACCTGCCCGACCCCGCCGCCGATGGCGATGAGCGCGAGCACGTGCGGCCACGCCAGCACGTCTACGACGGCCACTTTGAGCAGAATCCCGGCGGCCACAGCCGCCCCAATGCCGCCGAGCGTGCCCCCCCAGGTTTTGCTCGGCGAGATGGTCGGCGCAAGGGGCCGCTGTCCCCACGTTCGGCCCACGTAGTACGCCGCCACGTCTGTGGCCCACACGATCAGTAGGACCACGAGCACAAGGGAGAACGCCTCCCCGTCCGCAACGGCCGGGCCGCGCACCTCGCGGAGCACCACGAGGCTTCCGAGCAGGGCCGTGGGGTACACCATACCGGCAAGGGTCACCGCAAAGCTGACCAGGAACTGCTCGTGGGGAAGCACCAGCGGGGCGGCCACCGTGAAGAGCAGGAGCAGGATCGCCCCCGTCGACCACAGGGACGGCTGTACGGCAATCGCCACCACGGAGAGCCCGATCAGGTAGCCGCCCCCCCGGTAGGGATGGGCTCCGGCCTCGTGGGCCATCAGATACAACTCCCGCTGACCCAGGACGCCAATGAGCCCCACGAGCCCTGCAAACCACCATCCCCCCAAATACGCGGCCCCCACCACGACGGGGGCGGCGAGCACGGCGGTACCAATTCGGCGAAGATTGTTGCTCACGGGACCGAGGGCGCTTCTCCATCCAATCAGTACACGGACAGGTCTTCGCCTCTACGCAGACGGGTCCTCGTCCTCGTCGGGCGGCCCAAGATCCATGTGTTCGTGGCCGGAGTCGAGCTTCGAGTCCTCCTCCGGCGTATTGGCAGGTGGCGCCTTCGAGTTGGCCCCAAGGGCAGCCTCCTCCAGCTCCTCGTCGGAGAGCTGCTCCTCCAGCAGGGCTACCGCGTCGTCGGCCTGCTCCGGGGGCACCATCACGTGGACCGACGCGAGATCGCCGACCGTCAGGTTGAACGCGTGGTCGCGCTGCGTGAGCACCACGGCCGGGATGCCGCTGTCATCGAGCCGGTCCCGGACGAGATCGGCCTCGTAGTCGGTACTCGACCGAAAAATGCTTACCCAGTCCTCATGCTTGCTCATGGATCGCGAAGAAGATCGTGGACAGAATGAACTCCCCGCCCTCTGGACTACCCGTCTCGGACGCGAGGAGCGAGCGTATGCACAACATAGAGAACACCGCCCACAATGACGAATCCCGCGAGCACCGCGTACCACGGCATGGTCGCATTCTCGACCGCCTGCAGGTCGTAGTCCGGATGCGACTCGGCATACTGGGCCCCCACCACGGCCAGGCCGTTGTGCGTGACGTGGACCGCCATGGCCGAGAGGAGACTCCCCGTCCGCCAGACCAGATAGGCCATGTAGAGGCCGAGGACCGTCAGCGGCAACAGCTGTGATGGGCGAAGGTGGTAGACCCCGAACAGGACCCCGGCCAGAAGAATTCCGCCCGCCGGGCCCGCCGCCCGCTCAAACTGCCGCTGCGCGTATCCACGGAACAGGATCTCCTCGCAGACCCCGGGCACGAGCGCCAGCATGACCACGTTCGAGATCAGCCCCATATTGCTTTTGAGCACGTTCCGGATCAACTCCAGCTGCGACTGCTCCATCAGCCGCACGGTCTCGGGAAGCGGGAGTTGTTGGTTGAGCTCCGCGAGCCACTGCGTCACCGGCTGAAGGCCGATGACCCCGGCCAGTGCCAGCAGCAGGAGGCGCCCGTCGACCCCGCGGAGACGGAGGTACTCGACCCATTCCGAGGAGTGAAGCCGGGCCGCCAGCAGGGACGGGATCGCCAGTCCCAGGACCTGTCCGATGCTGTTGCTCAGGACCAGCTCCCGGGTGTAGGTCGCCATCAGTTGCTCCGGGCTCCCGAACGCCTCCATCGACAGCCCCCCTTCCGCCATCGCAATTTGGGCGACGAGAATGACCGGCGTCAGGATGAACTGAAAAAGAATGAAGGCCGCCCCGAGCCCCAGCAGGCCCGTCAGAAAGCTGAGGGTGGTCCGGCGCACCGAGGCCCGTTCCAGGGGCCCATCGAGCGGCAGGCGGCCGTGTCGGCTCCACGGGTCAAGAAGGGTCGGTCCACCGGCTGCGGGGGAGGGCGAAGCCACAGAAACGAAAACGTCGGGGGAAAAGACGAAGTGCGGAGTTGAAAGTGCAGAGCTTCCTGCTGTTTGCCCCTTCGCGGATTCTTTGCAGGAACATTCCGGGGGCTCTGCCGAACACTGTGATGCACAAGTCAGCTGGCTTGTGCACAGGTGTTTCTCCTTGCGCTCGTAGCTCAGTCGGACAGAGCATCGGTTTCCGGTACCGAAGGCCGGGGGTTCGAATCCTCCCGAGCGTACGACTTGACGCCCGCTTGAGTGCTGTTCTCAGGCGGGCGTTTTCTGCGTTTGTGGGCGTTCGAGACCGTCGGTTTGCCCATCCTGGCAGACCCAGAGGGAAGTTCCGACCTCAGTTGCACGGATGCGCGGAGCGACCGACCCCTGCCGCCCTAAAACCAGACAAACGACCCCAACCAGAAGCATATCCCGAGGACCGCCGACATGAGCCCGGCGACCAGATCCGGAGCGTAGGTCATCAGGGCGCCTTCCCTGCTGGATCTCGAGCCTCCGGTGATGCCCTTCCTCAGCAGATGGTATCCAAGCACGAGCCAGGCGGTGCCGAGGACATTCATGCAAAGAAAGACCACCGGATGCTCCATGGGAATTGTTCTGTAGTCTTCGCGGCGAAAGACCGATCCCTCATCTTGCGCGCCGTGGCGGAGGGACGAGGCCCAGCGGCCTCGGATCGCCGACCCTCTAACCCATTCTCACCGGGGAGACCTCGTCGTGGAGGGCTTTTTCTGACCGTCGGAGGACCCCGACGTCCCGCTCCCCAGATAGTGCACCACGACGGCGTAGATAATCGACACGATGCCCATCTCCACAAACGTCGCCACCGACCATTCGGTAGACATTCCCAACGCATAGTCGAAGAGCACCGTCACAGGAATCAGGATCAGAAACATCCCTCCTGCGCGGACCGCGCCTCTCTGGAGTGGCGGCCTGGAGTTCAGGTTGCGAAGAAATCCAAGAAGAGATTTGAGGGCACTGGAGATCATCAGGAATAGACGCTTTTTGCCCTGCAACAGGGGGGACTACCTCGGTGTTCAGTGGGAGCTAGACCGGCCAACCCCACTGGCAACCGCACAGTCGGGGCAGAAAAGCATCTCGTCGGCCTCCCCCTGCATCCACCCGCGCTGTTCGAGGACGACCTTGGGGGCGTTCACCGAATCGGGATCCGAATACAAGCCGCGGGCGTCGGACCGATCAACAACGGTTTCGCGGTCGCAACCAAAACATTCGTACTCCAGGGGATAAGTGGGTCTGGGCATGAGCCTACGATCTAAATAAGAGGGCTAAGGGGTCGGGCGTTTTCGGGGCGTATTGCTCCGCCCGCATGTGGGGGCGGGTAGAATCGACGGCACCCACAACCGGGGGGATTCCGTTTGGGGAGCGGGATTCTGAATTAAGACGTCCCGATTAGACACAGAAAAAAGCTCGCCCGTGGTGGAGTAGGACGAGTCGCAAAAAGTGCGTCTGTGTATAACGTCAATATACGGAAATCATCCCCCGGTGCGTCAACCCTTGAGCGTAACAGAATTGGAAGGTCACCGTCCTGCGTTCCGCAGACGGCCGTAGGCCTCCATCGTAGCGTGCAGAAAGAGGGGGACCGTCGTGGAGAGTCCGGGCCGGGATTCGGGAACCTCGCCCGGTGCCCACCGATTCGCGCGGATCCCGAATTCTGCATTTCGACAGTGCTTCGGCTTCCATGCCGCCTCCCCCACCTCTTGCCCCCCTCCGCGAGCGCGCTAAGGGGCTCCGTTCCCGCGCCCATGTGCCGTTTTCCGAGGCCCCCACGGCGGCTGTGCTCCTGCTCGACGATGGACGGTGGATCCCGGGCGTCCGGGTTGAGAGCGCGTCGTACTCGCTGACGCTTCCGGCCGTCCTGAACGCTTACACCACCGCCGTGGCCGCGGGGGTGGCCGATGCAGTCGCTGCCTTCGTGCTGTCGCGCCCCTTTCGTCGCGAGGAGGCCCTGTACGTGGAGGAACTGCCGCAGGGCCCCTACGAGGCTGTGGCCGACGACGCGTGGCTACAAGGCGGCTGGGCCGGCGACGGGGCGCTGCCCCCTATGGGTGACCCGCTTGCGCCGACGCTTGCCCGCTCCCTCGACGATCCGGCGGCGGGCATCGATGTTGCCCGACGCGTGGCCCGGCAGGCCTACGTCCCCAGTTCCGACTATGCGGTGGGGGCGGTGCTCGACCTCGGCGACGGCCGCCTCGTCCCGGGCGCGAACGTGGAGCATCCGGACTGGGCCCGCATCCTCTGTGCCGAGCGCAACGCCCTGGGCACCGTTCAGTCGTACGACCTCCCGGCGCCTCCTCACCTCTTTCTTGCCTGCGCCGAGGATGCCGGCGGCACGCCCTGCGGGGCGTGTCGGCAACTCCTGGCGGAACTCGCCCCCGATACGACGCTTTGGATGGACCGACACGCTGAGCCTCCTGAACGCACCACCGTTTCGGCGTTGCTTCCGGGCTCGTTCCGTGGCCAGGCCTTGCTCGACGAGGCGTGAGGCCCACTCTGCTCGTACCCTGAATGTCTCCTTTCCCGACGACAGTCCCGAGGCTCACGGTCAAAAGTCCAGCCTCGTAGCGGTTCTGCTGTTTGGTCGGTGATTCACCTGAGCTCCCCCGCATGGTCCTTTACGTCTTTCTCTTCTTCGTCGGCCTCCTCGTGCTGTACCTGGGAGCCGAGGGCCTCATTCAGGGGGCGTCCAGCATTGCCCTTCAGTACGGAATCCGTCCAGTCATCGTGGGGCTCACGGTGGTGGCCCTGGGAACGTCGATGCCAGAGTTCTTGGTGAACTTTTTTGCCCTGCTGTCAGGGACCTCGCCCCTCGCCATCGGCAACATCATCGGGTCTAACATCAGCAACATAGCCCTGATTCTGGGGGTCTGCGCCCTGACGCTTCCCCTGGCCGTCACCCCGGATGTGCTGAAGCGCGAGTATCCGGTGATGCTGGGGGTAATGGCGCTCTTTTATGTCTGTGCGCTGGACGGGGTCATCGGCGCGTTCGACGGGGGGATCATGGTGATCATTCTGGTGGGCCTCGGGGTGTATGTTTTTCTCGACGCCCGGAACACCTCCCACGCCGTCATTCTGGAGAGCATGGAGGGGGAACTCGACTCGGCCAACCCGGAGCTTTCCTCCCTCGCCAAGGGCGTGTATCTGTTCGGGGGAGTGGTGGGGCTTGCTCTTGGGGCTCACCTGATGGTGGACAACGCCCTGGAGATCGCCGACCTGTTGAACATCGACGAGGTTGTGATTGGCTTGACCGTCGTGGCGATCGGCACGAGCCTCCCTGAGCTCGCGGCCTCCCTGGTGGGGGCGCTGAAGCAGGAGTCGGGCATGACGGTGGGCAATGTCATGGGAAGCAATCTCCTGAACGTGCTGTTTGTGGTAGGCACGCTCGCCATCGCAGAACCCATTACCGTCGAGCCCGAGACCATTCGCCTCCACTTCCCCGTGATGCTGGGGTTTTGTGTCCTCATTATTCCGCTGACGTGGTGGGACCACGAGATCTCCCGGCTCCAAGGGGCGTTTCTGGTCACCTGCTTCGTCGGGTTCATGACGTTCCTGTACATATGAGGCACGGTGCCCCATGCGGTCCCCGGCGTGGTCGGTGACGCCTGCGGCCGCTGTCCGGCAGCCGCCCGCCGGCCCCTCAGGGCCCGGGTCGCCAACCGTTCGTCCTGCTCAGTGTCCTCCGAGGTCTGCCCCCGCTCGTCACCCGCATTCTGCTGATGACTCGGCGTTCACCCCCCGTCCATTCTAGCTCCCACGCCCTGGCCGCGACGGCGGGAGCGCTTTTTGCCGCGCACCGCGGAAGCGGCCGGCCCCGGGCCCTGCTGGTGGGCCTGCTGCTCCTGGTCGGCGTCCTCGCGGGACTCCAGCCGGCGCAGGCGGCCCCCCGGGCCGACACTACCGCATCCGCCCCGCAGAAGTACTGGATTTTTCTGGAGGCGCGACCCCGCCATGCCTCCTCGCCGGCGGAGGTGCGCTGGACGCGGCCCGTCGCTCCGTCGTACCTGAAGCGCCTCCGGGAGGCGGGCGTTGACCTTCAGGTGCAGAGCCGCTGGTTTCATGCTGTGTCTGCGCGGCTGCCCACGAGGCTGCACGACGCGGTAGCGGCCCTTCCCTTCGTACGGTCCACACGGCCGGTGGCCCATCTTCATTCCGCCGACGCGGCGTCGCCTGCGCGTTCGGCCCCTCCCTCTTCGTCCGTGCTGGGGATGCGCCCGGAGGGATCGGTGGAGTACGGGGCTGCCCGCGGTCCGCTTTCGCGGATCAATGCCCTAGCCCCCATCGAGCGCGGCCTCCACGGGCACGGCGTCCGCGTGGGCTTCCTCGACGCCCGCTTCAACCGCCTCCAGCACCCGGCATTCTCGCAGTTGCGGGCCACCGACCGCCTCGGCGGTCTTCGCAACTTTACCGCCGGGCGCCAGGGGGGCAATCACGGCGCCGGCGTCATGTCCGTCGCCCTCGGGTACGATCCCGGCGCGCTCGTGGGCCCGGCCTACGGGGCCACCGTGTTTGGGGCGACGACGGAATTTACGCAGTTCGAGCGCAACGTGGAAGAGGACAATTTCGTGGCGGGCCTGGAATGGCTTCACCGCCAAGGGGTGGACGTGGTGAATGTCTCGATCGGCTATACGACGTTCGACGACGGGCAGCGGAGCTACTCGACCGATGACTTGGACGGCGACACAGCCCTCACGACGCGGGCGGTGGACCGGGCGGCCCAACTGGGCGTGACGGTGGTGGTGAGCGCCGGCAACAGCGGCTGCGGCAGCCCGGACGCGTGCTGGTTCTATGTGAATACTCCGGCCGACGCCGATTCCGCCATCGCGGTAGGGGCCATCGCGCCCGACTCGTCGCTGGCCTCGTTTAGCGCCCGGGGCCCCACCGCCGACGGCCGCCGCAAGCCGGACGTGCTCGTGCAGGGACGCGAGGTGGCCGCCGCCTGGGACGGCGACCGGTACGCCCGGGTGGGGGGCACCTCGTTCGCGAGTCCGCAAGTCACAGGCATCGTGGCCCAGATGCTCCAGGTAAACCCGTCGCTCGGCCCCATCGAGGTGCGCCGTCTCCTCCGGCAGACGGCGTCGCAGGCCCACGCCCCCGACACGAGTCGTGGCTGGGGCATCGTAAACGCCAATGCCGCCATCCGAGCCGCCGAGTGGCGGGCGCGCCGCTCCCCGCCCCCGACCCTTCAGGCCTCCGCTCCGTACCGCCGGATCGCCTCGTCGGCCCTCGTCGTTCCGGTGACGGCGCCGGCCCGGACCTCGGCGCTCCGCGTGTCCCTGGCGACGCCGTCCGGCCGCCGGGTGCGCCACGTCGAACGGGTCGGTCATCCCGGCCCCAACCGGATCGCCCTGGACACCGAGGGCCTTTCGCCCGGGCTCTACCGGTACGAGGTTCGCACCGACGCCGGCCACCGCGCCGCCGGACGCGTCACGATCATCGATTAATCCCTGATGTCCCGCATGGAGTTTTCGTTCGGCTATTCGCCCTGGCTGCTGCTCCTCTCGGTGGTGGTGGCAGGGGGACTGACGTACTGGACCTACCGGTCGACCGTCCCGTCCCTCAGCGCGGGGTGGCGGGGCCTGCTCGGGGGACTTCGGTTTCTGGCCCTCGCCCTCATTTGCTTTTTGCTCTTCAAGCCGGTGGTGCAGCAGATTCAGTCGTCCGAACGGCCGCCCGTGTTGGCCGTGCTGGTGGACAACACCGAGAGCATGCAGGTGGTGACCGCGGGGAATAGGTCGCCAAGCGCCGAGACGGCCCGCGACTCGGTGCGGGCACTGCTGCAGACGCTGGAGGACGACGAGGTGCCGGGATCGGTGCAGTTCTTCGAGGTTGGGGATACCGCGCGTGCCCTGTCCGGCGCCGTCGCCGACTCCCTTCGCTTCGACGGGGCCCGTACCGACCTGGCAGGCGCCCTCCAGGCCGTGCCCGAGGAGCTTCAGAGCACCAACCTGAAAGGCCTCCTCCTCGTCTCCGACGGGCAGTACAACACGGGCCGCAATCCGCTGCGCGTCGCGGACCGGTCGCCGGTGCCCATCCACACGGTCACGGTGGGCGACACCACCCGGCAGCGCGACCTGCGCCTCCGGAGCGTGACCACGAACGATCGGGCCTACCTGGACTCAAAAGTGCCGGTGCGGGCCACCCTCACGGCGACTCAGGGGCGGGGCGAATCGGTGACGGTCACCCTCGAACGGGACGGCCGCACCCTGGACCAGCGCGAAGTGCAACTGCCGGCGGGCACCGGGGAGGCCTCGGTGGACCTCTCGTTTACCCCCGAAGTGGCCGGACTCCAGCGGCTGACGGTCCGCGCCACAGAACTGGCGGGCGAGGCCACGACCCGCAACAACGCGCAGACGGTGTCCCTGCGCGTCCTCGAGAGCAAGCGGCAGGTCCTTCTGCTGGGCGCCGCCCCTTCTCCCAACCTCACCGCCCTGCGCCGTGTCTACGAGCGCAACGCCGACACGGAGGTGACCGCCCGCGTGCCCACCCCGGACGGCTCGTTTCTCAAGGGCCCCCTGCCCGACAGTCTCTCGTCGTTCGACGTGGTGGTGTGCGCCGGCTTCCCCAGCGCCCCGGTGCCCGACGACGTGGTGAAGCGCGTCGCGACCGCGATCGACGACGGCATGCCCGCCCTGTTTTTCCTCGATCGGCAGACGGACCTCTCCGCCTGGAGCGACCACTTCGGATCTGCCCTGCCCGCCACGCCCGAGTCCGGGACCACAACGTTCACCGAGGCGCCGTTCACCATCGTCGATGGCGAACAGCGGCACCCACTCTTTCGGATCGACGACGCCGAGGTGTCCCTGTTCGACCGCCTCCCGCCCCTCCGGGGCACTACGGTCAACTGGACGCCGTCGCCCGACGCCCAGGTCCTGGCCACGGAGGGCACACAGGCCGATGCCGATCCGCTGCTGGTCGTGCGGCGCCGGGCGGGTCAGCGCACGGCTGCCCTACTGGGCACGGGGGTGTGGCGCTGGGCGCTCCTGCCGTCGGAGCTCGACGCTGCCGATCCGCTGTGGCCCGGCCTGGCCAGCAACCTGCTGCGCTGGGTCAGCACCCAGGCCGACGATTCGCCCGTTCGGGTGCGCCCGGTGGCCACCACCTTCGACGGGGGCGCGCCGGTCTCGTTTACCGGACAGGTCTACAACGAAAGCATGCAACCGGTCTCGGACGCCACCGTGAACGTGACGGTGCGGGACTCGACCGGCACGGAGTACCCCTACACGATGGATCCGGTGGGGCAGGGCCGCTACACGCTCGACGTGGGCACGCTGCCGGAGGGCACCTACCGCTACGAGGCCACCGCCCAGCTGGGCAACAGCACGCTGGGCACGGACCAGGGACAGTTCTCGGTGGCCCCCCTCCGACTCGAATACCAGGACCCCCGCGCCGACGCGGTGCTCCTGCGCCAGATCGCCGCCCGGTCGGGCGGCACCGCCTACACCGCTCGGACCCTGGACCAGTTGCCCGACGACCTGGAGCGCCGGTCGTCGTATTCGAGCGAGGTCGTTCAGCAAACGTCCGAGGCGGAATTGTGGCGCACCTCGCTGTTCTTGCTTCTCATCCTCCTCCTGCTGGCCGGCGAGTGGACCCTCCGCAAATACCTGGGCCTCACCTGACGGCAGATCGGTGCGAATCTCTGGACCCCTTTGACTCATTATACCCGACCCGGCGACCTCGTTCTTGATTTGTCGTTTTTGCCGGAGCGTTGGTCACTTCGAATGAGTCTTTGGGCTCCGCATGCACTCTCCCGTTCCTCCCGACACCCCCTCTCGTCTCCCCGACCCCATCACGGACATCGCGGGCGACACGCAGTCTCTCGCCCAGATTCTCGTCGGCGTGCGGCGGCACCTCCACAAACATCCGGAGGTCGGGATGAACGAGCACAACACGGCGCGCTTCATTCGGGAGACGCTGGAGGGATTTGGGCTGGACGTGCACGGGCCGGTGGCGGGCACCGGCCTGTACGTCGACATTGACGGGGAGGGCACGGGCGGCATGGTCGGGTACCGGGCCGACATCGACGCGCTCCCGACCCAGGACCAGAAGCGGGTCCCGTACCGATCGCAGACGCCCGACGTGGCGCACCTGTGCGGCCACGACGCCCACACCGCCATGGGCATCGGCGTGGCGCTGGTGCTGCACGCCAACCGCGCCGACCTTCCGGGCCGGGCGCGCGTCTTCTTCCAGCCCAACGAGGAAGGCCTGCCGAGCGGCGCCCCGCTCATGATTCGGGCCGGCATCCTGGAGGGCCTCGACGCGGTGTACGCGGTGCACGTGGACCCGACGCTCGACGTGGGCCGGTACGGCCTCATCAAAGGCCCTGCGACCGCCTCGTCCGACCGGTTCGAGGTGAAGGTGCGACAGGAAGGCACCGGACACTCGGCCCGCCCCCACGAAGGCGTGGACACGGTCTGGATTGCCTCTCAGTTGATGGACCAGTGTTATCAGGCGGCCGGGCGGGTGACGGACGCCCGCGACGCGTGCGTGCTTACCTTCACGATGCTCGACGGCAGCGAGGCCCACAACGTCATCCCGGAGCAGGCCTCACTGGGGGGCACCCTGCGCACCGTCTCGAGGGACGACCGGGAGACGGTGCGGTCGTACATGCGCCAGGCGGCGGAGCGACTGGCGGACCTGCACGGGGCTCACATTGAGCTGGACTTCGAAGACGGATCGCCTCCCGTCATTAACGACGCAGCGGCCATCGACAACGTCGAGGCCACAATCCGGGACGACTTCGGCGATCAGGCCATCCACAAGATCGAACGGTCGAGCATGGGCGGCGAGGACTTTGCCCACTACCTGGAGCACGTCCCCGGCGCCTTCATCCGGGTCGGGACGGCCTCGGGCCCAGAAACGAGTTATCCCCTGCACCACCACCGGTTCGACATCGACGAAACCCCGCTCGCCCCCACGGCCCGGCTCATGGCCCGCACGCTCATGAATCACCTCGGCCGGAAGCACGGCGACAACGGCGAAGCATCCGATCCGGAGCTCGCAGTCTCGGGCGACGGCACGAGCGACCCGCAGACGTAGCCCGTCGAGATAAACCGCCTTCGGCGGTAGCGTCGCGGCTTGCATTCTGACAGGGTCCTCACCAGGATCCGAAGCGTTCGATTCGAGCGCCCATCCCCTACTCGCCCTCTCGCCCCTTCGCCCTCTCGCCCGCACGGTCCCGGCTGTTGCCTCGACCGGCGGCGGACGACCCGCAGCACCTCAACAAATCCCTTGCAGGTGCGACCGCCCTTCGATTCTTGACAAAGATTTGTCTCGGGGTTTACTTTAACGCCCCCTCTCGACGGGACGCAGCCCTCACGTCGCTCCCATGTCAGCCCCGAGATCAGTCATGGCTCGGTGTGTCGTCGGCGTCGTCCTGCTGGCCCTCCTCGGCCCCGCCCCCGCAGCGGCCCAGCCCGATCCAGGGGAGGTCGTGATCAACGAAATCATGTACGCCCCGTCCCCCTCGACGAACGAATTTATTGAGCTCTACAACCGTGGCGAGGAGCCGGTCGCCCTGAACGACTTGGCGTTTGCGGACGCCAATCGGTCGTTCGAGCCGGTGACCGCGGCCGACACGACGCTCGCCCCGGACCGATACGTCGTGCTCGTGCGCGACCCCGACGCCTTTGAATCCGCATTCCCAGAAACCGGCTTCATCGAACCGGACGGGTGGGCCGCGCTCAACAACGGCGGCGACACGGTCTATCTTCGCCACTCGCCCTCCGAGACGCCGCTCGACTCGGTGCCGTACGATCCCTCGTGGGGCGGAAGCGACGGGCAGTCCCTCGAACGCATCGATCCGGCAGGGCCTTCGGACGCGGCGAGCAATTTCGCGTCGTCGGAGGCCGAGGCGGGCGCGACGCCGGGCGTCCAGAACAGCGTCTACGATCCGGACCGGACGCCGCCGTCGCTGACCTCCGCCACTCCGTCCCGCGGTGGGGACTCGGTGAGGGTCGTCTTTTCTGAGCCGCTGAACGCCGCTACCGTCTCCGCCGAGGCCTTTGCGTTCGAGGCGGCCGACGCGCCCTCCATCGCGTCGGCGACAGTGGCGGCGTCGGCCCCGAACCGCGTGGCGTGTGCGCTGTCGTCATCGCTCGACACCGGCGACTATACCCTCATCGCGACCGGCGTGGCCGATCGGCGCGGCAACGTGCTGGACGAAGATCAGGCGTCGTTTTCGTATTTCGTGCCGGAGCGCCCAGCGGCACGGGACGTGATTGTCTCGGAGATCATGTACGCGCCCCCCACGGCGTCGAACGAGTTCGTGGAGCTGTACAACCGCTCCGACAAGACCATCGACCTGGGGGCGCTTCAGTACAGCGACGAGGATCGAGATTTCAACACAATCGCCCCGCCCCTGACGCCCCTCCCGCCGGACACCCACGCTGTGCTCGCACGAGATCCCGAGGCCTTCGAGGCAGCCTTTCCGTCGGTGACCCCTTTTGCCCCGGAGGGCTGGGACGCCCTCAACAACGGTGGAGACACGGTGGTCCTCCGCCACGCGCCGTCGGGCACGACGCTCGATGCCGTCCCGTACGATCCGTCGTGGGGCGGGAACGACGGACGCTCGCTGGAGCGCATCGATCCGCGGGGCCCCTCGGACCGTCCGTCGAATTTTGCGTCCTCCACCGCCCCGGACGGCGCCACGCCGGGCGCGCAGAACAGCCGGCATGCGCCCGACACGGCCCCGCCGCGGCCGACGTTTGCCGAGCAGGTCGACTCGACGACCGCGGAGGTGGTGTTCGGGGAGCCGGTGCGCGCCGAAAGCATCACGCCGGACGCCTTCGCGTTCGACGCCGCCACGGTCACCCAGGCCACACTCCGGGCCGACAGCATCGCGCGTCTTTCTCTTTCGGAAGCCCCCGCCGCCGCGATCCTGGAGGTGACCGAGGTGCAGGACCTGGTCGGCAACCGGCTCGACCGGGCCACGCTGCCCTTTGCCCGCCGTCCCGCACCGGGGGCGCTCGTCGTCAACGAGATCCTGTTCGATCCGCTCGCGGACGACTTTGACGACCGACCGGATCAGGTCGAGTACGTGGAGCTCGTGACCCTGGCCGACCATCCCCTCACCGCGAACGGCCTCGTCCTCACGGACCGGGCCACCGAGGACGGCGCCGCGGACACGCTTCGGGTGGGCCGACGCCGGGCCGTGTCGCCGGGCTCGTTCGTCGTGGTGGCCGCCGCGCCCGACGGCGCGACGCCGGTGCCGCAGTCGCAGCTCGCCGCGGCATTTCCGGAGGCGCCCCTGACGCCGGACTCTGTGGCCTATCTCCCGGTCGAGGCCAATCAACTCGGCCTCCGCAACAGCGGCGGCCTCGTGCGCGTGCACCGCCGCGACGGCACCGTCCTGTCGGCGGTCGACTACGCGCCGGACTGGCACGCGCCGGGCCTCGCCGAGGCCAAGGGCACTGCCCTGGAGCGGATCAGCCCGACGGGCGACCCCGAGGCCCCCGAGAACTGGACGAGCAGCACCGCGCCCGGTGGCGGAACGCCCGGCGCGCCCAACGCGGTCTCCCTCCCGCCCTCCGACGAGGCGCCCGCGTCGGCCGGCCTCCGCATCCGCCCCGATCCCTTTTCGATTGAGCGGGACGGGGCCACGCGCATCCGCTACACGTTCGACGACGTGCCCAATCTCGTGCGGGTCCGCATCTACGACGCCCGGGGCCGCGAGGTCTGGAGCGAGGAGGCGCGCCTGACGGGACGCAGCGGAGAGATCGTGTGGGACGGGCGCAACGACGCCGGCGAGCGCGTCCGCGTCGGGCCGTACGTGGTCCTCGTGGAGGCGGTGCG
>JBDGQM010000031.1:0-16126 GCA_042219065.1 Salinibacter sp. | reverse complement strand
CGCTACACCAGGCCGCGACGGGCCTGCTCCAGCGCGGCGGAGGCGAAGAGCTCTTTGTTGAGGCTGCGGTCCTCCACAAACTGATGCCGCCGGGCGCGGGCCCCGTCCGCGTCGGCGACCCCCACCCACACAGTGCCCACCGGCTTGTCGGGCGTGCCGCCCGTGGGCCCTGCAATGCCGGTCGTCGAGACGCCGAGGGTGGTGCCGAGAGTGTCGCGCACCCCCGCGGCCATCTGCATGGCCACCGCCTCGCTCACGGCCCCGTGCTCGCGGATCGCCTCGCCCTCCACCCCCAGCACGGCCTCCTTCACGCGGTTGGCGTAGGCGACGATGCTCCCCAGGAAGTAGTCCGACGAGCCGGAGACGCCGGTCAGGCGGTGCCCAATAAGGCCGCCCGTCGCGCTCTCGGCGGCGGCGATAGTGGCGTCGCGGTCCCGCAGCAGGCCGCCCAGCGCCTCCTCGAGCGTCACGTCGCCGGTGCCAATGATGTAGTCGCCCGCGCGATCCCGAATCACCGCTTCTACCTCGTTCAGGCGCGCGGTGGCGTCGGCCTCCGTCCCCTCCGCCGACAGCCGCAGGCGCACCCCGCTCGTGGAGGGCAGGTAGGCCAGGTGCACGTCGTCGCGCAGGGCGTCGGACAGGTCGCCGAGCTGTTCCTGCAGGGCCGTCTCCGGGATGCCCGCCGTCACGAGGGTGCGGTGCCGCACCTCGCCCACGCCGGGCAGCGCTTCGAGTCGGGGCTCCACGGCGGCGTCGAAGATGGAGGTCATCTCGTCGGGGATGCCGGGGAGCAGCACCACGAGGCGCCCATCTTCGGCCTTGTACCAGAGCCCCACCGCCGCCCCGACCGGGTTGTCGAGCGGCTCGAATCCCGCCGGCACCTGGGCGAGGGTGGGCGCGGCCGCGGGCATCTCCCGGTCGCGCCGACCGTAATACTCGCGCACGCGGTCGAGCAGGGCGTCGTCGGTACGGAGGGGCGCGTCGAAGTACTCGCCCACGACCTCGCGCGTCACGTCGTCGTGCGTGGGCCCCAGCCCGCCGGTGCACACCACGAGGCGGGCGTCCTGGTAGGCCCGATCCAGTTCCTGCTGAATGGCGTCGCGCGTGTCGCTCATCGTCACCGTCCGCCCCACCCGAATGCCGAGCCGGCTCAGGCGCCGGCCGAGCCACGCCGCATTTGTGTTGGTGGTCTGGCCGATGAGGAGTTCATCGCCGATGGTGAGGAGTTCCGCCTTCATAGTGATCAGAGGTCAGAAGTATGGGATCCAAGATCGGATACACGACCGTTTCGCTTCAAAGACGGCGAACCGCGGACGACGGACCGCCGGGGGAGTGGCCCACTCAGGCGAACCCGCTATTCGCTATGCTTCTGCGACCACGCCTCCGGGTCGGCCCGCCAGTCTTGGAGGAGGGCCTGCGCCTCGTCGGACAGGTCGTGGTGACGACGGGCTACGTCCAGAAGTACCGGAAAGGTCGTCAGCACGCGGCGCGGCACGTCGGCCGTCCGGAAGGCCGCGGCGGCGGCGTCGAGCCCGTAGGAAAAGACCGCCAGCACGGCCTGCACGGCGGCGCCGGTCTCCCGCACGGCCGACACGGCCTCCAGCGCCGATCCGCCGGTCGAGATGAGGTCCTCCACCACGACCACCTCGTCGTCCGGCCCCAGCCGGGCGCCCTCAATCCGGCGCCCCTGCCCGTGCTCCTTGGCCGCCGAGCGGACGTAGGCCATGGGCGCGTCGAGCCGGTCGGCCAGCCAGGCCGCATGGGGGATGCCCGCGGTGGCGGTGCCCGCGATCGTGACCGAGTCTCCGTCCGCCTCCCGCACCACGTCGGCAAACCCATCCGCGATGGCGGTTCGGACCGACGGCACGGCGAGAGTACGCCGGTTGTCGCAGTAGATGGGCGCGACCAGGCCCGAGGACCACGCAAACGGATCGTGGGGCCGCAGCGACACGGCATCGATCTCCAGAAGCGCGCGGGCCACAGACCGGGCCCGGTCCGACGCCTCCGCCGCACGGGGAAACGAAGACTCAGCCATAGACAGGGACACAACAAATCAGCAGACCGAAGCGCGGCGCCGGGGACGCGTCACTCCGTATCCATCTTCTCCTCGACCGGGGCCACCACGTAGAGCGCGCCGGTGGCCAGCGTAAAGCCGACGACGCCGATCAGGGCCAGTCCCGGAAGTTGACTCTTGTACAGGATCCACCGGGCCGCCTCCTGCAGGGGCGGCGACATGTAGGTCGCGGCCCGAAGCACGAGGATGGCAAACAGGAAGAGGATTTGCAGCATCGTCTTCCCTTTCGCCACCCGGTAGGTGTGAAGCGTCCGGCCGTACGCCTCCGCCCAGGAGCGCAGGATTGTCACCACGACATCGCGCAGTGCAATCGCGACGACGGCCCACCACGGCACCAGATCGGGCGCCTCCAGAGCCAGGGCGATGAACGTGCCGAGAATCAGGATCTTGTCGGCCAGCGGATCGAGGTACTGCCCGAGGCGCGAGCGCACGCCAAATCGACGCGCGAGCACGCCATCATAGTAGTCCGACAGCGACGCCAGGACGAACAGACAGACGGCGCTCATCTGGCCGGCCTGGCTCGGCACCGAGAGCAACAGAAGCAACAGCGGGGTCACCAGGATGCGACCGACCGTCAGGAGGTTCGGAATGTACCGGAGACTTGCTGAAGGATACATACATCACAGAGTATAACCACGAGCCGCTGGAATGTCTTGGACTCACGAAAAATTTGGACGACGGTACATGGACCCTGGGCAATGGGATTGCACAGCCCCGTACCGCAGGCGCCAAGTCTGCAAAGTTTTCAGTGTCCCGGGACGGTCAGTGTCATTGGTGACGCGCCGTCGGGGTTCTCCCGACCCCACCGCCCGAACACCTGTCATTGTGACGGGACGATTTCGTGCAGCGGACCCCGGCACTGTTCTTGATGCCTGTGGTGTGTGGTGACGTAAAATACTGAGGCGACGGCTTCTCGGCGCCTTCAACGACGATTTGCCTTCGACGACGAACTGATTTGACAGAACCAATTTACACACGAAGCTATGGGTGAAGTTATCGGAATTGACCTTGGCACGACGAACTCAGTCGTGGCGGTGATGGAGGGGGGCGATCCCACCGTCATCGAGAACGCGGAAGGCTCACGCACCACGCCGTCCGTTGTCGCCTACAAAGATGACGGCGAGCGCCTCGTGGGCGCCCCGGCAAAGCGACAGGCCATCACGAATCCCGAACGAACCGTGTCCTCCATCAAGCGGTTCATGGGCCGCTTCTACAACGAGGTGGAGGACGAGATCGAAGAGGTCCCGTACGAGATCGTTCGGGGGGACAACGACACCGCACGCGTCCAGATTGACGATCGGGAGTATACGCCCCAGGAAATCTCGGCGGTGGTCCTGCAGAAGCTGAAGCAGACCGCCGAGGAGTACTTGGGCAAGGAGGTCACCGACGCGGTGATCACCGTGCCGGCCTACTTCAACGACGCGCAGCGGAAGGCCACGCAGGAGGCCGGCGAAATTGCGGGCCTGAACGTAGAGCGCATCATCAACGAGCCGACGGCGGCGTCGCTCGCCTACGGGCTCGACGATGAGAGCGATCAGGTCGTGGCCGTCTATGACCTCGGCGGCGGCACGTTCGATGTCTCCATCCTGGAGCTCGGCGACGGGGTCTTTGAGGTGAACGCCACCTACGGCGACACGCACCTCGGGGGCGACAACTTTGACAAGCGCCTCATCGACCACATCGCCGACGACTTCCAGCAGGATACGGGCATCGATCTCCGCGAGGACCCGATGGCCCTGCAGCGCCTGAAGGAGGCGGCCGAGGACGCGAAGATTGAGCTGTCCAGCGCAAAGTCCACGACGATCAACCTGCCGTTCATCACGGCCACGGACGAGGGGCCGCAGCACCTGAACATGGACATCAACCGGGCCACGTTCGAGAACCTGATCGGCGACCTGGTTGACAAGACGGTGCCGCAGATGGAGAAGGCCCTCGACGACGCGGGCCATTCGAAGAGCGACGTGGATGAGGTCATTCTGGTCGGCGGCTCCACCCGTGTGCCGCTCGTGCAGGAGACCGTCGAGGACTTCTTCGGCCGCAAGGCGAACAAGTCCGTGAACCCGGACGAGGTCGTGTCGCTCGGCGCCGCCATTCAGGGCGGTGTGCTCAGCGGCGACGTCGACGACGTGCTGCTGCTGGACGTGACCCCGCTGAACCTCGGCATCGAGACGCTCGGCGGCGTGATGACCACGCTGATCGAGGAGAACACGACAATCCCGACGAAGGAGAGCGAGGTCTTCTCCACGGCCGCCGACAACCAGACCTCGGTCGAGGTGCACGTCCTCCAGGGCGATCGCGAGATGGCCAAGGACAACCGCACGCTCGGGCGCTTCCACCTCGACGGCATCCCGCCGGCCCCGCGCGGCACGCCACAGATTGAGGTGACGTTCGACATCAACGCGGACGGCATTCTCAACGTCTCCGCCGAGGACAAGGACACCGGCAAGGAACAGTCCATCCGCGTGGAGGCCAACAGCGGCCTCACCGACGAGGAGATCGAGAAGATGAAGGAAGAGGCCGAGAAGCACGCCGAGGAGGACGAGCGCCGGAAGGAGCGCGCCGACACGATCAACGAGGCCAACTCCATGGCCTACTCCGTGGAGCAGGGCCTCGAGGAGTACGGCGACAAGCTCCCCGACGACAAGCGGTCGGACCTCGAGGACGCGCTGGAGACGCTCAACGACGAGCTCGAAACGGCCAGCGCCGACGAGGAGATTACCGCGCTCGAAACCGCGCTCGAAGACCTGAATGAGGCCTGGTCGGCCGCCGGACAGGAGATCCGCGACGCCCAGCAGCAACAGGCGCAGCAAGGGGCCGGCCCTGCGGGGGCGGGCCCTGCGGGCGCCGGACCGGCCGGAGCAGGCGCCGGACCGGCGGGCGGCCCTGCCGGGGCGGGCGCAGCGGGCGCCGAGGCAGGCCCCGCGGGCGGCGCGAGCCCGGGCAACGGCACCACCGCGTCCGACGACGAGGACGTTCAGGACGCCGACTACGAAGTTGTCGACGAAGGCGACGAGGAGTAACGGGTGGACGTGTGGATGTGCGAAGGCGCGGAAAAAACCGCCGCTCCCCTCCACACCTCTCCGCTTCCCTCTGTTTTACGTCACCCTGTCGGCCCCGTGGCCGACAACCCCTTCAGCGCCCCGATCGGGACGGCCCGGTCGGGGCGTTTTCTATGTGCGGGCGAACGGAATTGCTCTGTGCGGGAGGCGGTAGGGCACCCACATCCCACGTTGACTGACGGCTGCGCGTTCTACGCCCACTTCGTTGCCGCAGAACGTGCGTGAGGCTTGGGGCGAGGAGGTTGCCACGGACCTTGCGCGCTACATCGAGCAGGTCGTGGTCGAAGAGGGCCTCAATCTGGGGACGGCGCTCCGCGTCCCGGTGCCGCGCCAGTTCACAGGCCACGTTCGTCCACAGGATGTCGGCGATCTCGTCCGACACGTCGGGCGGGGACTCGTCGACCTGCATGGGCAGCCCCCGACGAAGGGCCGACAGAATCTCGTCCTGCGTCTGGGGGGGCCCGGCGATGGGCGAGAGCTCCCGGGCCGCCTCCATGCGGCCCCATACGTCGGCCTCGTCGTCGTGGAGCAGTTCTGTGAGGGCGGGCACCGCCGCGGGGCCGTACAGGCGGAGCTTCTCCCCAAACCATTCGCCGAAGGGATCGATGTCGGTCCGGCGGAAGCCCTGCACGAACACGGGCAGGGCGTCCTCGTCGCGGGCCTTCAGGAGCAGCAGGCCGGCGTGGACCATTCGGTACCAGCGCGGATCGTCGTCGTCCCAGTGCCGCTCCTGTGCGTTGGCCCGAACGTCCCCTGATGTTGCACCCTCGGGCCGGCGTCGAACCGGAGGGACACGAACGATCCGTATGCCTCCAACAACACGTCGCCGCCCCAGCCTTGACGTCGAAGTGATGGCCGCGGCCCTTTGTTCGACGCCGTAGCGGTTTTCGACGCCGTAGCGGACACTCGCCGGTACGGGTCAGGACTCAAGTTCGTAGATCGCTCGCGCGTTGCGGGTCGTGACCTCCGCCACCCGTGCTACTGGCAGGCTCTTCACCTCTGCGAGCCGCTCCGCCACGTGACGCACGTAGGCCGGCTCGTTGCGGTCGCCCCGGTGCGGCTCCGGCGCGAGATAGGGACTGTCGGTCTCGATCACAATGTGCTCCAGCGGCACGTCCTCCACGTACTGGCCCACCTCACTGTTGGAGAAGGTCATGATGCCGCCCACACCCACGAAGAAGCCCAGATTCCAGGCCCGCTCGGCCACCTCCGGCGGGTCCACGTAGCAGTGAAGAATGCCGCGCATTCGCTCCGGCGCGTCGGCGCGGACGTGCTCTTCTTCGAGGATGGCGAGGATGTCCTCGGTCGCCTCCCGGTTGTGGATCACGAGCGGCAGGTCGACCTCCATGGCGAGGCGGATGTGACGCCGAAAGAAGGCTTCCTGCTCGTCGTCGAACGACCGGTCCCAGTAATGATCGAGCCCACTTTCCCCCACCGCCACCACGCTCGGGTGCGAACACCATTCCTTAACCGCCTCAAGGTCGGCCTCCGTGGCCTCGTCCGTCTCGGAGGGATGGAGGCCCGCCATCGCGTAGAGGCCGTCATGCTCCTCGCACAGGTCCACGGCCTGCCGAATGGACGGCACGTCGATGGCCGGAAGCACGATGGTGTCCACCCCCGCATCTCGGGCGCGCCGGAGAACGGCCGCCCGGTCTTCCGCAAACCGGTCGAGATAGAGGTGGGCGTGAGTGTCGATCAACATGAGCGCGGCAGACGGTGGTGAGAACAGACGGAAATGTGTCTCCTACAGAAGCACGCTCCCGGAACGAGGCCCCCATCTCAAATCGTAGGAGGAGCGTTGTGTGCAAGTGACCTTGCAATTTCAAAGATGAACTGGAGGCCCCGTACTGTAAATGCGTCGGCGTAGATTTCACCGGATGCTCTGGAAACCCATGTGCCAATCGGGACTCCGTCTCTGCGTGGTTCTCGGGCTTCTGGCCCTGGGGCCGTCGTTCGGGACCGTGGCCGTCGCGCAGCCCGGCGCGGAGCAGTCGAAGTGGATTCAGGTCCGCCTTCACCACCAGGCCACCATCGAGTCTGCCAAACTCACGCCCGAGCGCGACACCCTCGCGGTCGTGCTGCCGAGCGGGGACACCCCGATCCTCGAACTTGCCCCCGACGACACGGTGACGCTGGGACGGCGCCAGGCCGATATTTATGCCCAGCACGACGACGCGCGCCTGTACGCCCAGTCTCTGCGTCTCATCCCGGTCCACGACGCCACCTGGACGCTTGTCCCCGCCCCCGGATCGACCCGCACCTACTCGGGCAGCCTCCAGCTTCGGCCGGCCGACGCAACGTCGGGCATCCAACTGGTGAACCGTGTGCCCCTCCCCGACTACGTGGCGAGTGTCGTCGCCGGCGAGTACGGGCTCGACGACCGGGCGGGCACCCGCGCCATGGCGGTCGTGGCCCGCACCTACGGCCTCTTTTCCACCAACGGGAACAGCGACGGCGAGTACGACCACGTGGACGGCACCGCCTCGCAGGTGTACCGGGGCTGGGACGCCGTCACCGATGCCGCACGGAGGGCCGCCGAGCACACCAAAGGGCAGATTTTGACTCACAATGGCACGCCCATCCAGGCCGTCTATTTCTCGTCGAGCGGCGGCCACACGGCCAGCAACGAGCACGTGTGGTCCGGCAGCGACCCGCTCCCGTACCTGCGCGGCAAAGAGGATCCCTACGACCGTGCCTCCCCCTACCATCGCTGGACGACGCGCATCGATCGCGGATCCCTTCTCCGGGCTCTGTCCCTCCACGAAGGGGCCTCCGTGGAGGGCTTCGTGCCCGACGCCCGGAGCCCGGAGGGCCGCCTGCGCACCATCAAAATCCTCTTTTCCGACGACACGGACACCACGATGGACGCCAGCACCTTCCGGGCGGTCGTCAGGGAGGAGGTGAACGGCGCAACGCTGAAGAGCACATGGTTCGACGCGCGCCGGGAGGGATCGACCTACGTGTTCGAGGGCCGCGGTCACGGACACGGGGTTGGGCTCAATCAGTGGGGCGCACATGCCATGGCCGAGCAGGGCAAGACCTACCGCGAGATCCTGTTCTTCTACTACACGGATGCCCGAATACAGACGCTGGGTGAACTGTCTTCGTCCCCGTCCCTGGCCGAAGACCCATCTACCGAGGTCTCCGATACCACGTCCACGCGCGTCGGGTGGTAGGTCCTGAAGCGTGGCCCGCCGCTCGCGGCGGTTGCCGTCCCGTATCGCCCCCACCCAGAGTGTCCCCTGTCTCAACTCTCCTGCTCATGCATCGAGACGAATCACTGCCTATGAGCCGAAGCGGCCTTCTGACGATGTGGTCTTTCCTCAAGGCAAATCTTTCGGGGATGCTTCTCGTCGCGGCCCTATCCGGCGGATGTTGGGTCGCCCCCGCCGCGGGCCAGTCCGCCCCCGACACCTCGGTCGCCATGGAGGTCGAAATGGCCCCGGTGGAAGTGACCGCCACCCCGTTCCGTGTGGCGAATGAAGCGGCCTCCTTCGCCGCGTCGGTCCGCACCCGAACCGCCCAGGACCTGAATAGCTCGCCGTCGCTGTCGCTGGAGCAAATCACCGCGGGCCTGCCGGGGTTGTCGGTGCAGAGCCGAACCCACTTTGCCCTCGGCGACCGGATTACGATTCGGGGCTTCGGCTGGCGCGCACAGTTCGGCGTGCGGGGGATTCAGATGGTCCTGGACGGCGTGCCGCTCACCATGGCCGACGGCCAGTCCGTCGTGCACATCATCGACCCGTCGTTCGTCCGCTCCCTGGAGGTCATTCGCGGCCCGGCGTCTACGTTTTGGGGCAACGCGAGCGGGGGCGTGCTCGCCCTGTCGACGCGTCCGCCGGAGACCGCCGGCCCCACTGCCCGGCTCAAACAGACCGTCGGGTCGTACGGCCTGTCGAAAACGGACGCGCAGGTGACGCCCGATCTCGGCCCTCATCAGTTGAGCGTATACGCGTCGTACCTCTCGCAGGACGGCTTTCGGCAGCACAGCGACACCCGCCTTCTCCGCTCCGGCTTCACCAGCGACTTCACGCTGGGCGACGACCGCGGCGTGCGGGTGATCGGCGCCCTTCAGCACATGCCGCGCGCCGACTCGCCCGGCTCTCTGCGGCAGGCCCCCGCCCGGGAGGACCCCGAACAGGCGCGGGAGACGATCCTGAATTTCGACGTGGGCAAAGAGGTGCAGCAGGGCCAACTGGGAGCCACCTACTACGATGACGTGGGGCTTGGGACCCTGAACGCCACGGCGTACGGCGTCCTCCGTGACCTGACGAACCCGATCCCCTTCAGCGTCATCGACCTCAACCGCAAGGCCGGGGGCGTCCGCCTGACGCTCGAAGAACAGACCTCCGCGCTTCAGTGGGGAATGGGGGTGGAAGGCAAATTGCAGCACGACGACCGAATGGAATTTGGGAGCGACGGCGGAACTCCCGACAGAAGTGACGTGCTCATCAACCAGCTGGAGACGGTCGATAATGCCGCGGCCTTTGGGCGCCTCGCCCTTCCGCTCGGCCGCCTGGAGTTGACCGCCGGCCTACGGTACGACTGGATCCAATTCGAGGCCGATGACCGCACGTCCGCCAACGACGACGGAGAACAGACCTTCAGTGCCCTGAGCCCATCGGTTGGGCTTTCCTATAACTTTGAGACGGCTCGACTCTTTGCCAACGTGAGTACTGGCCTGGAAACCCCCACGACGACTGAGCTTAGCAACCGACCGGGGAATCAAGGCGGCTTTCAAGACCTGAACGCCGAGAACATTCTTGCGGTCGAAGGAGGGGTCACTGGCACCTGGGCCCCACCGGGTCTATCGTACGACTTGGCCTTGTTCTACCAGGACATCGACGACGTGCTCGTTCCGTTCGAGCTGCGGTCGGACGGTCCGACATACTATCGGAACCAGGGTGCTGCCCGTCATTTCGGGATCGAAACCTCGGTCCAGTGGCGTCCGATCGATCTCTTCTTGGTACGGGGAAGCTACTCGTACGTGGAGGCGGAGTTTACGGCGGGCACCATAGAAAAGCCGAATCCGGACGCGTCGACGAGCCTCGACGGCAACAAGCTTCCGGGCGTTCCCTCCCATCGGCTCGGCGCGACGATAGAGCTGCGTACCGATCCCCTCCAATCGACTCTCAAGGTTCAGAACGTCGGCAAGCAGTACGGAAACAGCGAAAACACGGCCACGAACGACGCCTACACCACGGTCGACCTGCGGCTGAGCCACAGCGGACTCTCCGTAACCGACGCGGCCCGCGTGACTCCCTTCGTGGCCCTCAACAACGCGTTCGACGCCCGCTACAACGACGTGGTCGTCAACGCCTTCGGCGGACGGTTCTACGAGCCGGCCGCAGGGCGCCACTGGCGCTTCGGCGCGTCCCTCCAGTTCAACTGACCGCCCCCGACATTCCCGAGAGCTCAATACCGAGCCGTGCAGAAATCCCCGAAGATAACGCCTCTGGGTATGGGCGTTTGGGAGTGTGTGGGGGTGGGAGGAAGAACGCCCGTACGCCCATACTCCCATACTCAGCCCCGTTCCGCCAGAGCACTCTCGATCGAGGGGGACGCATCCCGTTTACGAAGTTCCCCACGCATCGGTAACGTGGGGAAGCCGAAGCCCTTAGGTGGTGAAGACGGAACCACACCCTCAGCAGGAAGCAAATCTGTCTACTGGAGTGTCAACTCTCATTCTCCATATGTCAACGCGATCTCAAAACCCAATCCATGGCACGTCATCCCGACAGTAGTCGGGACACGCTTCGAGCGCAGTCGAGAAATCTCCCCGGATCCGCCCGCCTGCTTCTGGGAGGTTCCTCGACCTCGCTCGGAACGACCCGCTTAGGGTTTTGAGATCGCGTGTCTACCTGCACAATCACGCTTGACACAGCACTACCGTCAACTTTCCCACCTTCAACCTTTCCATCTTCCATACCCGTCAGAGCCTCTCGCGGCGAAACCGGCGTCAAATCTCCCGACGAGCACCGTCCGCATCTATCCATCCTCGCGCCATTCGCGGCGTCGTGAACGCATACGCGGCGTCGCCCGGCGTCACGACGATGCAGCCGCCCGTGGCCCCCTCTCCTTCGGGTGAGGTAATCTGTTCGTTCATGCGCGTCAGCGCACCGCGGGCCGCCCCTTCAGCGGTCGCCCCGTTCCGCACCCGCTCCCGAACCTCTCGGGCCAGCCCGATCGTCGCGATGGCCTCGCCCCACCCCGTTGCGCTCACCGCCACGTGGGCGTCGGCGTAGAAGCCGGCCCCCGGCAGCGGCGAGTCGCCCACCCGTCCTGGCGGCTTGAAGGGCGTGCCGCCCGTGGAGGTCGCCGCGGCAAGACGACCCTTCGCATCGCGGGCCACCGCGCCCACCGTGTCGGCGCCCTGGAGGGTGGAGAGGCCGGGCAGGAACGACCGGCTCGGATGATCCGCCTCGGCCTGCTGCCGGATGCGCTCGTAGCGCTGCTGCTCGCGCGGGCAGATGAGCTGCTCGTTCGGCACGAGGTCGACGCCCTGCGCCTCGGCAAACCGCTCGGCCCCCTCCCCCGCCAGCATCCGCACACGACCCTCCCCGTCGGACAGAAGCCGGCGCGCCACCCGGACGGGATGGGCGAGGTGGTGGGTGGCCATGACGGCTCCGTATTCCAGGGTCGGGCCGTTCATTACCCCGGCATCGAGCTCCGCCGCCCCGTCCTGGTTGAGCATGGCGCCGTGCCCCGCGTTGAACGCCTCGTGGGCCTCCATCGCGGCTCCCGCCTCCGTCACGATCGTTAGCGCAGGCGCGCCGTCCTTGAGCAACCCGCTTCCTGTATCGAGAACCCGATCGAGGCCGTCGCGGTGGGCGCCGAGCACCGCATCGGGAATCGCCCACGCCCCGCCGTGCACGAGCAACAGCGGCCCGTCGCCCTCGATCTGTGTGCTCCGAAGCGAACTGCCCATGCAGCAACGATGCGGTCACGCATCCGTTATCGATCGGCCAGCGTGGTCCCCGACGCGTCCAGACGCGGCGTCCAGTTTCCGCCGGACGCTGACGGCGCGCGGGCAAAAACCGACGCGTCGTGCAGGCGCGGCAGCAGCGCGTCCACGGTTCTCCGGAACGCGTCTTGGTACTGCACCGGCACGGGCTGGGACGGCGGAAGCTCCAGGCTGTAGGGGTTGACGGGGGTGCCGTGCTTCCAGAGGCGATAATCGAGGTGGGGGCCCGTGGACCGGCCCGTGCTGCCAACGTACCCGATGGGTTCTCCCTGCTGAACCGACTCGCCCGGGCTGACCGTCATGCGGGAGAGATGCAAGTAGCCGGACGTGTAGGTGCTGTTGTGTCGGATCTTGACGTAGTTTCCGTTCGGGCCCTCGTACCCAGCGTGCTGAACCACGCCGTCCCCCACGGAGCGCACCTTCGTCCCTCGCGGCGCGGCGTAGTCGATGGCACGGTGGGGCCGATACTCCTTCAAGACCGGATGGTAGCGGCGGTTGGTGTACCCGGAGCTGATGCGGGAGTACTTGAGGGGGGCCTTGAGAAGCTGCCGACGAAGGCTCTGTCCCTGCCGGTTGTAGTACTCCGCGTCGGCCTCCTCTTTTTCGAACCGAAACGCGTAGTACTCCTCCCCGCGGTGCTCCACGTAGGCCGCCACGATGTCGCCGGGCTGGAGTTGCGTCCCGTCCATCGACCGCTTCTCGTACACCATCCGGAACCGGTCTCCCTCCCGGAGGCGAAAGAAGTCGATCTGCCAGGCAAAGACCTCCGAGAGGCGGAGGGCGAGCAGCGGATGGCCCCCGTTCGCCACGAGGCTCTCGTACAGCGACCCTTTCACGGTTCCCTTCACCGTCGCCCAACGGCGCTCGACCGACCGGCGATCGACGTAGGTGTGCTCCGGGTAGCGGAGATCGAAGACCACGTACTGCAGTGCATTGACCTCGTACACGAGGTACCGCGCCTGCTGACGCCAGGGATTCACGTACACCCGGTACGGTCGCCCCACTCGGAAGTCCTCCACCTCGAAAGCCGGTTGCGCCGCGTCGGCGACGGCCAGGATGGTCTGGTAGTCGACGCCGTGTTCATCCAAGAGATCGGAGAACGTCTCCGCCCGGCCAACACGTCCTTCCTTGACCGTATACATGCCGGCGCGCAGCCCAAATCGGTCCGTCGAGACCTTCGATCGTTCCACAGCCCCCCGATCGTCCGCGGTAGGCGCGGTCGCTCCGGTCTGGCAGGCCACCGAGATGCACGCCACTGCCAGGACGACGGGCAACAGGAATGCGGGGCGCGACGTCATGGCGGGCACGGGTACAAGAGGAGAGAACAGAGCGGCCAAGGTGCTACGCATGTTCTGCCTCCGACGGGTCACTCTCGTCGGACGCATCGGGCGACCAGGTGTCTTCCTGAACCCCCGCCTCGCGGTTGGCCCACCGGGCCAGCACGAAGAGCAGGTCCGAGAGGCGGTTGAGATAGACCATGGCCTGTTCGTTGATCGGGGTCGAGGTGCTCGCCTCCACGATGTGGCGCTCGGCCCGCCGACACACCGTCCGGGCAGAGTGGAGCGAGGCCCCCGCCGGCGTTCCGCCCGGCAGGATGAACTGCTCCAACGGCGGGAGGTCGGCGTCGAATCGGTCGATCCGTTCTTCGAGAGCCGTCACGTGGGCCTCCTCGATGCGCTCGACGACCGGCTTCGCGTCCATGGGCGTCGCCAGGTCGGCCCCGAGGACGAACAGTTCGTCCTGGAGATCGCCGAGGACGGGGTCGAGTTCGTCCGCACCGGGCTCCCCCTTGAGGTGCGCCCGCGCCATCCCCACGATCGAATTGGCCTCATCGACCGTGCCGTACGCATCGATCCGGGGATTGCCCTTGCCCACACGCTCGCCCCCAAAGAGAGCGGTGGTGCCATCGTCGCCGGTCCGGGTGTAAATCCTCTTGCTCATCGCAGTAGACGTGCAAACCGAGGGAAATGCTGATGCATGAATCACGATGTGGCACGGCTTGCCCGGGCGTGCGTTTCCGGACCCGGCGCGCGGCTTCTGCCTCCTAATGCCGTTTTACAGACGCCGTGTCGGGCCGCCCCTGGACCGCCCCCGGCGGACGGAAGATGCTCGTTCTCCTGTAAGCCCATAACGTTCGGTCGCACTTCAAAATTGTGAGTCGACCGCGGAAGCGGTTGCCCTGATGTGCGACGACCGCGATCCGAAGGCTTTCGGATGACAGACCGCCGATGAACGCCGAGAATCAGCCGTCCGTCCCGACAGCCGTCGGGATAGGCCATCTTTCCCGAATAGACGCAACCCGGAGATGCCAGCTCACAGACTTGAAATGCTACCTAACGTTCAGCGTCTTGGCGTCCCGGACTCGCCGATCAGGAACGTGAGCCGGTGGGCTCCACCGGCGTTCTCAAGTGAACTTGGCATCACGCGGGTGCATCGGCGCGTGCAGGCGCCGCGGGGACCGGCCCCAGATAATCGACCCGGAGCGTCCCGTCCGGACGCCGCCCGACCTCCGCCCGCATGCCAAACACCTCCGCAATCCGATCCGGCGTGAGGACCGATCCCGGCGGGCCCTCCGCCTGGAGCGTGCCGTCGGCCATGAGCAGCAGGTGATCGGCGTACCGGGCCGCAAGTTCGAGGTCGTGCCCCACCGCGAGGACCGTCCGCCCGTCGGTTACCTGCGCCCGCACCTGCTCCATGAACGAAAACTGGTAGTGCACGTCGAGGTGGGCCGTGGGCTCGTCCAGCAGCAGGAGATCGGTGTCCTGCACGAGCGCCTGCGCCAGAAAGACGCGCTGCATCTCGCCCCCGCTCAGCGACAGCACGGAGCGCGACTCGAAGCCCTCCAGGTCCACCTGCGCGAGCACCGCCCGGACCCGCTCCCGGTCCGACGCCCGATACGTCTCCAGCCAGCCCCGATGGGGCGCCCGCCCGAGCAGCACAAACTCCTCGACCGTAAAGTCGAACGTGAGCGACCGGGCCTGGCGCACGAAGGCAAGCGTGCGGGCTCGGTCGGGCGCGCTCATCGCATCGACCGGGGTCCCCTGCAAGTCGATCTTGCCGTCGAAGGGAAGGTGGCCCCCGATGGCGCGCAGGAGGGTCGTTTTTCCGGCCCCGTTCGGGCCTAGAACCCCCACCCAGCGGCCCGTGGGCACGTCGAAGCTCATGTCCTGCAGGATCGTGTGTCCGTCGAGCGCAACGGTAAGCCGATCGACCGAAAGAAATGACAAGGCGTGTCGAGACACTCGTGCGCGGTACCGCGTGCGTTGTCGAACGCCCCCCGCAGCCCCCTGTTCGGCCCGGCAGACTCAAGCGGGCGTCAGGACCAGCACCTCCGACGGCACGCCCCAGCCCGTCACCACGGCGTGATGCCGCTCGTGCCACTGCGTGGCGTCCACGAGAGACCGCGTGCGCAGCGGACGACACCCGCCCACCCACTCGGGGCGGAGCGCATGGAGCGCATCCCAGAGCGCGCTTATTCCCCCGGACACCGGCCCCCGGCCCCAGGTCAGGCCCGCGAGGCAGAGTCGACCGTCCGGTGCGAGCAGCCGGTGCGACTCGCGCAGGAGCGTGCAGGCGTCCTCGCGGGACAGGAGGTCGAGGAGATAGGTCGCCACGACCCGATCCTGCGACCCGGCGGCCTGCCCAAAGGTCAGGGCCCCATCGGTCTGCCGGACTGTTGCTCGCGCCCCGAACGAGGCCAGCCGCTCGCGGGCCGTCTCGACCATCGTGGCGCTCAGATCAACGCCCTCGTACCGCGCGTCCGACGGACACCGTTCGCGGAGGAGACGCTCGGCCAGCCGCCCCGTGCCACAGCCCACTTCGAAGACCGTCCGCGCCTCATCGAAGGTGCCGTGCGCGACCAACTCGTCCAGCGCCGGGGCCTCGTAAAAGGCCTGCGTGTCCTGCCACGCGCCAATACGGTCGTAGACGGCCTTCGCCTCCCGCCGAGACAACACGCGTCTGGACCCCATCGCAACACCCCTGAAACAGAGAGTCACTCACCGCTCCACGTCGCCCCAAAATCGCCCG
>JBDGQM010000030.1:0-3995 GCA_042219065.1 Salinibacter sp. | reverse complement strand
GTCGTGCGAAGGACCGCAGTCCAGCGGGGAGGGCGACGTTCCACGTGAAACATAGTGTTACGAGCGCATCGCTACAACTTCTTTTTTCCAGAGGGAATCGTTCTGGAAGACGACCGCAGCAGTGCTACTCGTGGCGATCGATCCCCTTCCCTGCAACTGCGGAAGTTGTGAAAGAGGGCTGCGACACCTATCCTTTACAAAAGAACGAATCTCAGTTCCCAGTCTTCCGTTCGAGATGCCCCGAATTTGTGCGTTCTACGGCATCGACATCTACATGTACTTCCGAGATCACCCTCCACCTCATTTCCATGCGCGGTACGGAGGCTCGGAAGCAGAGATCGAAATCGAAACGCTTGAAATCATCGCTGGCGATTTGCCGACACGGGCAAAACGCCTCGTCACAGAATGGGCCGAACAGCACCAGTCCGAGTTGCTGCAGAACTGGCGGCGCGCTCGAAATCACAATCCGCTCCACGACATCGAATCCCTCAACTGAGATGCCTGAGATTTTGCGTGTGACCGAGCTGGAACAAGTGGGGACCTACTCGCTCAAGGTCACCTTCAACGACGGAACCACGAAACGCGTGAACCTCCGTCCCCTCCTGTGGGGGGAGGTCTTTGAGCCCCTCCGAGATCCCGACCGATTCAGCGAGGTGTACCTCGACGAGAAGATGGGCACCGTCGCGTGGCCGAACGGCGCCGACCTCGCGCCCGAGGCGCTGTACGACTTAGAGGACGAGCAGGCGGTTGCTTAACGTGGCGAACGGGACTCTCCGTTACGCACCGCCACGATCTCTTTTTCCCCGAAGAACCCGTCCCGCCCGAGAAGCTCGCCCAGCGAGTGCCGTTCGATCGCGACGTCCGAGTCGAACGCGCGAAGATCCACGAGCTCCTCACTCAGGTCGCCGCCCTTCAGCGCCAGAAGGCCCGGCGGCCACCCGTCGTCGTCCGGCGTGTCGTCGAGCGGGACCGCCACGTGGCGATGCCATCGCCAGAGCTCCGCAAGTGGGGCCGTAGCGCGGGAGACCGAGTAGTGCGCCTCACCGGTCCACGCCTCCGCCCGCCCGTTCCACGTGAAACAATTCTCCAGCCCCAGCCGCCGCGCGATCGTGCGCACGGCCCGACTCTTCTTCCCCACCGAGTCGACGCCCACGACGGTCACCTCCGGCTCGCAGATCGCGAGCGGGATTGCAGGCAGCCCGCCCCCCGTCCCCCAGTCGACGATGGTGCTTCCCGCCGGGAAGTCGCGGGCCGTGAGCGTCAGGCAGTGCAGCAGGTGGCGCGTCCGGAAGGCATCTTCCGTCTCCGGCGAGATGAGGTTGACGCGCTGGTTGAAGCGGAGGAGTTGCTCCTCGAAGCGGTCGAGTTGCTCTCGCTGCTCTGCCGTGAGTTGCTCGAAGGGATCCCAGGTGCGCGTGTCCATGGTGGGCAGCCAGCATGCGACGGTCGAGGCGAGATCAGCGTGGATGCATGGAGGCTGTGGAGGCATGGAGGCAAAAACGTCTGTGCCTCCGATCATCCATGCGTCCAGACTTCCACGCTATCCGCTCACCGAAACCGCCGTTTCACGTGAAACACCGAAGCCATCGCCCGCCACGGTGTCGAGATCGCGGTCCTTGGGGAGCGGCTCGACGCCCTCGTTCTTGAGGAGCACCATGAGGACGGAGATGTCGGAGGCCCGGACGCCCGGCACGCGCGAGGCCTGCCCCAGGTTGTCCGGCTCCACCTTGCTCAGCTTCTCGCGGGCCTCCTTCGAGATGTTGTCGAGCGCGTGGTAGTCGAAGTCGTCGGGAATCGGCCAGCGCTCCTTCTCCTCCATCTCCTCCACCATGTCCTGCTGCCGGTCGATGTAGCCCTCGTACTTGAGGTCAATCTCGATGAGTCGCGGTGCGCTCAGCATGCCCGGCGCCTCCGTCACCACCTCGTCGTAGATCCCGGCGTGGCGGAGGAGGTCCTCGGAGTCGACCTCCGGCCGCTTGCAGAGCTGAATCACCGGCCGCGGCTGGTTGAGTGTGGAGGTGCCCACGGACTCCAGGTAGTCGTCCACCTGCTCCGGCGTCACCGTCGTGTCGGCCAATGTTTCACGTGTAACATCGATCGCGTGCTCCTTGGCCTTCATGCGCTCGTACCGCTCCTGCGAGGCGAGGCCCAGCTTGTGACCCAGCTCCGTGAGGCGCAGGTCGGCGTTGTCCTGCCGCAGCAGAATGCGATGCTCGGCGCGGCTCGTGAACATGCGGTACGGCTCGTCGGTGCCCTTCGCCACGAGGTCGTCGATGAGGACGCCGATGTAGGCCTCCGACCGCTTCAGCACGATCGGGTCGGTGTCCCGCAGCTTCTGCACCGCATTGATGCCCGCCATGATGCCCTGCGCCGCCGCCTCCTCGTAGCCGGTGGTGCCGTTGATCTGCCCCGCGAAGAAGAGGCCGTCCACGTACTTCGTCTCCAGGCTGTACTGGATCTGGTACGGGGGGAAGAAGTCGTACTCGATGGCGTAGCCGGGCCGGTGCATGTGCGCCTCCTCGAGGCCCGGGATGGTGCGGAGCGCTTCGAACTGCACCTCTTCCGGCAGACTCGACGAGAAGCCGTTCAGGTAGATCTCGTGCGTGTCCCGCCCCTCCGGCTCGATAAAGAGCTGGTGGTGATCCTTCTCGGAGAAGCGGTCGATCTTGTCCTCGATCGACGGGCAGTAGCGCGGCCCGTCGGCGTCGATGCGCCCCGTGAACATCGGGCTCCGGTCGAAGCCCGTCCGCAGCACTTCGTGGGTCTCGGGGGTCGTGTCCGTCAGCCAGCAGCAGAGCTGGTCGTCGACCGATGGCAGATCGTCGGTCATGAACGAGAAGGCCGTCGCGTCCGGGTCGGCCGGTTGCTTCTCCATCACGCTGTAGTCGATGGAGCGGCCGTCCACCCGCGGCGGCGTGCCCGTCTTGAGCCGCCCGCTCTCGAAGCCGAGGTCGTGCAGGCACCCCGTGATGCCGTGCGAGGCGCTCTCCCCGATGCGACCGCCGCCAAAGTTCTGCTCCCCCACGTGGATGACTCCATTGGAAAAGGTACCCGTCGTGAGAACGACGCACGGGGCGCAAAACTCCTTTCCCATGTTCGTCCGCACGCCCGTGACGGTCTCCCCAGCGTCGTCGGTCAGGATCTCTTTCACCATGTCCGACCGCATCTTGAGGGTGTCGATCGCCTCCAACTCCTGCCGGATGGCCCGGGCGTAGGCGCGGCGACCGCACTGGGCCCGCGGTCCCCACACCGCCGGCCCTTTGCTCTTGTTGAGCATCCGAAACTGGACGCCGGCCCGGTCGGTCGCCTTGCCCATGATGCCCCCCAACGCGTCGATCTCGCGGGCAATGTGCCCCTTGCCGATGCCGCCGATGGCGGGATTGCAGGACATCTGCCCGATGTCCGCGAGCTTCATGGTGATGAGCAACGTATCGGCGCCCATATTGGCCGCCGCGGCCGCCGCCTCGCTGCCGCTGTGTCCGCCGCCAACGACAATAACGTCGTACTCAAAGTAGTCCTGGTGCATGACGATTGAACCCGTGTTCGAAAGCAGAAGTCTACAGAGGAGGACGCCAGATCCCGGCGCATCCCCTTAACGAATCGCCCGCCGCCGTGTGCCCGTCCCGCCCGCGGGACGATCGGCAAAAACCAAGAAAACGGCCCTCAGAGACGCTCAGACAGGGTCGACACGTGATTTTTCCAGACGAGAACCCAGTATCGACTCGGACGACACGTGCTTTGTCCAGAACGTCGCTTCCTCCGCCCCCATTTCGCTTCGTCCCCCAGGTTGGCGATCTGCTCACTGCGCCGAGCGGTGCAGCCCCGTCAATCCCCCAAACCACGAACCTCCACACGCAAAAACACCCAAACGCAAACACGCCCACATCGTCCACACCTCCATCCATCCATACTTCCACCCCTAACCGCTCATCTTCCGCAGAAAGCGCTGCACGGTGCGCCGGGTGGGCAAATCGTCCGCGTCGACGTGCTCGGCC
>JBDGQM010000003.1:0-13160 GCA_042219065.1 Salinibacter sp. | reverse complement strand
CGACTGCCGTCGGGAGACGTGCTCACGAAGGGTTTTTCGGGTGCGAGAGAAATAACATACTTTCTCGGTCCTACTTAAGCTCATGCACGCGAACACAGTACGCCTTTTGATCTCAATCGACGCGTGCACTCGTTTCGGATCCCAGACAGGGCTCCTGTTGTGCCGTCGCGCCGAGCATGGCTCAGGCAGATCGTGACTGAAGGGACGACTGCACTTCCACCTCACTGTGTAGCGTCCGGTGGACCGGGCACTTGTTGGCGATCTCCAGGAGGCGCGCCCGCTGCGTCTCCGTCAGGTCGCCCCGCACGTCGATCTCTCGGGTGATGCGATCGACCTTTCCGGCCTCCGTCTCGCAATCCGCACAGTCCTCCGCGTGGATCTTGTCGTGGGAGAGGTGAACGATGGCTTCGTCGAGGGGCCACTCCTTGCGATCGGCATACATGCGGAGCGTCATCCCCGTGCAGCTGCCGAGGGCCGACAGCAAAAGGTCGTAGGGCGTCGGACCCGCATCGTCCCCCCCAACCGCTTCGGGCTCATCCCCCGTTAGGTCGTGTCGACCCGCCTGAATCGCAGTCCGGTACGCCTCTCCGGTTCGAGTAGTCACTTGCCCCTCTGGCCGGTCGGGCGCCGATTCAGCACGGTCCACGTACGTCCCGGCCCAGGCCCCAAGCACAGTGCCCACATGCTCGGCGTCGGCCGGATCGGTGAGCAGGTGGCTCGCGTCGTCGAGGGACATGAAGCTCTTCGGGTGCTTGGCGGCCTCAAAGATCCGGGCGGCATTCTCCACCCCGACCGTCTGGTCAATCGGAGAATGGAAAATCAGCAGGGGCCGGTCCAGGGTTCGGATGGTCTCCTCCATTCGAGTGGCCGCCAGGTCGTCGAGAAACTGCTTCCGGATCGTAAAGGTGCGGCCGGCGAGGGTAATCCGGGCCTCCCCCTGTGCCCGGATCTCGTCGACGGCCTCCTCGAGGTGGCGGGTGACGTGCTCGGGGTCGTAGGGCGCCCCAATCGTCGAGACCGCCTGGACGCTGTCAATGCGATGCGCGGCCTGCAACACAGCCGCCCCACCCAGCGAGTGCCCCACGAGAATCCGGGGCGACTCGTAGTGATCGGCCAAAAAGTCGGCCGCCACGACCAGATCGTCGACGTTGGAGGAGAAGTTCGTGTCCGCAAAGTCGCCCTCACTCTCTCCGAGGCCAGTGAAGTCGAACCGGAGCACCGCGATCCCCTGACGATTGAGGGCTCGGCTGATGGCGCCCACGGCCCGCAGGTCCTTCGAGCACGTAAAGCAGTGGGCAAAGAGCGCAAAGGCGCAGGGCGCCTCGCCCTCTGGGGTGTCGACGCGCGCAGCGAGGGCATCCCCCTCTGGGTTTTTGAAGTGGAGCTTCTTGGAGGCCATGAGAAGAACGACTGGAACGTGAGAGAAGTGAGCGAAGACGCCGAGTCCGACCTACGTCGTCGGCTCGCGGTCAATTTCAAGGGTGAAGCGATTCGTTTCGGCGGGGGCTCCCCGATCGAAGGTTCGTTCGACGAACGTGAGCGTGCCCGACCGGTGCATCAGAATAACCGTGGAGGAACGCGTCCCATACGACTCGCCGTCAATGAACGGCGGCGAGAGCATCCGCTCGGTCTGCAGTCCCACGCCGGTGTCCGGCAGGGCGTCGTCCGGGGCCGGCTCGCGGTCGTCGAGGACGGCGAGGAGGCGCTCCGGATCGACCTCGTTCTCGAGGACAGCCTCCATCCGGGCCCTTCCCCGCTGCACCTTCGGCCAGGGATCATTGAGCTGAGCGTTGCTCAGTCCATGAATGCCGGGCGGAACGGACCGGGGCGGGCCGTCTCGGTTTGAGAAGTAATGCGTCTCCGTCGGGGTCCCGACCAGCAAATTGAACCCATTGTAGTTCTCCGCCCGGGGCTCAAGTGCCCGCAGGTACGCCTGGGGAGACGGTTCGTCTGTCAGGTACTCCGCCACCAGGTGGCCGCGCGACGGGGCATCCTCCCGTCGCGGTCGCTGATCCCGCACGTTGGTAACGGCCGCCCAGTGCCCCCGGCGCGAGACGCCGACCCACGTGCCGCCGGCCTTTTGGTCGCGCCCGGCCAGCACGTGGGGCGCATCGTCCCAAAACGCGGCAGACGAGGTCGGGCGGTCGTAAAACTCGTCCCGGTTGCCCGCAAACACAAACGGGTACTCCGGGTGCGCGTCCCGAGCAAAGAGAATCAGGCACATAATCGGCAGCACAATTTAAAGATTCGTCCACGCGCCGCGGATCGCGTTACTCGACGTGGCCCGCTACGACTCCTGCCCCCGTTTCTCGACCGCGTAGAGGCGCGGCGGATCGCCGGTCTGATTGGGAAACCGATACGAGAGCGCGAGAACATCGTCTTCCGGAAGCGACGCCGTCCAGTCCGCGACGGCCTTGGCTTCCGCTTCGCCACCCTCGTGGCCCGGGTACGCGACGATCGTGAGTACCCCGCCCGGACGCAGCAGCTCCAGGCTCGCGGCGAGGGCCCGGCGCGTCGTCGCCGGCTTTGTGGTGACCGAATGGTCTCCGCCCGGCAGATATCCGAGGTTGAACATGATCGCCCCCACGGCCCCGAGATCGTCCGCGCATAGATGACTCGCCATCGTTTCGTGACCGGCGTGAACGAGGCGCAGTCGGTCCGACGCCTCCGGCCCCCGGGACTGAATCCGCTCTCGGGTGGCCGTCAGGGCGTCGGGCTGAACGTCAAACCCGACCACACGGCCGCCGGGTCCCACCTCCTGAACCAGGAACAGCGTGTCGTGCCCGTTTCCCACGGTGGCGTCGATGGCGAGCCCGCCGGGCTCTAGCCCCGCCGCTGCCAGGGTGTGGGCGAAGTCCAGAATGGAGGGGATCGCTGTCATGAAATCAGAGGATTACAGCGTGGCGATGCACAGGTCGACTCGTTTCGGAAGGAGCGCGAACCGCCGGCCGCCGGAAACGAATTCTCCGCTGAGCAGAACCTGTTGCGTTCCGAAGGCGTGCAGGACAGCGGTTTTCTCAAAACACCCCCATGCTTAATGGCTGTTCAAGTCGATCTCGGCGCCCGGAGCTACACGGTGCACTTCCAGTCCCTCTCGTCGGTCCCGGCGCTGCTTGACGACGCGGGTCTCCAGCCGGGACGGTGCCTCCTCGTCAGCGACGAGAACGTGGCGGCGCATTACCGCACGCCCCTGACCGAGGGACTTTCAAGCGCGGGCTGGACCGTCCGTTCCATCGTGCTTCCCCCCGGCGAACAGACTAAGTCCGCCTCCGCCCTCCACAGCCTCTACGACGAGGCGCTGGACTGGGGCATCGACCGCCAAACCCCGGTCCTCGCCCTCGGCGGGGGCGTCATTGGCGACCTCGCGGGCTTTGCCGCCGCCACCTTACTGCGGGGCCTTCCCCTCGTGCAGTTGCCCACCTCCCTCCTGGCCCAGGTCGACGCCTCTGTCGGGGGAAAGACAGCCATCAATCACGACACAGGCAAAAACCTCATCGGCGCCTTCTACCAGCCGGAGGTGGTCTGTGCGGACCCCGACACGCTCGACACCCTCCCGATGCGGGAATACACGAGCGGCATGGCGGAGGTCGTGAAGCACGCCCTCATCCAGGCCCCGTCCCTGTTCGAGACGCTCCACGACGACCTCGTCCCGGTCTTCTCCTACCGGGATCGGGCGCTCGTGGCCGAGGTGATTGAGCGGGCCGTGCGGGTCAAGGCCGAGGTCGTGAGTGCCGACGAGCGCGAAGACGGACGCCGGGCGATCCTCAACTTCGGCCATACCTTCGCCCACGCCATCGAGCGCGTGGCGGGATACGGCGCCTTCACCCACGGCGAGGCGGTGGCGCTGGGCATGCGTGCTGGGATCTACCTGTCGCACCAGCGCCACCCCGAGAACATTCCCCGCGATCGGCTCGCCCATGTGGTGAATGCCATCCCCGTCGAGGACGACCCGTCGTCCATTCCGTTCGGGGCCCTGTACGACGCCATGTCGGCCGACAAGAAAAACGAGGGCGACACCATCCGATTCGTACTTTTGCGGCGGCTCGGGGAGGCGTACGTCACGGGCGACGTGTCTGAACGCGACGCCCGGCAGGCCTGGACCTTCGCCTGCTCTTCTTGATGCCGCTGTACGGACATCCCTTGGTGAGCCCGACTGCACTCAGAGGCTTCATCTTCAGGGATTTCTGGACGGCTCAGTACGCCCACCGACGACCGGCAGATCGTACCCCCGCTGGCCGAGGGTTTGACCGGAGCTGTATGAAACGCCGCCCCACCTGAAGCGTGTGACAACCTTCACACAGGCCAAAGGCACGACGGCGATTCGTCCTGCTCGCACCGCTCCGCCCCACCCGTGCCCCCCCCCACCTCTCGTCGATCCCTGTCGCAGCCGTTCTGGCGGTCCCTGAAGGTCGGCCTTTGGGTCGTACTGGTCGGGGTCGTTGTCTTTGTGGGACTGACACGGACCCAGGTCGGCCGCGAGGCCCTCCGCAGCCAAATCGAAGCGGCATTCAATCAGCGCTTCGAGGGGCAGCTCTCCATTGGGAAGTTCCAGGGGACGCTGGTGGACGACGTGATCGCCCAGGAGGTTCAGCTAAAAGCCCCGAACGGGGACCTCGTCGCGACCGTCGATTCGATTCACGCCCAGCCGCAGTGGGCGAATCTCCTCACGGCCGAGCTGTCCATCCGGACGCTCACGGTCGTTCGTCCTCGTCTCTCCCTCGCTCGCGACGCCAATGGCTCCTGGAACGTGACACGAGCGTTTCGCCGGCGATCCCCCTCGTCCTCGTCGGGGACCCCCGTTGACCTGACGATTGCGGACATTGTAGTGCAGGAAGGCCGTGCCGAGACGACCCGAGCGGGCGACGCGCCCTCAATCGTCCAGACGGACTGGCTGTTCGACTACACCCGGACGACGCTCACGGAGATCTCCCTCAAAGCGTCCGCCCAGGAGGCAGGGACCCAGCGCTACCTCGAAATCCAGAGCGCATCGTTTGCGCTGCCGGAGCCGGGGCTCCAGGCCTCTTCCCTGGAGGGGGTTCTGCGAAAGACAGCCAGCGGATGGTCGCTGTCCAGGGTTGACCTGTCTCTGGAAAACACGCGCCTTCGTGGTGACGCCTCCCTCTCCACCCCATCCGCGGACGACGCCCCGAGTACCTTTTCGCTCGATCTCGACCGAAGCCGGATCGACAACGGCGAGCTGAAGCGCATCGTGCCCCGGCTGCCGCTCGCCGGGCAGCTCACAATCGAGGGCGGACTGCGCGGCACGGGGCGCCGCGTCCGCGTCGACGATCTAACCCTAACCCATAGTTCGTCCTTTGCCACGCTGGACGGGACCGTGGAGACGGCCCCCGAGCCCATGCGCCTGGACCTCCAGCTTCGCGAGAGCACCCTCACCCCCACAGATGTGCGGGACGTCTGGCCCGGGATGCCTGCGCTTCCCAATCCCGAGATGGGCCCCTTCACCCTCACCGGCACAGTTCGCGGCACCGTCTCTCGCTCGGCCGATCCGAAACGAAGCCTCGACCTCGAAGCGAGTCTCGATGTCCAGAGCCCGCACGGCACGCTCGAGGGCTCGGTGGAGTTGGCCCGGCAGGGCGCGGCTCCACTCACCTCCACCGCGTCGCTCACCGCCCGCAAGCTCGACCTCGCTCCCCTAACTGGCCAATCGCGCCTGTCGAGCCAACTGTCTGGTCAAATAGAGATGCAAGCGACGGCCGTAGGCGCCGACACCCTGGCGGGAACGGTAGACGTGTCCCTGTCCCCCTCCCAAATCGCCGGCCGGCCCCTGGCGTCCGCCGACGCCGCCGCGACCGTTACGAGCACGAGCGTGGAGGGAACCCTGACGATGCGGCAGGCGGACGGGGGCGCCGTATCCGTTGAGGGGGGCGTGAACCGCCTGGACGGCCGTCCGCACTACACCGCGGTGGTGCGGAGCACCGCGCTCAACCTTGCCCCGGTCACGGACGGCCTTCCGGCCACCGATCTCAACGCACGGCTCACCATCGACGCTTCCGGGAGCGATTGGCGCCCCCTGTCCGGAACCGCAGACCTGAGGGTCGACAGTTCGAGTGTTTATCGGGGCGACAGCACCGTCACCCTTCCGCGCCACGCCGTAACGCTTCGGCTGAACGACCGGGATGCCGACCGTCCCCGAATCGACGTGTCCGGCTCGATGGGCCGTCTCACGGTCGACGGCACCACGCTGGGGCCGCCCCTCTGGACCACGGTCCAGGCCTGGGCGACCGCCCTCCGCGCGGCAGTCCGGCAGGAGCGACACAAGCCCGCCCCCTCGCAGGCGCTGTCCGGGCTGTCGGCCGTTCCGTCCCCCGACGCGTCCGCCGACCGGTCGGAACTGCGGGCCGTGGCCGACGCCGCCCTCGCGGAGATGCCCGCCCCGGGCCTCATCGACGCCGAGGCCACCCTCCGCATCAAGCGGCCGAGCATCGTGCACGCCTGGTGGTCGGCGTTTCCGCAACGGGCGGAGGACTTGGAGGCCAGCGCCGCCCTCACCATCGGGGCGGACAGCCTCTACGCGACAGGGCAGGCATCCGCCTCGCTCCTGCAGTCCGGGACCAGCGCGGTCGAAGACTTAAAAGCCAAATACGAGCTGTCCGGCCAGTTCGACGAACCGCTTGCACAATCCACCCGCGTCACGGCCCAGGTGTCTGCGAGCCGAATGGAGATCGGCGGGCCGCCGCTCCAGAATCCCACCGCCTCGCTCACGTACGGCGGCCGATCGGGCACACTGCAGGTAACGGCGGACCGCGTCGGCATGGTCGACGCCCTGCAGGTGGCCGGCGATCTCCGCATCACTCCAACCAAGAACGAACTGCGCCTGCGCCAGCTCTCCCTCGGCGTCAACGGGACCAGGTGGACGAACGCATCGCCCGCCTCCATTTTCGCGTATGCGGACGCGCTCGTCGTCACCCCCCTCCTCGTCCGGAGCCCACACCCCGAGACGCCGTCCTTCCAGACCCTCCGGCTTGCGGGGACCATCTCCGGACGGCCCACCGACACCCTCTCCGTTGAAACCGACAACGTGTACCTGCCTCCGTTCTCCAAGATCACGGGCATGGCCCACACAATCGGGGGGGAGCTGGACGGGAAATTGCACCTGCGAAGTGCCTGGGACGTGCCGCGGTTGGTCGGCGACCTCGCCGTCCGGCGGCTCTCCTACGACCGGCGCGTCCTCGGCGACGCCCGTCTCCATGCCGAGTACGACGCCCAATCCCCCGACCTGCGTGTGAACGGATCCCTGCGGACGACCGTCGCCCGCGTAGACAGCCTGGCGGGGCCGGACCTGGTCCCTGGGGGCGCCCGCACGGTCGACCCCAATCGAATCTCTCTGTCCGGGCGCATTCGGCTTCCCAAATCCGTGAGGGCGAACCCGCCGGCGCAGGCCTCCAAACTCCCCCGCGACGAAACGCTCGACCTTTCGGTAGAGGTGGACCGCGCCGACCTCTTCTTCTTCCGGTACATCTTTGAGGAGCGCGTATCGAGCATACAGGGCTACGTCACCGGGCCGCTCCACATCGGCGGCCAGTTCCGCGATCCCATCTTCGAGGCAGATCTCTCAATCCTGAACGGCGCCGTGTCCCTTCCATTGTTCGGGCTCAAGTACCAGATCGAGGGCGACGTGGAGGTAGACCAACGCGGCATCCATCCCAAGAACCTTGAGGTTCAGGACGAGGACGGACGCGCGACGATCAGCGGGAGCATTCTCTTCAACGACTATCAGTATTTCTCCTTTGATCTGTCGAGCACCCTCGACGGCATTACGGTCATCGACGTCTCCGAATCCGAAAATCTGCCCTTTTACGGACAAATCCGCGCCTCCGGCCCCCTGAGCCTCACCGGTCCCCTGTCCGATGCGTCGCTCACGTCGGACGCCGCACGGACGACCCCGGACAGTGAGCTCTACATCCCCGTGTCCGGACGCTCGGTAGACAAGGACAGCGGATACATCCTGTTTGCCGACTCGACGGGACAGACCTCCATCGAGTCGAGGACGCGTCGGCGAAGTATCCTCGGGAAGCGTCCGGAAGGAGTGCCCAGTTTTGTCGACGGTCTAAACCTCGACCTCAACGTCATCGCCCCGGACGGGTCCACGGTGCACCTCGTGTTCGATCCGCTGGTGGGGGACGTGGTGACCGTCGTCGGGTCGGGGCGTGTACAGCTTCAGCGGCAGGAGGGCACGTTTTCGGTCTTCGGCAACTTCAACGCCACGGACGGAACGTATCTGTTTACCGCGGGCGAGGTGTTTGTGCGACGGTTCAGCATCAACAAGGGGACGATTACCTGGGACGGGGACCCCACGAACGCCACACTGGACCTCAATGCTGAATATCGCACCCGCGCTTCGACCTCGGGCCTGCCCGGACTCGATGACTTCAGCGGCCGCATCCCCGTCACGGTCCAACTCGACATTACGGGGCGGGTCGCGACCCCACAGGTAGACCTCGGGCTCTCCCTGTCGCAGCAGAACGACCGCAATCCGCTTGTGGGCTCGGAGTCGCTCGACGCCACACTCAACCAGCCGGCGCGAACGACGGAGTATGCCACGAGCGTACTCCTCACCAATACGTTCTTGCTCACGACCGAATCGGTGACGCAAGACGCCCCCCCGGGCGGGGGCGATTCGTCCAACCGGCTCACCACGGCCGGCAACCAGTTGGCGTTCAACAGCGTGTCGCAACTCGTATCGAGCCAACTCAACCGGTACCTCGGGCAAGCCCTGCCCAATGTTGACCTCAACTTTGGCGTTCAGGGCGAGGACCCAAACAACCTGGACTTGATTTACGGCGTCGCGCTGCGGCTGCTAAATGAGCGACTCGTCATTCGGGGGGAGGGCGTCTACACTGGAAACGACTCCGCCAGCGACCCCAATGCCCAGCAGTCCCAGGGCCCCCAGGGCGAGTTCGTGGTGGAGGTGCGGCTCAGCCCCAGCGTCAGCGCAAACGTCTTCTACCGCCGAACTGCGGAGGAGCTCACGCGGAACCAGGCCCTGACGACTAGTCGCGGCGCCGGGCTGTCCTACCAGACGCAGTTCCCGAACTGGAGCACCCTCTTCGGCCGCGTCTTCGGGTGGCTTCTGCCCGACGATTCCGAGACGCCGGAGGAGGACTCCCCGGCCGAGCCGGTGGCTGGGCAGCCTGCCGCCCCCTCCGATTCGAGCGCCACGACGAACCGCCGTTGACGGCCCCGGGTGCAGCCTGCTGCGGGATGTGCGGTCGAGGACAGACCCGGGCGTCCGGTGTACGAGCCGCAAGACGTCAGGACGGCGGCGTGAGTCCTTCCTGCAGACCCGATAATACCGTCTGCGCCGAATCGGTGTGCAGATCCAGAGGGGTCGGCGCGGTCAATAAATGGGAACCGAAAGGTAGATTTTGTCCCCGCCTCGATGTAGGGACGACCGGCGGGTCGTCCCTACATGAACAGATGGGAGCAATAATGCACACTGAACGCTCGCATTTGGTATAAGGCCCTGGGAGTCCCCGCCCTTCGCCCCTGCTCCGTATGACTTTTCCGTGCGGTCTGAACGTGGGGTCCGGCCCATCGTTGTCTAGATGATACTTCTTGCACGCTCTAGAACTGGTTTCCGACCTACTATTTCGACGACTCAAGCCGACGACGCCAATACGCTCCGCCAGGAAATCCTCTCCTTCCTTCGGGATCACCCCAATACGTCCTTCCGCTCCCACGACATTGCGCAGGGACTCGACATCGAAGACAACGACCGGTACCTCCAGTTCTGCGACGTGCTTGCAGAAATGGCCGGCCAAAAGCTCGTCTCGCGCGACGGCCGGAAGTACACCTGCAAGTCCGAAAAGCGCCACCGGACGGGCATTCTCAGCTGCCACCCCGATGGTTACGGCTTCGTCCAGGCCGTGGACAGCGACGAGGAGTTCTTTATTCGCACCCCCAACATGGAAGAAGCCCTCCACGGCGATCTCGTGCGGGTGGCGGTTGCGGCCCGGGCGCCCGAGGACAAAAAACGGGAGTGTGAGGTCGTCGAGGTCCTGGAACGGCGCTGCGAGAAGGTGGTCGGGACGTTCCACCAGCGCGATCAATTCGCCTTCGTCGAGCCCGACGATCAGCGGATTCTTCAGGACGTGTACGTAGCCCCCGACTCGTTCAGCGGGGCGAAGGACGGAGAGAAGGTGATGGTCTCCATCGACCGCTTCGACGACCGCAAGGCCTCCCCCGAGGGCCGCATTCTCCGCGTCATCGGCTCGGCGGACGATCCGGAGGTTCGAGTCCTGTCGCTGGCCATGAGCATGGATGTGAAGGCCGACTTCCCCGACGCGGTGGAGGCCGAGGCCGAGGAGATTCCGGTGGCGATTCCCGACGACGAGGTGGAGCGCCGGCGCGACCTCCGCGACAAGCCGATCTTTACGATCGATCCGGTGGACGCCAAGGACTTCGACGACGCCATTCACATCGAGCGGCTCGACAACGGGAACTACGAGATCGGGGTCCACATCGCGGACGTGAGCCACTACGTCCGCCCTGATACCGCCATCGACGAGGAAGCCCTGGAGCGCGCCACCAGCGTCTACCTCGTGGACCGGACCATTCCGATGCTCCCCGAGAAGCTCTCGAACAAGGTCTGCTCCCTCCGTCCCCACGAGGACAAGCTCGCCTTTTCGATTCTCATGGAGGTGACGCCGCAGGGAAACGTGGACGACTACGAAATCTGCGAGACCATCATCCACTCGAAGGAGCGCCTCACCTACGACCGAGCCCAGGATTACATCGAGGGCGGATATCCCGACGACAAGATGGCCCCGGAGGTCGTGCAGGCCAACCGGCTGGCCAAGACCCTCACGAAGAAGCGCATGCGGTCCGGAGGCATCGACTTCGGCTCCGACGAGGTGAATGTGATTCTTGATGAGGACGGCACCCCGGTCAACATCGTCCGGAAGGATCGCCTCCAGGCCAATCGCCTCATCGAGGAACTCATGCTCCTCGCCAACCGGACTGTGGCGCAGCACATCGCCGCCCCGGAGCGCCTCGGCCAACACCGCACCAACGGCACCGGCGAGGATCCGCACCCGTTCGTCTACCGCGTCCACGATTCGCCGGACGGGGACAAGATCCAGCAGCTCGCCGAGTACGTCCGCGTCTTCGGATACGAACTGCCGCTCACCGACGGCAATGCCACCTCCTCGGACCTCGGGGCACTCATCGACGACGTGAAAGGAGAGGCCGAGGAGCAGGTCATCGTCCGGTCGGCGCTCCGCGCGATGTCAAAGGCCGAGTACGCCGTCGGCAATATTGGCCACTACGGCCTCGGGTTCGACTATTACACCCACTTCACGAGCCCCATCCGCCGCTATCCCGACCTCATGGTGCACCGCCTCCTCAAGCGGTACGCCCAGGGCCACACCGACGTCAATCCCGAGGAGCTAGCCGCCCGCTGCGAGCACTGCTCGGAGCAGGAACGAAACGCGGAGGAGGCCGAGCGCGAATCCGTGAAGCTCAAGCAGGTCGAGTACGTGAAGGACCACGTCGGCGAGACGTTCGACGGGGTCGTCAGCGGCGTGACCAAGTTCGGCGTCTTCGTCGAGATTACCGACCTGCTGGTCGAAGGACTCGTGCACGTCCGGGAGATGGACGACTACTACGTGTACGACGAGTCCACCTACACCCTGCGGGGCGAAAGCAACGGCAAGGCCTACCGCCCCGGCGACGACGTGACCGTAGAGGTGGCCGCCGCAAGCGTCGAGGACCGCGAGATCGACCTGCTCTTCACGGAGTAGGGGCCATCAGTCTGAGGTGCACTGAGTCCAGATTACACTTGGTTGGCAGAGACCGCGAAGACGTCCTCGCGGTCTTCGATCCGCCCAATCGTATCTTCGTCGTACGTCCCCGCAAACCGGATGCTGGCCACGGCCGCCGCACCGCCTTCAAAGATGCGATTGCTCATCTCCTGGATGTTCCAGTTGGCACGCCGGACCTCGTCGAGGACCCCGGCGAGCACGCCGACCTTGTCCCGGTGCCGCACCGTGAGCTGGTAGGAGGCCTCGGTCTGGGCCGCGAGGTTAACACAGTTCGGGACGTCGCCCTCCTCGTCGAACGTCCGCACGACGCGGGCCGCTTCCAAGGCCGTTGCGTCGAGCGCCTGTTGCGTGGAGGCACCGATGTGGTGCGTCATGTAGAGATTGGGGTGCTCCGCCAGCGGATGATCAAACTCCGCCCGCTTGGACGCCGGCTCCCCCTCCATCACATCGATGGCGGCGAGCACATCCTTTTCCTCCATTGCCCACTCAAGCGCCGCCTCGTCCACCACCGCCGCGCGGGTGGTGTTGACGAACAGCGTCCCCTCCGGAAGCGCCTCGAAGAAGGATCGGTCCGCCAGGTGTTTCGTCTCAGGCGTGGAGGCCACGTGCAGGGTCACAATGCTCGCGTCGGCGGCCACCGCTTCGGGGGAGGCCCGATGCCCAATGCCCTCCGCCTCGGCCTGTGTAGGCGTGAGGGAGCGGCTCCACGCAATGACGTCCAGCTCGAACGCCTGAGCGCGCCGCATTACCTCGGTGCCGATGTTGCCGAGCCCCAGGATGCCGATCGTACGTCCTTTCAGCCCGTCCGCCTGCGCGTACGTCTCCTTGTTCCACCGCCCGGCCCGCGCGTCGATCACGTTGTCCGGAATGCGACGGTCGAGCGCCACGATAAGCCCGAGGGTCAGCTCGGCCACGGCTACCGAATTGCGTCCCGGGCAGTTCGCCACAAAAATGCCGCGCTCGGCCGCCCCCGCGACGTCGATGGTATCGTATCCGGCCCCGGCCCGCACAATCAGGGCCAGCGCGGCACTCGCCTCCAGGGCCTCCGCGGTCACCCGGGTCGAGCGCACAATGAGGACATCCGGCTGCTCCGCGTGGAGCGCTTCGACGAGCGCGTCCCCCGACAACTGGGGCTGCGCAATCACGGCATGCCCCGCTGATCGAAGGGCTTCGATTCCTACGTCCGCAATGTTATCGGCAACGAGAACAGTCACGAGTAGTAGATGGAGGTTGAGGTGAGAAAGATCGCGCATCGCCTGTGGCGGCTGACTGGCTGTCCCTGACAACCTATCCACTCCCGCTCCGAAAATCCATCCGGGGAGGGCGATCCTATGTTAGAAATGTTCTGTCGAGGAAGGGTGGCTCATCTACCTCCGA
>JBDGQM010000029.1:0-5548 GCA_042219065.1 Salinibacter sp. | reverse complement strand
GGCAGCGGGCGGTACTGTGAATCGTAAGTACTGCCCCGCCCGTCGATCTTGGAGGCGAGAACGTGGTAGTCTGCACCAAGCGGCGTAAGCTGGTACCCGTCGTAGCGATCCTTCCCGGCCTCAGCATCTTCTCGGAACGTCACGCGGGTTTCCTCCACGCGGTTTCCATCACTGAGTTGAAGGGACACGAGGGGGTCGGCATCGACCGACTTGAACTCCCGGTCGTCCGAATTGGCCGGGTCGGCTTTTGCGTTGGAGTTAACTTGCAGATCTACACTCCCCTCGTTTCCGCTGGCCGCATCGGACTTGACAAAGAACGCCTGGAAGGGGGCAATAAATGGGTCCCCGTTGTTTGTGCCGTCGGTCTGTTCGTACGCGCCGGCGTCCGCGTCGTAGATGTAGGCGTTCGCCTCCAACTCACTTTTTGTGAAGCCGCTACCGCCATCATCATTCCAGTCGACGTGAGAGACAAACGGATTGGCTACCAGATTCCATCCGTCGTTCGAGTCAGTACATCCGTCGGACCCGGACCCGTCATTGTCGGTGCAGCTGACTGGCAGCGCTACGTCGCTGCCGTCGTTCTCGGCCCCTGAGACCGAGCCGGTAGCGGACAGAGTGATGGGAAACCTCTCGTTCGATCCGTCGAAATCGCGGTCCTGAAACAGGTAGACCGCAAAACCCTCCTGGGACTCGATGCTGCCGCCGGTAGTTGGGTTCGTGAGGTCAGGAACTGCAGTCCAGCCGGCCGTGGGGTCGCTTCCGACACTCGCGGTTTCATCGTAATAGAAGACACTTGGGGCAGCACCGGAGATCTGCGTGTTTGCACCGGTCACGCCGTTCCCCTGCGTCCAAGTGTTCGAGAGAAACGGCGGGCCGCTGTATGTGTCGTGTTCACCGCCTCCGCCGCCCTGCTGCCGGTCGAGCGCGCCGCCGACGGGTGAGGCCATCATCCGCCAGTGTGATGCGTCGGTGGGTTCGTAGCCGATGAAACGCTCAACGGTCACGTCGCCGCTTATCGTGCCGGAGCCGCTTCCGGCGATGCGGGCCGATGCAGATTCGCCTGTCGACGATAGCGTGAGGTTGCCCCCAGTGGCAAGTTGGCCGCTGGTGAGGCGAAGCACGGAGGTCACGTCGACGCTGCTGTTCAGGGCAGCACCGTTGGAGTTATCGAGCGTGAGGTCGGCTACGCTGATCGGCCCGACGCTGCTGGCTACGGTCTGCTGACTGCTCCCGCTGAGGGTGAGGACTCCGCCGCTCCCGAACGTGAGGGTAGAGCTTCCGTCTTTGCTCAGGTCGCCTGTCACGTCGAGTTCTTTCTGGACCTCGAACGTCGCCCCGTTTTGCACGGTGAGCGACGGCTGGGCCCAGGCGGCCGGGGTGAGGAGGCCAGCGGCCAGGGCGGCGATGGCGAGGGAGGCGATCATGGCGATACGTGGGCCGCAGGTGGCCCCGGCTGCAGCCCCGAACGTGGCGTCGGTGTCATCAGGTGTGGCGCCAAACGCGCTGGACGGAGCGCTGAAAGCATCGAAGGCTGGAAGCATTGGAGAGGCGAGCGTTGAGCGGTGGGCGCTGGAGGACTTGAAACCACAAACGGCCGGAAGCTACGAGCGGGCGGGGAGGAGCCTGTCGGGGAGGAGCCAAGCGACGAGGACGCCTCCGAGGAGGCCGCCGATGAGCAGGAGTCCGAAGGCGCGGAGGAGGCCGCCCCCGACCCACCCGGCGGCCACCGGCGGCTCCTCTGCTTCGAGGGCGGCGAGGCGCTCCTGAATCTGTCTCTGGTCAGCACGCAGCTTGGCGATCTGCTCGTTTTTCTTTTCAAGTTGGGTCTGCTGCTCCTGAATTCCTTTCAGCAGCACGGTTGTCATCTTCGGATAAGCAAGCGAGAGCATCCCATCCGAGCCCTTGCTCACCAGTTGGGGGAATTCCTTCCGAACATCCTGTGCGACCAGCCCGATCAGCTCGCCCGACGGGTGGGTACGTTGGTCTTTGAACTTGAAGCGTACCGGGCGGAGCCGGGAGAGCTTCCGGAGAACATCCTGTCCGAGGGGTCTGATCTCTTCCTTGAGACGCCGGTCGGAGCTTTCGGTGAGGGTGCCGCTGATCTCGAGGTCGCCGTCCCCCCTCAGCGCCAGGGCGTCGGAACGGCCGTTGGTGAAGGAGGGTGGCCCCCCGTTGCCGACGACGAAGAGAAAGTCATCACCGATGGTGCCTCCGTCCTGTACGGAATTAGCGCTGTTGTACGATCCAACCGAGAGGGAGTGTGGGTCTGCAGCGATCGTGCCGTCGCCCATCGCCATCGCGCCCGCGCCATTGGCTTTCGTGTCGCTACCGAAGGCGACCGAATAGATGCCAATGTTGGCGGGGTCCCACTGCGAGCCGTCTCTGTTCACACCTACCGTTCCGGCGCGGAGGGCCGCCTTTTCCGGCCACCACATCAGCCGGGTGCCGATGCCAGTGGCGGGGATCGTCGCCCCGGCATTGAATGGTCCCGGCGCCAGCAGTTGACCGTTCACGAAAGACTGGAGGCGGACGTTGCCCGAGCCGTCTTGGACGGTGGCGGCGGGGGTCTGGGCGGACACCGTCGTAGCGGCGAGGCAAACCAAAGCGGCGAGGAGGAGAGCTATGCGGGAAGCGTGGGGCATGTAAACAGGAGGGTTTGAGGTTTGAAAATTGGCAGATTGGGAGATTGAAGGCGTTGAAGAATAGGCAGGTAGAACTCAGTCAAGGGCGCCTGGACCGGGAACGTCACCTGGAGCGTCAGGGCTGGAGGCCAGCGCTCAGAGATACCGCCTGGAATGTGTCCATGGGCCGCCCATAGTCCACGTTGCCCTCTGGGCCGCCTGCCTCGCCGCCATCGAGCGCTTCAGCACAGGCCGTGTTGGATAGTTGTGTGGTTTCGACAGCTACACCATAATATAACCATATAGTAAAAGGAATGCTGCTTAAAAGAAAACGCCCGATCCTACAGGAGAACCGGGCGTTCAGAGTGGATCCTGCAGACGGAAGGAGTCAGGCCGAAGAGGGCGTCGTCAGTTCCTCGTCGGGCGTTGCGTCCGGGGCGGAGTGAAAGAGGGCGTACCGCAGGCCGTCGGCCAGGGCCTGCCAGCTGGCGTCGAGGATGTTTTCGGAGACGCCGACCGTGTTCCAGGTGCTCGTGCCGTCGCTGTGCTCGATGAGGACGCGGACGGTGGCGGCGGTGCCGTCCTGCGGCGTGAGCACGCGCACCTTGTAGTCGGAGAGGCGGACGGCGTCGAGCGAGGGGTAAAACGAATGGAGGGCCTCTCGCATCGCGTTCGAGAGGGCGTCGACGGGACCCTTGCCCTCCGCCACCGAGAGCGTACGCTCGTCCTGCACCGTGAGGGCGAGGGAGGCCTCGACCGTTTGCTCGCCGTCGTCGTCCTGCCCGCTCCACACGCGCATCCGGTCGAGCTCAAAGAAGTCCGGCACCTCGTCCTGGATGGTGCGGAGGAGGAGCTCAAAGGACGCCTCCGCCCCCTGAAACTCGTAGCCAAGGTGTTCCAGCTCCTTGATCCGCTCGACGGCTTGGGCCGCGGCGTCGGACTCGAGCTCAATGCCCAGTTCCTCGGCCTTGTACTGGATGTTGCTCCGGCCCGAGAGGTCGGACACGAGCGCCCGCCGCCGATTGCCCACGGCCTCCGGCGCGACGTGCTCGTAGGTGCTCGGCTCCTTCATGACGGCCGAGACGTGCACGCCGCCCTTGTGCGTGAAGGCGCTGCGGCCCACGTACGGCGCACAGTCGACGGGGTCGAGATTCGCCACCTCGTTCGTAAAGCGGGAGAGATCGGCGAGGGCGTCGAGCTGGTCGGGCGCGACGCACTCCACGTCCATCTTGAGCTGTAGATCGGGGATGACGGTGCAGAGGTCGGCGTTGCCGCACCGTTCGCCGAGGCCGTTGACGGTGCCCTGCACGTGCCGCGCCCCGGCCCGCACGGCGGCGAGGCTATTGGCCACCGCGCAGCCGCCGTCATCATGGGCGTGGATGCCGAGCGTCGCGTCGAGCGCTTCGCGCACCGTGGCAGTGACCTCGTGGATATCGTGCGGCAGAGAGCCGCCGTTCGTGTCGCAGAGGACAATTGTATCGGCGCCGGCCTCCGCGGCGGCCCGGAGGGTGCGGAGGGCGTAGTCGGGGTCGTCGGCGTAGCCGTCGAAGAAGTGCTCGGCGTCGTAGATGACGCGCTTCCCGTGCTCGCGGAGAAACGCGACGGACGAGCGAATCAGCTCCAGATTCGTGTCCAGCGAGACCCCGAGTGCCTGCTCGACGTGCAGGGTCCACGACTTGCCGAAGATGGACACCACGTCGGTGTCGGCCTCGATCAGGGCCTGCAGGTTGGCGTCGTCCGCGGGGGCGTTGGAGGCGTGGCGGGTGGAGCCGAACGCGCAGATGGACGTGTGCGGCCACTCGGCGTCCTGCGCCTGTTCGAAGAACGCCTGGTCCTTCGGGTTGGAGCCGGGCCAGCCGCCCTCGATCACGTCGATCCCGAACGCGTCCAGGCGACGGGCAATGCGCATCTTGTCGCGGGCCGAGAGGGTCACGTGCTCGCCCTGCGTGCCGTCGCGGAGGGTCGTGTCGAATACCTCGATTTTGTCCGGCATCGTCTGCGTGTGTGAGCGATTGGGAATGGGGGAGTGGGCGAGAGGGGGAATGGGGGCACTTCACAGTTGCACCCACTCGCCCTTTCGCCCATTCGCGCAGGTCCGTCTCATTCATTTGAAGCCGATCCGGGAGACGTCGACTCGTGAGGATCCGCAAAGACGCTCGTCACTGCACCATCCGCGGCGGAGCCGAAGAGGGCGGCGTACTTGGCGAGGACGCCGGTTGTGTACTGGGGCTCGGGCGGGGACCAGTCGTCGAGTCGGGCCTCCAGCTCGGCGTCGGACAGGTCGACCGCCAGGCGGCGCTCCGGCACGTCGATCCGGATGGTGTCGCCGTCCTGAACGACGGCGAGCGGGCCGCCGACGGCGGCTTCGGGCGCGACGTGGCCGATGGAGAGGCCTCGCGTGGCGCCGGAGAAGCGGCCGTCGGTGAGGAGCGCCACGTCCTCGGCGTGGCCCTGGCCGTCGCGGGCGGCGGTGACGCCCAGCATCTCGCGCATGCCCGGCCCGCCCGTCGGCCCCTCGTTCCGGATGATGATGGCGTCGCCGGACTCAATGTGACCTGCCTGGACGTGCTCCGTCGCGGCCTCTTCGCTCTCGAAGACGCGGGCGGTGCCCTCGAAGCGCCAGTCGTCGGCGTCGGTGATCTTGAGGACGGCGCCGTCCGGCGCGAGGTTGCCGCTAAGGATGCGGATGGCGCCCTCCTCGTTCTTCGGCGCGTCGACCGGATACAGGTAGTCCACGTCGAGGTCCGCAATTGCGGGCGGATCGACGCGGGTGAGGGCTTCGGTCATCGTCTCGCCCGTGACGGTCTGGGCGTCGCCGTGGAGCAGTCCGGCGTCGTGGAGCTCCTTTAGCACCACCGGCACGCCGCCCACTTCGTGGAGATCGTTCATCACGCGGGAGCCGCCGGGCTGGAAGTCGCCAATCTTGG
>JBDGQM010000289.1:0-10411 GCA_042219065.1 Salinibacter sp. | reverse complement strand
GGCAGCCACAATGATCATCAATATGTACCGTCCCATGGCTGTAACTGAGATTTGCAAAAAGAAAAGGAGACCGGCAGCAGGGACGCGTCGCGACGGACAGTTTCGCTGCACGCCGGGTCGTCTGGCGAGCAGTCCGGCGTCGTCAATGCCAACACCCGGGGCTTGCCGGTGGGGTTCGGTGTTGGAGGCCCGTCCAGTGCTGTGCGTCCCCGGCGGACCGTCGCCCTGCGCCGCCCGCTCCGGACCGATGCTCAAGGCTGCGACGGTGCAAAGCAGGCAGGACAGGCGCGGACAGTTGCGGGGCGGCGACCGCACGGCTCGGTGTCGGGGAGGCCTCCGCCATTCACGTATGTGGCCCTCGGACGCGTATCCTGTAACGGATCAAAAACAATGCCACGGCGGCATTCGCCCTGCAGGGCCGTAGGACCGGGGGAGAGATGACAAAATCTACCCGGTACGGACCAATTCTACCGACGTGCCCCGCCTTTGACCGGGGCAGCCCCTCATTCTACGCCGTCGCCACCACGCGCATCATCTCTTCGATGGACGTCTGCCCGTCCAGAATGGCCTCTCGGGCCGAGGCCTGAAGGGACCGCATGCCGTCCTCCTGCTGCGCGTGCTCGCGAATCGCCCCCTCGTCGACCACGCCGTCGGCCTCCACAATCATGTGGCGGATCGGCTCGGTGAGGTACAGCGCCTCCGCAATGGCGCGACGGCCGTCGTAGCCCGTGCCCCCGCACGCACTGCAATTGGAGTCGTCCCCCGGCGCGTAGATGGTCTCGTTTTCAATCTCTTCTTCCGAGAAGCCGAGATGACTCAGGCGCAGGGGGTCCGGGTCCCGCAATTCCTGCTTGCACTCCGGGCAGAGCGTCCGGATGAGCCGCTGGGCCACCACCAGGTTGATGGCGTACGCCAGCAGGAAGGGCTCGATGTCCATCTTGTAGAGCCGGCTCACCGCGCTCGGGGCGTCGTTGGTGTGGAGCGTGGAGAAGGTGAGGTGGCCCGTATTGGCGAGCTTGATGGCGAGCTCGGCCGTCTCTTTGTCCCGCATCTCCCCCACCATCACGGTGTCCGGGTCATGGCGCAGGATGGAGCGGAGGGCGTCCTTGAGTTGCAGTTTGTCGCTGAGCTTGATCTGGCGCGCCCCCTCAATGATGTACTCCACCGGGTCCTCGACGGTGAGCACGTTCTCTTCGGGCCCAATCACGCGGTGCAGCGCCGCCACCAGGGTCGTGCTCTTTCCCGAGCCGGTGGGCCCGGTGAGGATGACCATGCCGTTGGGCTGGTTGATGGCCGTCTCGAACCGGTCGAGGGCGCGCGGGCCCAGCCCCAACTTGCCGAGCTCCGTAATGACCTTTCGGTCGTCCAGCACCCGGATGACCACGCTCTCCGAGTCGATGTCCGGGTTGGAGCTGGCGATGGGCATGATGGAGACCCGGTATCGGATGCGGGTCCCGTCGACGTCGCGCTGGATGAAGCCGTCCTGCGCCGCGTCGCTCTCGAAGCGGTCGACGTTCATGCAGTTGTCCTTGATCACCGACAGGAGGGCCTCCGGATGCACACGGTCCTCCGTGTGCCAGTGATTGAGCCGCCCGTCCATGCGGAAGTGAATTTCCACCTCCTTGCCGGGATTCGGGTAGATGTGGATGTCCGATGCGCCCTCTCGCACCGCCTCCACGAGCGTGGCCTCGAAGAGGTTGATGAGCGTGGAGCGGTTGATCTCCTCCTCCAGCTTCTCCTGGTCGATCAGGTCTTCCTCTTCCTCGATGCTCTGGCCGAGGTCGAGGGCCGACTCCTCGTCGATGCGCTCCAGGTACTCGTTGTCTTTCGGGAAGGCCTCCGACAGCAGGTCGCTGACGAACGACTTGGGGGCGTACTGGAGCTCAAACTGCTCCAGGTCGAGCGACCGGGCGATCCGGTGGACTTCCGGACGCATCGGGTCGTGGGTGACAAAGATGACCTTTCGCCCGCGCCCGTCCCCCGTCTCCACGTGGTGCGGCACGAGGCGCAGATCGAGAAGCTCGTTCTGCTGCTCCTCCGAGAACGACTCGACCGTCGACTGCACGAAGTCGAGGTCGGGCTCCTGCGCCTCAAGATCGGCCACCGCAAAGGCGTAGATGCGGGCGGCCCGCTCGTAGACGGCGTCGTCGTCCACGTCGTCCTCCTCGGCGAGCACGCGCCAGAGGGCCCGATCGGGCTCGGTGGCATCCCGCCGCTCCTGTGCCGACTCGACCTGCTCCAGGCTGACGACCCCGCGCCGCAGCAGCATCTCCACGACCCGGTCGTTGGTGCCCACCGACGCGCTGGAGGCCATCCGCGAGGCCGCCTCGTCGATGAGCTCAGGATCAATCTGATCCTCGAGGTCGGCGAGGGGATCCTCGACGTCGGCGTCGTCCCCGTTGGAGGACGTATCGTCGTCCATGTCAAACTCCAGCGGGGACGGGATGGGGTCCTCCGTCGTCGAGTCGTCGCTCGGGCCCTGCGACGGCGATCCGTCGCCCAGGGCATCGAGGGCCTCCTGCGCGGACGAACGCCCTCCCGTCTCCGGGGCCGCCAGACTGCTCTCCAGGGCGTACGGGGGCATCGAGAAGCGGGGCGAGTCGACCGGCCCCAGCTCCAGACGCTCCGCCGTCCGCCCTCCGATGGACCCGTTCCCGTCCGTCGTCCGGCCGGACGAGTGCTCGCTCGATGCCTCGCCCAGCGACGAGGAGTCCGGAATGTGGGAGTCTGACGATCTGCTGCTCATCCTGGCAGAAGCATGTGCCGAAGAACCACGCAGGGGGTCCTGCCGCGCGGGCAGGCTACATCCCCATCACGATCACCATCATGTCTTGTTGATCGGGTGAGATCATCGCCATCTCCGCCGAGAGGAGAGTGAGGAAGAGAACCCCGAGTGCAATGACGATCGAAACGCCTGTCTGAATGCCTTCAACCGCCGCGTCGAGGCTCAGTTCGGTCTCCTGCTTGTAGTAGTTGGCCATCTGCCGGGCGCTCTCCTGCACGCTTCCGGTTTCGGCCCCGCTCTTGAAGCGCGTGATGGCCATCGACGTGAAGACGCCGCTGGCCTTGAGCGCCCGCACGAGGCTGGCGCCCTGGGCCGTCATCATGGGAATCGTCACGTTGCGAATGCGGTACTCCATGTATTTGTTGCCACAGGCCTCCGCGGCGATGCGGATCACCCGCAAATTGTCGCCGGCCCCGGAATAGAGAATGGCGAAGACCCGGCAGAAGATTTCGATGTTGATCTTGTGCAGGAGTTTGCCGATCACCGGCAGCTTGATCATATACTTGTGGAGATAAAACTTCCCGTTGGCCGTCTGGGCCCAGTAGACAAAAGTGACGATGGGCGTGACGGTGACGACGAGGACCCAGAGCCAGTACTGGTCCATCCAGTCGGCAAAAGCAAGGGACCATCGGGTAAGCATGGGAAGTTCTATGTCCATCCCCATCCCTGTGAACAACCCGGCGGTGGCGGGGACGATGTACCAAATGTACCAGATCACGGCGCCGATCATGCCGATCGTAGTGATGGCCGGCATAATCATCGCACTCCGCACTCGGGAGCTGAACTCGTCCTTCCGCTCCAGAAACTGGGCCGTGGCCTCGTAGATCTCGGCCATGTTCCCGCTCTTGGAGGCGATGCCCAGCATGTACGCGGTAAATTTGCCGAGCTTGTCGCGGTGCTTGTTGAACGCCTTCTCGGCGTCCATCCCGCTCTTCAGGTCCGAATTGAGGTCCCGAATCACCTGCTGGAGGCTCTTCGACGACACGTCGTTCACCAGCAGCTCCAGCACCTCGTCGAACGGCAGGTTTTCGCGGAGCAGGTTGGCCGCGAGGCGCACGAACATGATGAGGTCGTCCTGCGGCGGCGAAAACTCGAAGTCGAACCACTTCTTCTGGACCTTCATGACTTCGAGGCCCATGTTTTCGAGCGCTTCTTCCACCTCCTGGGCCGAGAAGGCCTTCTGCTCACCCTTCTTTACCGTGCCGTTCGGGTGGCGCACCTTGTAAAGGTACGTGCGGCGCTTCGTCAGGTCCGACGGATTGAAGCCGTGCTCCTCCGCCAACTCCTGGACCTTTTCTTTGGCTTTGCTTTTCGAGGAGGCCATGATCGTCCCCTGAACGGACTGGCCGCCAGGGGCGACGCCGCGGAACTGGTATTCACGAGCCATGGGTGGGAAGGGAAGATCTCGTACAGATTCATCGAAGAGGAGCCTTAAACCTGAAGAGACACTCCTCAGTTTCGACTGTTCGTTGTTACGACGCAGGGATCGTGCCGAACGGACGCACGCGTCTCCTTTTCAAGCATCGTCCCTGCGGGGCCCCTCTCTTCTTCAGAGATAAATCGTCCCCGAGATCCGAACGAGCGGAATCCCCTGGGGCTCGGCGCGTTTCTCCGACCCGCTGTCCCGTCGGCCGTCCACGAGAGAATTACGTCTCGTAACCGTGATGCGTAGGAGTTACGGAGCCGAGCCATGACGTGTACGAGAAACCAAAATCCAACGTCCGCTCCGCACCCGGTAGTCACCACTCGCGGCGTGCCCGCTCGATGACGGAGGAGTCCCGAACGCCAATATATCCCTGCTGCCAGTAGCGGGGCGAGAACGCACGCCGTTCGACGGCCTCGAGGAACGCCGAGCGTCGCTCCTCGATGGTGCTCAGATCACGAAGACTGGTCCCGACGACCGCCATCGCCCCAACGAGCAATACTGCCAGGACCACCTGGGAACGGGCAGAAACCGCGAGGTCCCTCGACGAGTCCCTGTGCCGATACCGCCCCCACGCCCATCCACCGACGAGCACCAGCATCATTTGACTCAGCGGCATCACGAGCACCCCGCTCACCATCGCGTGGGTCGTGCCCGCCAGGACAGCGGCGACCAGGCTCACCCGAACGGCATTCGCAGACGTTGAGGACTCTTCCGAGTCGTCCTGCTCCTGTCGCAGCCACGACCACCCGCCCCAGACCGTCAACCCGCTCATGATGGCCGTCGACGGGACGCCCCATTCGGACAGCCACTGGATGAACGCGTTGTGCGGATGGGCGGCCCTCGCAAAATCAAAGGGCGGCCAGGCATAGTGCATGGGGCCGCCGCCCAGCAATGGGGAATTCCAGACCATATGCAGGCACTTTCGCCAGTGCTGGAGGCGCCGGGACTGCCCCACGTCCCCGAGGCGCTCCACAACCTGCGGCGTCGCCCCCCTGGCCGGCGTGAATAGCACGTAGTACAGAAGCCCCCCCGCGAGGAGTGCTGCGGCCTGGACCGCCAGCCACCGGTATGACGTTTCCCGGAACAGGAGCCAGACCCCGACGCCCGCAAGGGCCACGGCCACCACCGTGCCCCGCACGTTCGTGGCGAAAATGAGGGTCCACCACAGCGCGGCGAACCCGAGAACAATTGCCTGAACCGATCGCCATTTCTTCGGCAACGCGGCGACCACGCCCACAAGCAACGGCAGGGTCCAGGTCTGGTACTGATTGAAGAACCGGATATTCTTGTAGCCCGTGAGGGTCTCGCGCCCAATTTGCAGTTCCGGGAGCGACAGTGCCACGCCGTACCCCACGAAAAACCGCACTGCGTAGAGCCCCGCGCTCAGCACCACGAAACCCAGGAGGATTCGCTCCACGAGCCTGGGGAACGATCGAGCGCCCGCCGCAACGACGCCCGCCGCGACGAAGAGGAGCACGAAGTGACTCAGTTCCAGAAATGCAGAGCCCGGCGCCGGAGCCAGTGTGGAGGACAGGATTCCCAGCCCGACCACGACGCCGAGGCCGAACTGCGCAATGAACGGCAACCCTCGAAATACAGAGATCCACCGCTTACGGACCGATGTGGACGCGAGCAGGCTTCCCCCGACCAGCAATAGGACTCCGATTTGAAGTGTGCGCCGTTCATTGTAGGACTCTATGCCGGGGATCAATGAGATGCTTGGCGCAACCACGATGTAGGCTCCCAGAAGAGCAATACTCCCCAACAACCACGTGCCTCCGGTCTCAATTCCGCCCCAAGGATCCTTCAGCTTTCTGTGAATGTCCATGCCATGCCTGGATAACGTCCCATCTTCAAACACAGAAAGGGCGACTCCCAAGCCTGGGAGCCGCCCTTCAATCAGGATAGCTAGAAATATCTCTAACTGGTAACAGTAATAGAGGGATCTGCGACAGGATCTTCCTCATCGGATTCATCAACCTGGACACTTACTGTCACATCGCCACTAGTGGCGCCAGTGGTTCCACAATTCACAGTCGCCGTAGTACCCGAACCACCGCCTGTAATTGAGCATGCAGCGTCAGATCCTGCTCCCTCGGCGGGAATATCCGAAGCACTACTGAGGCCAATTGCGTTGGCAATGTTATCATTACTTTCCGAGAGATCGACCCCTCCAAGCTGATTAGGCTTATTGGCTGCCGCTGCAATGTCTGAGGCTAAGGAGTTGGCTCGTTGGACGAGCGCATCTTGCGCTGCCTGTTGCTGGCTCTCACTGAAGGCCTGGATGCCCGCCACCGTGGCGAGACCGACGATCACGGTACTCAAAACGAGAAGTAAAAGCTGCTGCTGTCCCATGGGTTAAGAGTGTTTTCGTTCGAAGGTGATGAGTCGTGGCACGCGCACCGCGGAGACCGTCCTCCGAGCGACGGAGGCCCATCTCCGCGGTCGCGCAACTAAATGGATGAACGTTCATACACCACAAGCCGCAGGAACTGTGCCAGCATGCCCGCAACTCTGGTGTGAAGGTTCTTTACACGACAAAAGCGCCGCTGTTTCGGGCTCAACGGTCATGGGTGACGGGCTCTTCGTATTTCCGATGCCCGCTCCCCGCCCCGTCTCCGCATTGGGTGCCTGTTTTTGTCCCCTTCCGCCGTACATATTGTAAGCGCACAGGGAGAAACTTCCATCCTGACGCCCGCTGAGCCCATCGAGGCTTTGCCTTCGCGCCGGGAGTCAGCACATCGGCCCTTACTTGACCGACACGGTGGTGGATTGAATCTCGGGATCTTCCTCGTAGTCGAACAACAGAGTAACCGCCGCCGCGTCGCTCTCGCAGGCTACCGTGAGCGTGGTGGCGGTCTGGCTTTCGATCTCACACTCCCCGTTCGGCGTCGTCGTCACGGGGCCACTCAGTCCGTACTCCGACGTTGCACTCGTGTCCCGGTGGAGGTCTGCGAGGGTGACGGCGCTGAAGTCGGCCACGCCCCCCATGTGCGACGGCCGCGCTACGGCCCCCTTCGCGTCAGAAAAGATGCGCACGGCGTCCTGGATCAGGGCGTCCTGGTTGGCCCGCGTCTGTTTCTGGTCAAACGCCTGAAGGCCCGCCAGCACGGCCAGGCCCACGATGATGGTGCTCAGTACGAGGAGGAGAAGCTGCTGCTGGCCCATGGACTCGAACCCTGATTCGTGCCCCGATTGTGGTTTGGCCCGTACAGTGATTTTTCCTTAAAGTTGCGACCGCTCTGCTGTTTTCTTGAGGCGGCCGCCCACGCGGACGGGTTCCGAAGGCCGGACCTCTCGTTTTTTCCGCGTGCTTGTGTAGCGAGCCAAATCGATCTGTCTCGCTCCCGTCCGGTCCCCCATGTCCCTCTCCGACGACGCCCTCCGCCGGTACCGGCAGACCCGTCGCCGCCGCGACGCCGCAGCCCGGGCACAGCAGGAGGCGGCACGCCGGACCGCGTGGCAGGAGGCCCGAGAGGCGGCGGCACTCCTGAACACCGACCTCGGGGCCGAGCGCGTAATTCTCTTCGGCTCCGTCGCCTGGGACGACCGCCTGAGCCCCCATTCCGACCTCGATCTCGCGGTGACCGGGCTCTCGGGGCTCGACTACTACCGGGCCGTCGCCCGCGTCCAATCCGTCCCTGAAACGCGGTCGGTGGATCTGATCCGGCTGGCGTCCTGCCGCCCCTCCCTCCGTGATACCATCCAAGACACCGGGATCGAGCTATGACTGCTGCGTACCGCGCCGTTGCCGGTCGCAAAGGACGTGCGTGCGTTGGCCGACACGCTCGACGAACTCGCCGAGGATCCCTTTCGTCGAGCCGTGGAGAAATCCCTAAAGATCAAGCCTCTTGGTGTGGGCGTCTGGGTTGGTATGGGCGTTTGGGAGTATGTGGGTATGGGAGAATGGCCTCCCCCGCCCGCCTCAGTTCGACGTCACCTCCAGCACGACGAGGCCGTCGGTGCCATTGGCGATGTACAGGTAGTCGCCCACCGCAAGCACCTGGTTGGTCTGCGCGTTCGTGGCGCCCTCGAAGAAGTCGGCGGTGTTGATCGTCGCGATGGGCGCGCTGCCCCAGACCGGACTGCTATTGCCGTCGTACTCGTAGACCTCCACAACATTCTCCCCCGAGGGATTCTCCGCGGAGGCGTACAGGTAGTTGCCATTGTCGGGGGCCGAGACGCTCGTGTAGTCGCCCGCGGTCTGCCGCTGGAGCTCCGCGTCCACGTCGCTGTCGAGCACCCGAAAGCCCCCCTCGTTGAGCGCCGCGTAGACGAAGACACTGCCGTTGTTTCTGTTTTGGTGATCCGAGGCGGTAAGCCGGGCAATGCCGTTGTCTTCGATGCCCGATCCGTCCAGGCTGAGACTGGTCTGCACGGGCGCGCTGGCCGAGCCAAAGTCGGATCGCCAGAGCGCTCCGGACTTGGCGAGCATGCTGATCGTGCCCCCCTCAGCCGTGATCGAGGACAACTCGGACGAGCCTGCCGTCTGCACGAGCTCGTCCTCCAGGTTCGCGTCGTACCGGTAGAGGGCGTTGCCGTCGGTTACGACGTAGAGGTCGTGCCGGCTGTCCCCCGCCGGGGCGTTGACCACGCCCTTGGCCACGTTCGCCGAGAGGCGCTTGTGGGTGGTGGTGAGGTTGTTCCCGCTGTTGCCGCTGAACGAGAGCTTGACGATTACGGACGGGGACGCATCCGCCTTGTTGGTCTTCAGGGCCCCGGCGACGTATTCCGCCCCCTCGTCCGGATCGTCGGCGATCTCCTGCACATCGAGATTGGTACTCTTGATGCTGTTGATGCCAGTCAAGCTGTCTGGGTTGGCAGCGTTAAACACGTCGATTCCGCCGCCGAATTCCCCTCCGGGAATTTTATAGCCGACGAAGACGCGATCTCCGCCGTCCTCATTAAAGCTGATGTAGCTGGCCGTCGTCCCTTCTCCGTTAACGGTCGGCGGGGCCACCCGGATGACGCCCTCGACCGAAAAGTTCTTGGCCGACGCACTCGTCGCGGCGGCGTTGCCCGAGTCGAGGGACGTGATGCGCTCGTTGAGATTGTCGGCAACCGTGAAGTTCGGCGACTGCGGCTCGGTGTCTCCCGTCAGGTCGCATCCGGCAAGGAGAAGCGCGAAGAGGACGATTGCCGCGGGGGCGTGCAGGAGCGGGGGCGAACTGAGGCGTGAGGTCATAGGCAAACGCACGGGATGGGTCGAGGGGAATGGCGAATGCCGAGCCCCAACGGGCCTCGGCGTCCCCATATCCCCGCAAAAGCCGTACCCAGTTTCCCGCACCCGGAGCGCGTCCGTCTGAGCTCGACGCCGGGCCCGAGGGGGAGTCCGTCGGAGAAACGCACGACCCGTGCCGACCCGATCCCCGACGGCGGTTGGGAGACGGGACGACCGCTGGGGATTCGAACGCGCGGGCTGCTGAGCAGGGCAATCGCATCAATGGCCTACTGCTTCAGACTGATTCTCGAATCTCTACTTTCCGGCAGACAAGACACAAAAAAGCGCCCTCGTTTGTCGTCCCAAACTTGATTTGGGACCTATCCGACTGGGCGGGGAGGCCTCTAGAATCGTCAGATGGGCTCCAAGTCAAGCTTGGAGCGACGGTTTGCATTCGTGCGATTGCCCTGGGACGCGGAACGACCGCTGGGGGATCCGGACCAAAACATATTTAATATGATGTAAAATTTATCGGAGAGAACGCCGATACGTGTAGTGCAGCGTCAACCATCATTGTATGGGTGTAAGCGAACTCAAAATCCCGAAAACTCAGCACGTCATCCCGACAGTAGTCGCATTGGCGTCAAGCAAACCGTAAAGGTTCTGCGAAACGCCTTTCGCCGGTGAAGCTCCTTAAGAATACAAGTCATTCTGAGCGGAGCAGAGCGAAGTCGAAGAATCTCACCGAATAAAGCGGAAGCTCCTCCGCACGGCACTGGCCTGTTCCTGGGTTTTCCACCATCATCGAAGAGATTCTTCGGTCGCAAGCTCCCTCTGAATGACTTTGATTTCCATGTTTGAGACAAATCGGAGCTTCACCGGCGAACGACAGAAGCTCCAGGCGGGGATCGGGGCCAAAATCGCAACCAACCGACCTCGTTCGGGCAAATATCAGACCTGTTCGAAATTTCCTTGACGCGTATGCGACAGTAGTCGGGACACGCTTCGAGCGGAGTCGAGACACGAGCGAAGCGACTGA
>JBDGQM010000288.1:1314-16778 GCA_042219065.1 Salinibacter sp. | reverse complement strand
CTCAATGGCCGGTCAATCCTAGCAAGAAAAAACAAACCCCAAAAAGCTCCGCCCGAGGGCGGAGTTCTTTACTCTCCAGGCCGGGGCGTTGAGCGTCAGTTGAGCGGCATCGTGGCCTCGTCGTGGAGGCGCTGGGCGCCTGCGGCCGAGAGGGACGTGATGCCCTTCGCCGTCACGCCCTGCCACTTCTGCGTAGCGAAGGAGCCGCTGTTCATGGTCAACACGCGGCGGAAGGCGATCGGCAGCCCATTGCAGGTGGCCAGCCGCACGCGGGCGTTTGCCTGCTGGTAACGGGCGGCATTAGCTGTTAGGGTTGAGGAGAGGCCGAGGGAACGTGAGGTGGCAGCTGTCGGGTTGTACATCGTGCTTGCTGGTTCTTGGTTGAGTCAGTGAGTCTCCGGCCGCCCGACGTCCCAAGCGTCGAGGCGGCCATTTCTTTCTCAATGTGTGGGCTTGAATGATCAAAACTGATCAACAGTTTGCTCTATTCTGTGAAGCTGTCGTAAAAATGATAAACAAGGATCACTTCTGATTATCCACTGTAAAGGGAAATGAGCACGCCGTTCTCAACCAACCAACCGCCATGCCTGCCACCGTGGAGAGCGACACAGAGACCTTTACCCCGCAGGAGGTCGCCGATCGGACAGGGAAGGGAATTGCCACCGTGTACCGCCACCTCCGCAACGACAAGCTCCCGGCCGACAAGTTTGCCGGAGAGTGGGTGATCACACACGAGGGGCTTCGGGAGTGGCTCCCGGCGCCGCTGTACCGGAAGTACTTTGGAAACGACGAAGCGTAGCCATGTCCAAAACAGCTGACGCCAAGGCCGTATATCTGGCCCAAGCTTTGGGGACTGATCTATATAAGATTGGGATCAGCACTTCCCCATCCAGGCGGGTCACGCAGTTCGGGCCACCCTGCGAGTTGGTTCATGTTGTCGATTCGGACGATCCTCGTGTGGTAGAAAAAAGGTTGCTGAGAAAGTTCAATGACCACATCGTTAGTGACAAAACCGAATGGCTCTCCCTCTCTGAGTCAACCGTCGAGACGATTATTGACTGGATGAACGACCTTGGTGAACCCAGAGAGCAGGTGGGAAAGGGACAACTAGAAGACGAATCGGTGGAAAGCGAGACGACTGCACGACCGGTGGGGGACCGGACCGATCCAGATTCGAGGACCAAACTTGAACGGCATCTTCCACAGCCCGAGAGACTTACAGCGAATGAGGTGGCGAGCGCATTGGGTATGAGTCGGCGATCCGTCTACAGGTGGGTCCAACAGGGACTTTTGGAGACAAACCAGGAGGAGGGGCGGGGACGACATCAGATATCTGAAGAACAGCTCGCTGATTTCCTCGGCGAGGAGGAGGCGGCCGAGGTCTTCAACGCCTACGCCAACGACGAAGCATAGACCCATGCCCGCTACGGCTACACCGGCACAGGAGCACCAAAAGCGGTGGCAGGAGCTTTGCCGCGACCCTGCCCTCCAGGACCTCCCCTACAAGATCGAAACGAACGAGCGAGGACAGATCGTCTTGAGCCCACCCAAAGCCGCGCACTCCGACCTGCAGGGACGCATTCTCGACAAATTGCGGGAAGCCCGTCCTGAGGGCCGTGGGCTCCCGGAGTTCCCGATCACGACCAGTAAGGGCGTGCGCGTCCCAGATGTGGTCTGGATGCCGGAGGGACGGCTTGAGGAGATCACGGAGACCGGCGATCCGCCAACCCGTGCCCCGGACGTGTGCATCGAGGTTATGTCCGAGTCCAACGACTGGAACGAGATGCACGAGAAGCGGGTCCTCTACCTGGAGGCCGGCGCCGAGGAGGTGTGGGTCGTCGACGAGGACGGCGCCGTGCGGTTCTTCGGGGAGGAGAAGTTGGAAGCCTCCGAACTCGTGACGGGGTTTCCGGAGGAACTGTAGTTAGGGACCATCCCCACATGCATGGGGCCGCCCTGTGCTACTTCGTCACGCAGAGTCGAATCTACCTGCAAAGTGACAGGGAGAGGGAAGAAGGGCAAGGGCAGCCACCCGGGAGATGGACACAGATATAGAAAAAGCCCGCTTTGACGCCCGAGGGCGGGCTCGGCGTCGAAGTGGGCTTCTCTACGGCGTTGGGGCTGGGGGCGCCTGGTTTCTGGATCTTCCGACCCGAGAACCGGCGGGCCTCAGTTCCAACGCTCTAAAATCAATATACGACATTCCCCCGCTCGGCGCAATAGGGGAATGCGACGAACCGGCTACGGCGCCGTGGAGATTTGGGGGAGATGTCTGGAATGCGCAGAAATAGAAAAACCCGCTCCGAGGGACAGCAATCGGGGCGGGATAGCTTTTTTCGTACACCACGTTGATATCTAAGGTACAAAAATCGACCCCCGGGGTGTCAAGGGACAGCTGTAAAGGAGTCGACAATTCGACACTGGTGCACCAAGGGCTCACCTATCGATGCGCCGATCATCCCTCCCATGGTCGGGGGCTAACGTAGCGGAAGACCAATTAGCCGCCCGAGGGCGACTCGTACGCCTGGCCGTCCCTGTCCCCATCGAGGCCGTGCGGGTCCCCCGGCCGGTGCCCCTCGTAGAAGCGCTGTGCTTCGGGCTGCGTGTCGAAGTCCGAACAGTCCCGGTCCCGTGTAGAGGTCTCCGACGGCCCCGAGGTGCGGTTCCTCCATTCCCACGGCGGGACTGGATTGGACCGGGACCGCCGCCTCGCCCTCCGGTGCATAAAGCAGCGCTCCAGCCTCCTCGGCCTCGAGGAGCCCGACGAGATCGAACACTCGACGGACTTTGAAATCACCGGCCTTGCCTTCGACGATAGGAGCGGTCTCCCAAGCGAGGGGGATGGCGCTGGCGAGGCTCGTCCTGACAACTCGCAACACCGCCGGTAGCTCGGCCTGCTCCCATCCCCGATTTCAACCTCGCCGAGCACCCGACGAGGTGAGAGGTCGGCGACGCGTTGAGGTGAGGTAATCTCCGTTATTGCTAGTCAAGACTCCCTAATCAAAACACGCCGCCAACCCACGGCCTCGTCCCCTCTACAGCCGCTGTTCTACGCTCGAACCGTGCGGCTCGCGAGGGTGGGGACGTGGTCTTGCAATAACAGGAATTGCTTCTACCCATGGAGCAGCTACGCATCCCTGCGACTGGCACTGGTACGGGGCGCCGGCCCCCCAACCTCCGGGTCGAAGTACATAAATCGCGGTTCGTCCGGGCGGTCTCGGCTGGGGGGACACCGATGAAAGCGGTTCTTGCCGATGCCCTGGGCGACATAGGCATCTTTTTTCACTTCTGAGAGGGTCTCTTTGTGCTCCAGGGGCGGAAGCGAGCCATGGCTTGCCGACTTACCGTCCGGAGTTCCCTCTGAATCGGCATCCGGCAGGGCGTAGCCGTCGGTGATGGCCGCGTAGAGCCAGGCTCCCGGCTTCCGAATCGTCTGTTCGGCGGCCCGCCGGCGGTAAAGCTGGAAGTTGGCCCGGATGCGGTCGGTGGAGAAGCGAGAAAGAATCTCGGCGATGCGACCCGCCCAGACGCCGACGTTTGCCAGCTTTTCGGCGAGGTCTCGCTTTTCGGGGGAGAGGTCGCTAAAATCGGCTGTGAGGGAGGTCCTGTTTTCCCCATCGGGGTTGGGTTGACTCTGGTCCTTGAGCCCGGATCGGTTCCGAGGTTGTGTATTCACCGGCATGGCATCGTTCTCCGGCGGTGGCGGCTCGGTTTGGGGGTGGGGCGTGCTCGTTTTCGAAGGCCGTTCCTGCTTGTCTTTGGTAGAGTTCTCTTTGTAAGAGGAAGGGGGGCCAGATTTTTGGCGATCGGGGGGCAGATTGTTGGCGTCGCCCCCGCAAAAAGAACCTCGGTCTTCAGAGCCGTCTCCGATCGCTTCCGGCAAAAAGCAGTACTGATACGGGCCGTGTCCGGGGCGAGCGCGCGCCAACCACTCTCCCTGAAGGGCCTTTGCGGCCCCTTTGATCGCCGATTGCGAGCGGCCGGTCGCCTCCGCTAACTCCCGGTTGGAGAACCGCGCCCACCGGTCGTGAACGATCTCCGCGGGGCCTCTCTCCGCAACGGATTTCCGATGGGTCCAGCCCCACGTCCGTCGGAGCACCGCCAATACGACCCGCAGCTGCGTGGAAGAGCCCACGTCGCCGACGTCTTCGAGAAGAGCGGTCGGGACGTACGTAAACCGCTTGTTTGGAACCTCAAGGGTCAGCTGATACTGGTGGCTTTGGCCCGTGCGATCGGCGCGGACCCATCCGGTGGATTCCAGCTCGTCGAGCCCGTTGCGGGTGCCTTGATCGGAGAGGCCGCACTCGGCCTCGACATCGCTGCGAGTGAACCAATCTCCAGGGTGCGTCCACTCGCCCTCGGTCGGGTCGAACCGAAAAGAGAGGTGGATGAGGGCCAGCAGGCACCGGAGCGCCGAATCGCTCATCTCCGGCATCTCTTCGAACACCGCGTTCGGGACGGGAACGCGGAAGAGGTCCGGTGGGAACGGCTCGGTTGCATCAAGCGACAGCTCCTCTGGGGACAGTGATTCGGCCGAATCGGGGACTTTCTCCGGCCGATCTGGGCCTTGAGGTGGGGAAGACTGTTGCGATTCAGTAAATTGAGGGCTCGGGGGCGCTGCCTTCTGGGGCGGCCCAGCCGGCGAGTCGGAACCCGGCTTAGCCCTCGCGCCTTTACTTGTGTGAGGCATCATGGTGTATGTCTCTTTCAGGTAAACTCGAGTTTCCGCCCTGCCGACTGGTCCAAACAGTCGGCAGGGCTTTTTTTGTGGATTATGGAGTTTTCAGGTCTGCACAGGGTCGTTCTGTCGGCGAAATCGTCACGTCAAAAACGAAAGCCTCCAGGCCGGGGCGCTGGCGACTGGTTTCGTAGGGATATGACCGCAGTAGGTCGGCCATCCAGTCGCGCTAACGGATCTCTCCGTTGGCGCCCCCACCTGGAGGCTCTCAGGCAGGGCTCAAAATGTTGAATACGTGGCCCTACTGTGTTAGCAACCGAGCTCAGATCCCACACCTTACTCAGTTGCCAGAACGCGGCGGGGGACCGCGTCTATCACGTCACTCTAATGGTACAGGTTGAGGATGGAAAACGTCAAATACTCGCCGGAAAAGGTCCCCTGAGCCTTCTCACTCCGAGGCCGGCACCACGAGCTTTGCCTTCTAGAACTACTCCACGCCCAACAGGACCGTATCAGGATTCTCGGGGGACGGCTCCTGTGTGCGGACACGAAGAGAAGGCCAACCGAAAGAAGTACGCCGAATTTGAATGCCAGTCGTGCGGGCACGAAGAACATGCTGATGTGGTGGGTGCTCGAAACGTAGCACGTGGGGCAGCCCGTCAACCTGTCCGGGAGTAGCGCCGAGTCCCGAAAGCGTTCGGGAGAGCCCCACTTTCAGTAGGTGTGCAATGACGTTCGGGTTCGGTAGCTGCAAGCCGCTGGCTTGCAGCCGGTGCGTAGTTGACGAAACGGCGAATGAGCCGGGAGATGGGACGACCTTCCCGCTCGGCACGCTGCCTGAACTGCTCGTGGAGGTTCGTGCGATTGTCTCCTGCGGTTGACTGGGGGGCTCCCGTCTAGTATCCTATTTAGGTAGTTATCTATTAACCTAGATACCTAGGTTCCTATGAAAGTAGTCGGCATCCTGCACGGAAAGGGCGGAGTTGGGAAAAGTACGATCGCCGTCAATCTTGCGCGGGCGCTGCAGATGAAAGGGTGGGAGGTTGTCATCATCGACTGTGACGCTCAGGGAACTGCTCAGAGCTGGAAGGCCTCGAGGTCTGACGGGACGAAGCTACCGGCCGTCTTTGGGGTGGATCAGGCGAGTTCCCTTGAGGGCGACGTCCGACGTCTGTCTGACTCTTTCGACGTTGCGGTGGTTGACGGGGGAGCTCACCTTGATAAGATGCACGCTGCCATAATCAAGACTTCAGACCTTGTCCTGATTCCCGTACAACCTTCTCCGACCGACATCTGGCCCACCGAGCAAATCGTCGAGCTGATCAAGCAGCGACAGGAGATTGTGGGGGAGCCCGATGCAGCGTTCGTCATCTCGCGTCGGAAGGTCGGTTCCCGCCTGGGCAAAAATGTGGAGGCGGTGCTGGATCGCTTTGAGCTTCCGGTCTGGGAAGGCACGTGTGATCGGGTGGTCTATCCCCAGGCCATGGGACAGGGACGCTCCGTGGTCGAGATGAACGACGAGAAGGCAGCCGCCGAAGTTGAGTCTATGACCTCGAACGTAATCAACACGCTGAACCATGAGTGACGACGTTTTCGGGAGTGCATCGGACGGATCGGTTTCGGGAGAACAGGACGCCTCGAATCTCCAGGAGAGTGTCTCGGAGGAGGAGATGACCCAGCTGAACGTTGAAATCCCCAGGTCCCTGCACCGTAGGCTGAAGGTACACAGTGTTCAAACGGGCAAGGACATGAAGGAGGTGGTTCGGGACGTGCTGGATAGGAACCTAGGAGCCTAGGAACCTATGTACTTAGGTTCCTATCTTCTTAGGTGGCACTGAAGGCCTGTCTCTTTGCTTCTTGAACCGGTGAGGGTGGGTTGGGGACGATCCTCCATCTTGAGAGCTCATCTTCGAACAAAAACGGAGGGGCAGTCCAAAAGCACTTCCTCGCTCCGCTCGGTGCGCCCCGAATGGCCCTGTATGTCACGGATCTGCGCCGGCACGTCATTGAGAAGGCACGCCGGCAGATTGCCGAACACACCGATATCGCCTTCACGTACCGGGTCGAGCGGGAGGGGCGCAGTGCCGAGTCTCTCCGCTTCTTCGTGCAGCAAAGCGACGGGGAAACCGAGGAGAAGCAGCGCCTGCGCTCACAGGCGGACGTGGATGCTGACACGGGCTCAGAGTCGGACCTCCGGTTTGACGTGCGGACGTGGTTCCTGAAGGGGCTCTCGCAGGAGGAGGTCCGGTCCATTGACGGCGACGAGGTGGAGGCGCTCCACGAGGCGGCCCGTCAGGAGGCAGAGCGGCAGAACCCCGAGGCCAAGAAGAGCGTCCTCGCCTACGAAACCCTCCGCCGGATGGAGAAGAAGTGGGGGGAGCGTTCCGAGGAGTGAGGCGGAGCGCGCTGCGCCGGACCCCACGGTCGACTAAGAAGCGTCCATTCCATTCGTGCCATCGGCCGACATGGGGGCGTCGTCCTCGTCCCGTAGCTCGGCGAGGGCCGTTAGCACCACCAGGCGGGCCACTGGGGGAATGCTCTGGGTGGCAGGTTCGTCCTGCGAGGAGCGGCGCTGGACCTGCTCCTCGGCCGACCGGAGCACTGATTTGATCGTCGAGGTCTTGAGGTCGTCGAGTTCCTCCTGGGACAGCCCCCCCAGGACCGTCGCGTAAAGGTTGTAGTGCGGAACGACGGATTCGAGAATCTTCGTCGACGCTGAGTCCTGAGAAGCTCCGTTCGAGCCATCAGCGTCATGGACCAGGATGTCGTCGGGAAGCGATGTCTCTGAGGCCGTAACCTCAGCGGAGGGAACCGCCTCGTCGAGGCCTTCTGTCTCCTCCTCGGAGAAGGACTCGTTCTGGCTTTGGCGAATGAGGGGAAGCACCTCCGGGTCGTCGTCCTTCCGATGGATCATGAAGTGCACCCACTTAGGAGTGCGTCCGTCCCGTTCCACTTTGTAGGTGAAGTAGACGTCGCACGTCTCCTTGATCTCCGTGCGGGCCCGCTCCAGTACGTACCGCTTGAAGTCGGAGAACCGCTCGTACGTGTGCTCGCAGCACAGCACCTCGCGAAGCTCCTCCACCGAGACGCGGAGGTACCGAAGGCCCTCCTGCATCTTGATCAGCTCGTATACCCGCATCGAGTGCTGAGAGCTGAGCTGCATGAAGTTCTGCAGCCGATACATCGTGAACTGCCGCTTGAGTTGCAGCAGAAACGGCTTCATGTCGTCGTTGAACTTCGCCTCAATGTAGCCGGAGCCCTCTACGTAGCGGCATGTAGAGAGACAGTTGTAGCCCTGGTACATGCGGCGTCCGTCCTCGGTAGTGGTCCGCACATGTACCTTCTGGTTGAGGAGCTTCCGGCAGATTTCCTCCGCCCGGTCGTAGATGTCCCGAGAGGAGACCTGGGCCATGTCCATCAATTCGCTGATGTGGACTCGTTGCATCTTGAACGAGTCATCCTCCTTCTTGAGCTGGGCCACGAGCATCGCCACCACCCGGTGCTCCAGCTTCGTCCAGTTGATGCGCCCGCGAATGAGCTGGTTCGCCTTCACCACGATGTCCGTTTCGTCGAACTCTGCCTGCTCGTCGGAAGAGGAGGCTGGAGAAGCGGTGTCGGTAGACGAAGGGGGTACGGTCCCCTGGCTGCCGTTTGGGCCTTGAGCGGCGCCTTGAGAAGCGTCAGAGCGAGTCATAGAAGGATCCGCAGAAGTGGAAAAGCGAGCCTCGATCAGCTGGCACCGCGGGGGACCGGTTCCGTCCTTGTGACGGCTCTGTCCTTGCGAAAGGCGCCCCGGCGGAGGGGCGGCGACGGGCCCCATGCCGCGCTTCCCTCGCCCCCAGTCGCTCTTCTTCCTCTTCGCTTCGCCACGCCGACTGGACCCCGCCGACCCCCGGAAGCAAGCTCGGCGAAACGAAATATCAGGTGGCATCAATGTACGTACACAACATCCACAACATCACGCTTCCTCGCAGGAAGATCAATTTCCATCGGGCATCTCCCCCTGCATCCTTGCCCGGAACAAGCGGGGCCCTGCCCTTCCGCCGGAAAAACAAGAACGCTGCTGTCAACCCACGCAACGAAAAAGCATGACCTGAAGAGATACGAAAGAATCGGGAGAAGGAAAGCTATGGAAGAGAAACTACCGAATAAGGGGGCCTTTCTGGGGGCAAAGCGGACGTACTGGTACGAAACGCACGACGCAAGCAGCGCAAGAAGCACGAGGTTCTCCACGAGATCTCTCTCCGCGCCGATGTGCACGGACAGCCTGTTCCGGTTCTTTCGTACTTAGGAACACGTTTCGGGCCGCCCCCCCAACAGAAATCCCCATTTTTCGTCCCGATCCGTTCGTACTTATGAGTCATTTCTAGTTCTATCAGGTTAAGAAACCGTCATTTGCCCCACCGTACCGATTTGTTCGTACCTGGTCCCGATTCATTCGTATTCGCACACCCGGGCTCGGTCTGCGTGTGTAAGAGGGAGATATGGGCCTCAGAGTGGTGGCAAGTACGACACAATCGGGAAATAGGGGTCAATATATACTTTAACACCTAAAAAAAGCGTTTGTAGTCTAGTACGAAAGAATCGGGACATATCACTTCAGGAGATCTTTGGAGGGGGGAACGGTTGACTTTCATTGTGCAACCCGTTAGTCTCGGATACGAGTTTTCCCCAAACCTCTCGTACGTCGAGGCGCGCACAATCTGTGTTGTGTTCGGCTTTCTGTCTGTGCGCCTCTTCTCGAACTGACTTGGGACAATCCACCGCTTTTCCCGATGGGACGAAGTACTGCCCCGTCTCGCTCTGACGCGTCGACGCCCGAAACGACCTTTCACAAGCGCACCGCTTTTCCGATGAACGTATCGAAACTGCTACGTACTACGCTTTTCTCGGTACTTGCCCTTCTCGTCTCTGCCGGCTTGGCAGTTGCCCCAGTTCAGGCCCAGGACGCCGATGCGGACGCCAGCGTCACAGTGGACGCCGACCAGGCTGAAAACATTGAAGACGGCCTGGAGCAGCTGAACACCCAGCTCGGCAACACCACTGGTGGTGCCGGCGAACTCCGAATTCTAGCAAACGACTACCGTGTTGGGGATGGGCGAGTGAACCTCACGGAAGGGGCATCGACTGCTGAGCTCGGCAATATTGAGACTCTGACGGTGGTCGCCGTGGGCGGCTCGCAGTCCGACGAGGTGACCATCGAACGGCTCACCATCGACGGTGCCTCCGGCCCTGGAACCAACCTGAAAAGTGTCAGCTTCGATTCGGAAAACAGCGGATTTCTCCGTGTCACAGGGGAAGGCTCCGGATCCGATCTCAACTTCGAAAAGCCCTCCAACGGCGTATCCGCTATTAAATTGAACATTGAGGGCATGGGCTCGGGAACCAGTGCGCTCCGCCTCACCAACAACGCCACGGTGGTCCGCGGCGGAAATACCACCATTGCCAGTGGAAGTGCGAATGCACAGTATCTCGACAATGGGACGGTAAGTAGTCTTACCTACAATACGGGGGGCAGCGATCTGACGACAACTCCCTTCTTCCCGTCCGGCGGAAGCGTTGGGACACTTGACCTGAATGGCGCAGGAAGCGTCGACGTGCGAAGCGCTGCCTCTGTTACCACCCTTAACGCCGGTGCGGGCCTGGACGTGAACGGCAGCCTCACGGTAACGGGCAGCGGGCTCGACCTTAACAACGACATTTCAGTCTCGGCCACCAGCATCGACGTGCAGGGAGGCGACCTGACGATCGATGTGGCAGGACAGTCGGTCACCGCGTCGAGCGGCAATCTGTCCGTTGGGAGTGGGAAAGTCGCCCTCAGCGCCGGCGAAACCTCGACGACCGAGCTCGACGTGTCGGGAGCGCTCGACGTGCAAAATGACATCACCTTCGGCGACGCAAACGCCAACGTGACCGTTGGAGGCAACGTCTCCGCGGGGTCGGTCACCGCCAATGCAGGAGGGGAGGCCGGTGTCACCGACTTCGACGCTGACGCGTCGGGAACGAGCTTCACCGTCGACGGGGCAGTAAATCTGTCGGGCTCGGATTCGAATTTTGAGCTGGCTGCCACTACCCTCTCCGTTAATGGAAGTCTGACTGTCGGGTCCACCACGGTGACGGCCGCTTCGGACATTACGAGCGACGACATCAGCGTAGCCGGAGGAACCCTCAAGTCGACGAATGGAGGCATCACGGCAGACGCGGGAGGCGTAGTCTTGAGCGCTGGAGCCACCTTCGACGCCTCCGGTGATGTGAGCGTCACGGGCGGCAATATTGACGCCAGCGGCGCCCAAACGTCCTTCACTGCGGGCGGAGCACTTACCGTTGACGTTCAAAGCGGAACCGTCTCGAATGCGCTCGACATCACCGACGCCGAGTTTTCGGTGAACGGAAGCGGAGGGACCAGCATCAGTGGAACCGTAAACGGAGTCCGCGCGCAGGGCGGGGCCAACGTGAGTCTCGGCGACGTGACCTTCGCGGAGGCCAATCCCCGATTCAACCTTACAGACTTGAATGCCGGCATGAACGCCGGACTCTCGGCAGGGACCATTACGGCCCCCTTCACGAGCGACGCGGTTGGAGATAGCTCCGCCTTCATTGAGGGCGGAGGGGACTTCACGGCCAGCAGCGTGACCCTGAATCCGGCAGACCCCAACCCCGCAACTCAGAATAATTCAAACAACGACGTAGGGTCGAATACCACCAAAACCCGGCAGATTGACGTTCGGGCGGACCAGACGAGTGCAGACTACAGCCTCGGAACGGTGTCGGTGGACAGGGTTCAGGAGGACGACGGCGACGGGTTCTTTGCCACCGAGGCCAATCTGGATGTGCAAGACGGCGGATCCAATGCCGCGCAAGGTCGCATTACCGCCAGCGGTGATGAATTCAACACCGTGACGCTTGCGGCCGGTGGAAACGGAACGGTTGACATCAGTGGAGACGCCCCGACCACCTTTACCGGTGCAGTGAGCAACAACGGTGCCTTTACGGTTGGGACGGATGCAACCTTCGGCGGCACCGTCACCAACAGTGGCACCCTAACCGCCAACGGAACCACGACTGCGGTCAACGGGGCCCTCACCAACAACGGTACGTTCAACGCGAACGGGAACGTGACCTACGGTCGCCAGGCCGCCGGTTCTGCCATTACCGGCACAGGGACCATCACCGTCGCTTCCAACCAAACCTTTACCATTGATGCGACCGGGAGCAACCTCTCCGGCACCACCGACGTTCTGGTGAACAACACGGTAGATGGAGACGGCACGCTCGACGTGAATACCAGCGTCACGGCCGTTGTGCGCAGCGGCGGCGATGTCACGCTCCCCACGACTCAGAGCAACGGCAGCGGAACGCTCCGGATTGCGGTCGACGATGGGACCAACACCGGAGTCTCCGGCGCGATCACCTTCACCGGCAGTCTCACGGCGAAGGCGCCCATCAACTTCGCCACCGGCAGCGGCCCCGACCAAGTCTCGTCCATTTCGGTGAATACCGGCTCCCTTACCGCCGAGGCCGATGTGGACTTTACTGGAGCAAACTACAGTGGAAGCAATGCCGTCATCGATGTCCCGGATCTGAAGGCGAGCAAAAAGGCCACTGTTAACTTCTCTGTGGGTAGCCTTGGCGGCTTCGTCGAGGTGGACAATGTGACGCTCGGAGGGAGCAGCACCCTAAACATCACGGACAACACACTTCGGGTTCTCAAGAACTTTACCCGTAACAACAGCCCCAATCCGCAGTTGACGACTAATAACAAGAGCGTAATTGAGCTCTTCGGCACGGCGGACGCCAAACTCGATCCGGGGAAAGACGTTCTTTCCTTCGACGGCACCCTGGAAGTTGACAAGGACAACGCTCAGGGGGCGAGCGTGGACATCGTGAACACGATTCAGATCGACAACGGCGGTGTCAACATTATCCAGCCGCAAAATAACCTGGCCACGACGACCATCAACCTCCAGGGCAACCTGATTGTCCGGAACGGGACGTTCGAGGTCTCCAAGCGAAGCAGACCCGGAGACATTGTGGTCAAAACCGGCAGCAATGATCTGGTCTTCCGCGACCAGGATGACGATGGAAACTCTGGAGTCGGCAACACTGCAACGCCGGGTCAGAACGTCATTAATACCGGCCGTGTCATCGACAAGATTAATCGGGTTACGAACCGATCGCTGAGCGGTCAGGATGTGCTGATTAAGGGAGACACCAACCTTGAGGTGTCCGGCCAGCTTAGGGCCCTCGGCGGCGGATTCCAGATCCTGGACACGGCAGTTCTCAATCCCAGTTCGTCGGGGACCGCCGATGAGGCGGCGGAAGTGGTGCGCGGCTTCCCGTCGGTCAATCCGAGCAGCACGCAGATTACAGAAGTGACCAGCGGGGGCAACAGCGGGACCTTCAACGGTGCCGGAAACACCTACGACCTCGCCTATAACGGGACCGGCACCAGCACGGCAGCATCGGAGCTGTCGCCAAGCAACACCCGAAATGTGGCGGTCCAGGACGACGTCACCCTTGAGCTCGATGGAAACAAGACCGTGTCGGGCAAGCTCACGGTCGGTCCCAATGCGACCATCTCGGACGACGGCAAAGACGCCGCTCGTCGGCTGACACTGAGCGGAGACGACACCCACCAGGTTGATGGAGTGATCGAAGGCGGCAACAGCACCAACACGAATGAAGTGACGCTCCGCGTCGCCGGAACGGGGGCCACAGTGGAGGGCGATGCGTCTGTTAGCAACGACGACGGCGGGTCCCTCATCGAAAACCTTGAGGTGACCGCGACGAGCGTAACCGTGCGCGATGTCCAGCAGATCACTGGGGACGTCACAGTGGGAGGAGACGCCCTCGGAAGCGAAGGAGGGTTGACCCTGGCGCTTGCGGATGTGGTTCCGAGCAATCCCAAAAACGATCCGGACCGCGACCAGACGATTACTGGCACCGTCAAGGTCGGAGGCGGGAACACGGCGGGCACGCTTACCCTCAATGCCGGCGCGACTGTGCTGTCCAGCGGAAAGGTTGACGTGAATAATGGGACGCTCGGCTTCGGCAGCAGCACCTTGACGCTCGAAGACGCGAGCTTCGACGGAGAAGCATCCGGCGTGAGTTACAGCGGCTCCGGGACGCTCCTCGTGAGAGACACCGACGGCGACGATACCTCCGAAACTCTTGCCGGCGGATCCAGCGATCTCCCGAATCTCGACATCACCTTTGCGAACAACAAGTCTACCAAGAAGGCCAGTGACAAGCAGAATGACGTTACGCTGGACGGTGATGTCAGCGTTGGCGGTGATCTTACTCTCGCAAACACGGTTACCGGAGACGGGAACGGCCGAACCCTCACATTTAAGGGCAGCGCGACCCTGAACCCGGCCAACACCGATGACGCCCTCACTGGCACTAGCGCAACCCTGCGGGCTTCCGGAAGCAGCGCCTCGATCTCCGTTCCAGACGCGCAAGTTCCGAGCAACATCAGCTCGGGAGATGTCGGGGTGGCGGTGAGCAACCTCACCGTTGCGGACGGCACCGGCGACGACACGTCGGTTACCCTCTCGTCGGCGGCTAGCTCGAACGGGCCTCCGTTCAATGACCTTCAGGTGACCAACGGATTCGCCCTCGAGAGCGGCACCTTCGACCACGGCGACGCGAACGTAAACGTCAACGGAAGCGGAGACTTCACTGTCGGCCAGAACGGATCGAGCATCGACGCCAACGCTGGTGCGTACTTCAAGCTCAACGACTCGAACCTCACGCCGAACTTCAGTAGCGGCGTCACGATCGACCAGCTGGGCATGCCGAGCAACTTTACGCTCGATGGAGACGGCCAGGCCGTCACGGTCGATCAGGAGGTGCTCTTCGCCGGGGGGAAGTTCGACGCCAACACGGCCAACGACAACGATGCGCTCGTCATTGACAATGGCGCGACGATCCGCCGCGCAGCCTCGGACGATCCGCTTACGGAGCCGCCGACCTTCAAGGGGGACGTTGCGGTCGAGTACAAGCCCCTGTCCGGAAATGTAGACTTCACGAGCGAGGAGGAGCTCCCGAGCGCGTCGGGTGCCGGTACCCTCACGAGTCTCCTCATCAATCCCGGTAGCAGTGGGAAGGTCATCTTCCGGGAAACCACCAACGGACAAAGCGTCCCCGACGCCACGGGCAACGTGGTGGTCGACGGGTCCGTGACGCTGAACGAAGGTTCCCTGGTTCACAACCGGAGTTACAACAGCGGGGGAGATGGCCGGCGCCTTGAGTTGAAAAATGGGTCGACCTTCTTCCAGCGAGACGGGTCGATTAGCGCCAACACTGGTAACAATCCGAACCCCGATGCCATTGTCGCCAGCGACTACACGCTGGTGTACCGCCCGGATGGCAGCAACGTAACCTCTACAAGCCGTGAATTCCTCGGCGGTGGGGCCGTTAGCACGCTCCGGGTCGAGGATGCTCCCGTCAACAGCGGCAGCAACACGCCCAACTCATCGACCAATCTCAAGCTGGGCAGCGACAAGACCGTCGGCAGCCTCGTCGTAGACCGCACGGGCAGTTCGAGCCAGTTCAAACTCAACGGCAAAAAGCTGACAGTTAATGGCACGGCGGAGGTTGCCGCCGGTGAGGTGACAGGCGGGACCCTCGATTCGGACGGCACGTCCGGCGCCCTCGCCAACAGCAGCGACCTGCTGATCGATGGCACAGTGAGCAGCGCCGTGAATACGGAGGGCAAGACCACGGTTCGCGACGGCGGTACGCTGAGCGGCGACGTGACGGCCAATGGAGAGATCGTCGTCAA
>JBDGQM010000288.1:0-1214 GCA_042219065.1 Salinibacter sp. | reverse complement strand
GCGACCCGACCCCAACCACACTCACGCTCGACAAGTCGGCGCCGTCGAGCGGCGGCCCGCCGGTGGTGACCTTCTCCGGAAGCACGGTGAACCTCGCCTCCGGACCGGGTACAGCCCTCTTTCTCAACGGCGGTCTCCTAAAGCCGACCGGAAGCACGGACGACTTGGCCGATAACCTGGTCGACCTTGATACCACCGACTTCAGCCGGGACCTGAGCGGCCCGAACACGGCCAGCGCGAGCCACGTGGTGGGAGGCGTGACCAGGACAGTTAAGGCGAATCCTAACAATGCTAAGCAGCCGATCTACCCGGTTGGTTCGGAGAATCCGGCGGTGTACCGCCGCTACCGGTTCACCTTCCCGGCCGGCGAGGTAGGAAACAGCATCAACATCACGGTGAACCACATCACCGAGAAGCTCGCCAACACCGACCCGCTTCCGATCACGGATAACACAGGCGTGACGATTGGCACCGATTTCCCGGCCTACTACTGGCAGGTGACCGCCGACAGAGATCTGCCGCTCAACTCGAACTACGAGGTGTCGGCGCAGGTCACCAAGCAGAGCTTGACCTTCAACTCTGAGAGGCCGTCCTCGGACTACCGCCTCCTCCGCCGCAACCGGTCGGACCAGCCGCAGAACACGACCTGGAAGCTGGTGGGCAATGGATCCGGATACGCCAACGAAGGGCCGGTCAACGGCGTCGTTGATATCCGCTCCCAGAGCGCCACGGCCGACGTCACCAATCTGGGCCGCGTGTTCACGGTCGGCGTACCGACCGGGCCGGGTCCGGCAATCACCACGAACGAGGGCCTGACCCTGACGGAAGGCAATAAGCTTGCCCTGACGGACTCGCTGGTGGCTCAGGACGAAGACAACTCGGCCTCGGAGCTCACCTACACGGTGACCACCGCCCCCACGAACGGCGATCTGCAGGATGGGAGCGGCAACGTCATCGGAAAGGGCGGCACCTTCACCCAGGCCGACATCAACAACGGCAACGTGAGCTACGCTGCCTCCTCGGCCGGAAGTGATAGCTTCAAGTTCGAGGTGTCCGACCCGGAAGGCAACACCGCAACTGGTACCTTCAGCATCACGGTGAACGTTGGCACGGTCAGCATCTCGGGCACCGTCACGTACCCGACCGAAGGCGACGGGAGCCTCGGCAGCGGCAGCGGCATCGGCGGCGTGACCGTCGAGGCCAGCGCCGGCGGG
>JBDGQM010000287.1:3444-4725 GCA_042219065.1 Salinibacter sp. | reverse complement strand
CCTTCGTAAACGGGGTGCGCCGACCTCGATCGAGAATGCTCTGGCGGAACGGGGTTGAGCATGAGAGTGTGGGCGTATGGGCGTTTTTTCTCCCATTCCCACATACTCCCAAACGCCCATACCCAGAGGTGTCATCTTCAGGGATTTCTGCACGGCTCGGTAGTCACCTCCCCACCACACCTCCAGCCTTCCACGCCTACAGCTACGCCACGGCGGGCTCAGCGTCGATCGTCGCCGCGGCGTGGTCCATGATGTTTTCGGCGTGGAAGCGGCCGTTCTCGATAAACCAGCGGCTCGTGTCGCACCCGCCGCAGATGGTCCCGGCGAGGTACAGGCCGTCCCGATTCGTTTCGAAGGTCTCGCCCTCTTCGTCGTGCACTGGCGTGCGGGCCTCATCGTTCTGAATGGCGATGCCGAGCCGTTCGAGGAAGTCGTAGTTGGGCCGGTAGCCCGTCATGGCGAGCACGAAGTCGTTGTCGATGCTCGTGGGGCCGTCGGGCGTGTCGAGGTGGAGCGTGTCCGGCTCGATGGCCGAGACGGTGGTATTGAAGTAGGCGTCGATGGAGCCCTCGTCGATCCGATTCTCCACGTCGGGCCGAAGCCAGTACTTCACGCCGCTATCGAGCTCCGATCCGCGCACGATCATCGTCACATTTGCCTCGTGGCGGTAGCAGGCCAGGGCCGCCTTTACGGCCGAGTTGGCCCCGCCCACGATGGCCACGTCCGTGAGGGCGTACGGGTACGGCTCTTTGAAGTAGTGCGCCACCTTGTCCAGGTCCTCGCCCGGCACGTCCATGCGGTTGGGCACGTCGTAGAACCCGGTGGCCACCACCACCTTCCGGGTCTCGTACGTATCCGCTTCGGTCACGACCGTGTAGTGTCCATCACGGCCCCGCAGGTCCGTCATTGGCTCGTAGAGCCGCAGGTCCAGGTCTTCGGTCGTGGCCACGCGGCGGTAGTAGTCGAGCGCCTCCTCGCGCCGCGGCTTGTAGTCGCGCGTGGGGAACGGATGACCGCCAATTTCCAGCAACTCCGGCGTGGAGAAAAACTCCATCCGCGTGGGATAGCCGATGAAGGAGTTGCAGAGGGCGCCCTTCTCGACGATCAGCGCGTCGAGGCCCCGGCGCTTGGCCTCAATGCTGCAGGCAAGACCCACGGGTCCGGCTCCGATGACGATAACGTCGCGCATGTGCACTGACTGATGGATTCAGGAGATGCGTGCTAGTGCTGAATCCACAAGCACGACCGGCAGTTTCGGCCGGGACCGCCGCACGACGGGAA
>JBDGQM010000287.1:0-3344 GCA_042219065.1 Salinibacter sp. | reverse complement strand
GGGAGTGGAGGGCAAGGAACCGAGGGAATCTTCTCCGGAACCGCCTCCCAATCCTACACGCCACACTCTCCACTCGTCACTCTCCACCCTTCACCCCCCCGTGGGCGAGGCGTGCCGGGAGATGGGAAGGGTCATGCAGCGGGGGCCGCCCCGGCCGCGGGACAACTCCGTGCCGCCCAACTGAATCGCGACCTTCTCCTGTCCCGGGCGAAAGTCGCCGGATTCGAAGTAGGACAGGAAGCTCTCGGCGCTCACGATGCGGTAGTCGTGCTCACGCAGGCGCTCGAAGGTGCGGCTATTGCGCTCATAGCCCATGATGGCCCCCGGCGCCGCCGCAAACACGTTCGCCCCGTCCGTCCACTGCTCGCGCTCCTGGTGCAGGCGCTCGGTGCCGCCGCAGGGGATGAAGGTGAGGTCGCGGTCGAGCAACTCGTCGAGCACGTCGCGCAGGTTGCGGCGCATGTCCGTCATGAAGCGGCCCATCTCGTCCGCGGCGGTAAAGTGCACGGCGTAGCCGAAGCCGTGCGTTTCGAGCAGGGGCGGAAAGACGATCACCTCGGTGGGCGAGGCAAAGGTAAAGACCGTGTCGAGGTGCATGGTGGCCCGCCGCTTCGGCAGGTCGACCCCCAGGACGTGCTCGACCGGTGTGCGCTCAAACAGCTCGTGCGCAATCGCCATGATGGCCCCGAGAGACGTCCGTTCGGAGTGGCCGATGAGGACCGTGTCGGGGCTCGCCACGAGGAGGTCGCCGCCCTCGAACGTGACGCCGGGCGGCAGCTCGATGATTTTGTCGCTGTGCGGGGCGAAGCGGGGATGGTAGTGGAGAATGACGTTGATAATGATGCTCTCCCGCGTGCGGGCCACCGTCGCGGCGTGGCTCAGGATGATGTGGTCGTGCACCACCGCCGCGAGGTCGCGCGTAAACATGAGATTGGGCACGGGCTGAGCCCGAATCGGCAGCTCCGACTGGCCGGTGAGGGCGAACTCTGTCAGGTCGTCGGGCGAGAACCGTTTCAGATCGTCCTCGACGGCTCCCAGGTTCTGCTCCGGCAGGCTCCGGCACAGCTTCTCTACGAACGAATGCCGCGCGTCCGCCTCCGCCTCGAAGGTTTCGAGCAGGAGATCCTCAATCTGAAGCACCGTGTCGGGACGCCCCACAATCTTCTCGAACACCGAGCACATCAGAAGGTGCTCCTGCCGCGCGTGCCCCACGAAAAGAATGTCGTCGAACAGCAGGTCCTCCCGGTTGTCCGGCGACACGAGCTCCATCTCTGGCCCCGGGGTGTGCACGATGACCTGTTCAAGCAGGTGCGCCTCGGCCGGAATGCTGTAGGCGGCCGGGGACTCATCGACGGTGGGGGACGTAGACACTTCGGACGCGGACGCGTCAATCGTTTCCACGACGAGCGGGCACTGGGTTCGTAAACGGAACAGCGAAGGACCCTACAAGGTCGGAAGTGGCCGGGAGAAAAACCACCCCACCTCTCTGTTCGGAGCCCTCTCGGTGCTTCGTCACGACCGCACCCCTTCCAGCACGCGGATAATCAGGAGCACCACGAGCACAACGGCCCCCGCCTTAAGGACGACCTGAAGCAGCGCCCCAGCCACGTCGATCAGCACGCCCAGGAGGCTGAGCCCGATGAGGGCGATCACGCCGATGATGAGCCACCGAATTATCGTTTGAAGATCAAGGTCCATGGGACGACAAGCATGGTGAAGGAAAGGAAAGAACGGCCTCGCGCCGACATCACGGACACGCATGGCGGGGACCAACTGTTACGAGCGATCGGGCCGCCCGATTCCCCGGCGGACGGCACGTCGGGAAATGTCAGGGGCGTGGAGACGAGACCGCTTGCTGTCCCAGCACCGTCTGCTCGTACCGGACGGCCTCTAGCACCAGGCCCTCCGGCGCCATCGACGGCCCCGCGGCACGCCGGTCCCGGGCCGCGAGCACCTCCGGGAGGCAGTCGGCCGCTCGCTTTTCGTGGCCGATGTCGATGAGGGTGCCCACGAGGGCCCGCACCATGCCGTGCAGAAACCGGGTGCCCGCCACCTCGAACCGCCAAAAGCCGCGCCGCTCCTCGTCGACCCATCGGGCGTGGGTAAGGGTGCACACCCGGTTCTCAGTGTCGGACTGCGTGAGGCAGAGCGAACTGAAGTCGTGCCGGCCGAGCAGGTCGGGCGTGGCCGCCCGGATGCGATCAAAGTCGGGCACGGGGCGGATCTGCGTGCGCGTCCAGCGGTTCAGTGCGCAGGGCTGTGTGTGCAGGCGATAGTGGTAGCGGCGCCGACGGGCATCGTAGCGGGCGTGGAAGTCGTCCGGCGCCCGCTCCACCCGACGCACCGCCACGGCTTCGGGCGTGAGGCCGTTCAGGGAGCCCCGGAGCCGAAACGGATCGTGGGCCTCCGGCAGATCCACGTGGGCCACCTGCCGACGCGCGTGCACTCCAGCATCGGTGCGGCCGGAGCCGGTGACCCGACGATCCGCCGACACGATCGTCTCCACCGCCTCCTCCAGCGCCCCCTGCACCGTGGGCACGTCCGGTTGGATCTGCCACCCGTGGAAGTCGGTTCCGTCGTACTCGATGAGCAGTCGGTAGCGAGGCATCTTTTTGGAGGGGCGAGAGGAGAGGGGCGAGAGGCGAAAGGCAACGATCACCGGGAGAGCAGTACGGCTGCAGGAGCAGTGTGATCGTGGCCTCAGGAACGCGCCCCTCGCCCTTCGCCCCTCGCCGTTCAGGTCCCATCCCCATGTACGAGATTCCAAATTCCTTCCCTCGAATCCTGAACTCGACCCCATGCGCATCTACCTCACCGGCTTCATGGCAAGCGGCAAGTCGACCGTGGGCCCCAAGGCCGCGGCGCGGCTGGGCCAGCCGTTTCTCGACCTCGATCGCCTGATCACGGCCCACGACGGACGCTCCGTCCCTGCCATCTTCGCCGAGGACGGAGAAGAGCACTTCCGGACCCTCGAGACCGAGATGCTCCACCGGACGACCGAGACTGACGACCTTGTGGTGGCCCTGGGCGGCGGGGCGCTCGTGGACGACGCCAACCGCGCCTTCGCCAGGGAGCACGGGCTCGTGGTACATCTGCAGGTGCCGGTCGACACGATCCTGACACGGGTGGCCGGCGACGCGACCAAGCGCCCGTTGCTCCAGGACGACGCGGGCCACCCGCTGCCCCGGGACGAGCAGCGGACCCGCATCGAGGAAATGCTGGACGCCCGGCGGCCCTCGTACGAGGCAGCGCACTGCACCGTCGAGGCCGACCACCCGGTCGAGACAGTGGTCGCGGACGTCGTGGAGGTCGTCACGACCCAGGCGTCGCCCTGAAACGGGGCC
>JBDGQM010000286.1:0-6431 GCA_042219065.1 Salinibacter sp. | reverse complement strand
ACGGTCTGTGCCGTCTCGTAGAGCGGACGTGCTGGAGGCGGAAAACGTCGGGCACGATCAGCCGAGGAGCGCATCGGCGACGCTCGATAAATCGGGAACCGTGAGGACCGGGTCGGTCTGCGGGGTCGGTGGATCGAAGCGCGTGCCGTACCGCTGCACCCACGCGCACGAGATGCCCATGCGCCCGGCGGGGGTCACGTCGTGGTAGACACTCTGGGCGACGTGGAGCATCCGATTGGGCGGCACGCCGAGGCGGGTGAACGCGGTCTCGAAGGGCTGCAGGGCCGGCTTGTAGGTGCGCACCTGCTCGCCGGTGATCACGTCGTCGAAGTCGACACGGAGGTGCCGGGCCGTGTCGCGGAAGAGGTCGTCGTCGACGTTCGAGATCACGGCGAGGCGAAACTCGTTGCCCAATCGGCGAAGGGACTCGTTCGTGTCGTCAAAGGGCGGCCAGTCGCCCACCGAGTCGGCAAAGCGTTCGACCTCGGCGTTAGTGGGGCTGAAGCCAAACTGGGTGCCAATCCGCCGCGCCACGCGCCGCAGCACCTCGCGGTACTGGACGTAGTCCCCAGATTCCACGTCTTTCTCCAGCTGGCCGTACCGGCGGAACAGATCGTCGTCGTCAACCTCCACGTCATGGGCACGCAGGATCGGCTGCAGGGCCGTCGAGATGCCGGTCGCCCAGTCGATGAGGGTGCCGTAGCAGTCAAACGTGAGCGCGTCGTACTGGTCGGGGTCGAGGGGCATGTCAGATTCGAAGGTGAGCAGATTGGAAGATTTCTACTCGTCCAGTTCGAGGTTGGCCTCCTCGGTGGCCCGTGCGAGGGCGGGCTGCACTGCATTGAGCCGGTCATCGCCAAGGTCGGCAATAACAGCGACGTGAAGGGGTCCGTCGTTCCCCTTCATGAGGGTTCACCGTTGAGAGATACACCTCGGCGGGAAGCACCTCCTTGGCGCGATGTGCGAAGGCGTCGACGGCGTCGGAGCGGGCAGTTGTGCTCTTCGGTTTGGGTCGGGACAACAAGACGGAGGAGCAACGCTTCTTTGCTATGTGAGAGCAGCACGAGTAGGTCCGTTTGGAGAGATCAAGGAGACACGGCTGCTCGCTGATCGGTGTGGCTTCCCAGCATGGCGCCTATCAGCACCAGGAGCATCACGCCCTGCAGAACAGCGAGTCCGAGGAAGGCCGGCCCCCACCCCAGCAGGTCCGCCGCCGCGCCCGTCCCCACACTGCCGGTGGCCCCGAGCACCATGTAGGCCGAGCGAATGAGCCCGAACCCGGCACTGCGCTCCTCCGCGTCCAGGTGATCCATAAACTTGGGCAGGAGCGCCGCCCCCCAGCACATCGCCACGCCGGCCGCAACGACGCCCGCCCCCACCATCCATTCCCCCGACCCGACGACGAGCACTGTGTAGCCGGCAGCTCCAACTGCCAGAACCAGGGCCGCGGCCGGGTATCGGTCCACGCGGTCGGAGAGGGACCCGAGCGCGGGCTGGACGAGGCCCTGCACCGCGAAGTAGACGGAGAAGAGAAGCCCGGCCAGGGGTTTAGAGTAGCCATGATACTCGATCAGCAGGGTGGGCAGGAAGGACGCGGTGGCCTGCCACACGAACGCGCCCGCTACGGAGAGCCCGAGCGTCCAAGCAATAGGCGGGCGGGCCAGGAGTTCGAGGAGGGGCCCGACCCGGAGCCGACTCCAGACCGGCTCGTCGGGACGGACGGGGGCGATGGGCCGCACGACGGAGCCGAAGAGAAGGCCGGCCGGCACGGCCACGGCGACGCCCAGCGCGACGGCCCACCGCCAGCCCAGCCACAGGCCGACGCTTCCGGCCGCCATTGGGACGAGGACGCCGGCCACTGGGGCACCTGCGGTATGGAGACCGATGGCCGAGCCCGTGTTGGGCAGCAGCCGGGTCAGAAGCGACGTGGCGACGCTGAAGTGCAGGCCCGCGACCCCGCCCAGCACGACGGCCGCGACGAGAAAGACAGGGTAGGTGGGCGCGAGCGCCAGAAGTCCGCTGGCGATAGCCGTACCCCCCACGGCGACGAGAATGATCCGCCGCTCCCCGTACCGGTCCGCCAGCAGGCCGCTGGGAAACTGCGCGGCGGCGTACGCCATCCACAGGCCCGTGAGCGCCAGTCCGATGGCGCTGTTGGAGACGGCAAACGCATCGCTGATGGCGGGCACAACCGGACTGATGGCCAGCCGGGCGGCCATCGTGGCGAAGAAGGCCAGGGTGCACGCCCCGAGGACGGCCCCGTGGTACGACCACAGTTTCACGTCGGACGAAAGATTGAGACGGAGGGCGGCGAGTCTCGGGATGCGGTACGATGCTCGCCCGGCCCAGTTTGAAACCAATTGTGACAAAAGCGGTCCCGGACGCACCCTTCGCAAAGTGTTCGCCGCACCGTCACCGAGTCTGAATTCTGCGCGGTGGACATTCCGGAGACTCACGAGCCCCTCGGATAAAGTAACTCAAGTTGTGACCTATGGCGCTATTTTCGGGGAGACGGCAGACAGCCACGCGGGATGACCTTCGGCCCCGGACCGCAGACCGCGGAGGAGGGTGTTTTTCGGCGGCCCGCCGTCATTGAGGCAATACGCTTGTATCCCGCTTGGGTTACCGAGCTGTGCAGAAATTTCTAAAGATAAAGCCTCTGAGTATGGGCGTTTGGGAGTGTGTGGGTGTGGGAGAAAGAACGCCCGTACGCCCATACTCCCACACTCAGCCCCGTTCCGCCAGAGCATTCTCGGTCGAGGTGGGTGCATCCCGTTGAAGAAGTTCCTCACTGCATCGGTAAAGTACTGTAACACCTATCTCTCCTCCGTCCATCGCGTTGATCACCGACGTTCCAAACCGGCCCGGCCGGACCGGGTCAATCGATATTCGCCGCAAGGCTCGGCGTGTATCGTACGGTCGCGTCCTCCACCACCCACCGCACAGACCGCGCCGTTTTCGGCCCAATGCCCTCGACCGCCGTCAGGTCGTCGACCGACGCCGTCATCACAGCCTCGACGGTCCCGAACGCCTCCAGCAGCCGTTCCGCACGGGTGGGCCCGACGTTCGGCAAGCCCTGCAGGACGTACAACTGCCTCTCTCGCTTGCCCGTAGGCCGGGTTCCGCTTGATGCTCGCGGCACAGTGCCCGTCCGGTCGCGCCGCCGTTGCCGCGTCGCGTAGCGGAGAAGACGCGCACTCTCCGCAGGGTCTTTGGCCCGCAGCAGCGGCAGGTCCAGCCGGAGCGTCAGTGTGATGAGGGCGCCCTGGAGCGCCTCCCGCCGCATGTCGCTGTCGGCAAGGTCGCGGGCCGTTCCCTCCAGCAGAACGACCGCCCGCTTCGGCGCCGATGCCAGGCGCGACGCCTGCCGAAAGAGCCGCCCGTCCGCCACCGACACCGCCAGGTCCGGCAGCGTCTTTCGCTCGGCGCGAAGCCACTCATCGACCAGATAATCGCCGAGCGAGAGGCGATCCACAGTCACCGTTGCGTCGTCGATCGCCGCGAGCGCCTCGATCACTCCACTCCCCTTCTCCCGGTCATCAGCAACAACGTGCACAGACGCATCGGGCATCGGCTCACTCGCACCGGTCGAACGGAAAGTACACTACCGATCGTCGTCCTTCACAAACGCCACGGCCTCAATCTCCACCAGCATGTCTGAATCGATGAGACGGCTCAGTCCTCGAACGGATTGAGGAGGGAGAGCCCGTCGATTGCTTCGAAGTCCGAGGTATTGCGAGTAACGAGAGGAAGGTCCAGATCGAGAGCCGTCGCAGCAATGATGGCGTCCGGAACCTTTATCGAATGCTGCCGCCGAACCGAGATGGTTTTCTCCACAACCTCTGCCTCCAAATCGACCTCTCGAAAAAGAGCGAGGAACGTGCGTGCCCGGATGTGCTCCCGCTCAGGCTGAGCGAAGCCCAACACCTCAATTCGACTTACGACTGAGACGAGAGCCCCCTGTCGAATCCAATCAGCAATCTGTTTTCGACGAGGAGATGAGAAGACCCCGTTGAGGTAATAGATCAGGATGTTACTGTCAAAAACGCGCACGGACTGAATCGAGAAGATTATGAGCGATCTGAGTCATACCAGGGACGCTCCCACTCACTACGCATTTGTTCAATCTCTTCGTCAATCTCTTCAACCGTTTTGTCCGTTTCCCACGCTCCGTGTGCTTCGTCCAAGATGCGCTCGACCTCCTCCGGGTCGCGAGACTCCGGCTCTTGGTCAAGCACTGTCACCTGCACGTGGTGGCGGCCCGGGTCCGGCTCGTCATCGACCCATTCGAGCTCGCCGTCTTCGTAGATGGCCTCGTAGGTCGGCATGACAACTCGTTTGTTGTTTCGAAGTGACGTGGGACGCGTTATACCTGTTCTTCAGAACACGAGATCCCGAACGGTATGGGGCCAACCGGTCACGACGCGCTCATCGTCTGCCGGAGCTGATCGAGCCGGTCGATCGTGTCCCGCAGGTCCGCGTCCGTCGTCCGCGGGTTGATGGGACAGAGCCGCAGGACGGGACGCCCATCGAGCGTCGTCTTCGTCAGAAACACCTCCCCCTCTTCGCTGATCGCAGCGGCAAGGCGCCCGTTGAGGGCATCGATCGCGTCGTCGCCCCAGCCGTCGGGCACGCAGCGAAACGTGAGGATGCCCATCTGCGCCGGCGTGACCACCGTCCACTCCGGGCGCTCGCGAAGGATCTGCTCCGCCTGCTCGGCGAGCTCGAAACCCCGCTCGACCGCCGCGGCTACGTGTGTGCGCCCGAACACCTTGAGCGTCATCCACAGCTTGAGGGCGCGGAAGCTGCGGGTGAGCTGGATGCCGTAGGCCGAAAAGTTGACCTCGTCGTTCTCCCCCATCGCATCCTCCAGGTACTCAGCCCCCATCCGGAAGGCGCGGCGGAGGTGGCGCTCGTCCCGCACCAGCACGCCCCCAATCTCGAACGGTTGAAAGAGCCACTTGTGCGGGTCCATCGTCAGCGAGTCGGCCCGGTCGAGGCCCGTGAGCCGCTCCTGCCCCCGCTCGCAGACGACGGTCGGCGCCCCGTACGCCCCGTCCACGTGTAGCCAGAGGGCTTCGTCGGCGGCCACATCGGCCAGGGCCGGCAGCGGATCGACCGCGCCGGTGTTGGTGGTGCCCGCGTTGGCGATCACGCAGAAGGGACGGCGTCCGTCGGCACGGTCCGCCGCGATGGCGTCGCGGAGGGCCTCCGGATCGAGCCGGAACTGGTCGTCGGAGGGGAGGCGCCGGAGTTGACGGGGCTCGAAGCCGAGGAGACGCAGCGCCCGGTCGACCGACGTGTGGGTCTGGTCGGAGCAGTAGGCCACCGCGCCGTCCGTGTCGTCGTCGAGCACCGCGTAGCGGGCCGCCGCCAGCCCCGTAACGTTTGCCATCGAGCCCCCGCTCGTGAACAGGCCAGCGGCCGTGTCGGGCAGCCCGCACAGCTCTCGGAGCCAGTCGATCACCACGAGCTCCACCTGGGCCGCCGCGGCGCCCGAGATCCAGGTGCCCGAAAACACATTGAACCCCGCCGCCAGCGTGTCGGCCAGCACGCCGATGAAGTTGTTGGGACTGGGCACGAACCCGAAGAAGCGCGCGTGATCCACCCGCATCGTGTTGGGGAGCACATCGTCCTCCACCTGATCGAGCACCGCGTGCGGGTCCTGCCCCTCTTCCGGCAACGCCTCTCGGAGACGGTCCTCCATTTCCGGGCGTGGAGGCGACGCCCCCGTCGAGTTTTCTTCCTCAGCAAAATGGTCAACCAGGAGATCAACGACGCGGTAGCCGAGCGTGCGCATTTCCTCGCGGGAGAGCTGAAGACGATCTCGATCCATGCGGAAAATCTCTTCGGAAACAGAGAACGATGGGGTTGAAACGGTGCGCTTGCGCGGAGAGGCGAAGATTTCCGTTCTCACTCCCCGGAAGCGGCACCGGGAGGTCCTCCGAGCGGCAGACGCGAAGCCTTCGATTCCTCTGGCAGGGGCAGCGCAACGTGCAAGTGATCGGCCGTGCCTACGTGGCGGAGCGTGCGGAAGCCCAGCGCGGAAAAGTAGCGTCGCGTCAGAAGAATGCGCGCCTCGGAGCGCCCCTTCGTGCGCAGGTCCATGGCGTGCACGTAGCCGTCGGCCTGCCGGTAGTGCAGCGAGTGCGGATTCAGGGACAGCCCCACGGCCTCGTAGTCGCTGGGGTGGCGGGACACGTCCGTAATGAGCAGGGCGTCGTCCACCAGGAGGAACGTAGCGACGCTCATGCGCAGGAGCGGGTGCAACTCGGTGTACTCGGCGTGCACTTCGCCGGACTTGACGTGCGCCGGGTTGGGGGCCAGGAGCACGTAGCCCTGAAACAGACCGAGCCCCACGAGCACCAGAAGGGCCTTCATGCACAACGTCCGAAGCCGGTACGCCGCCCTCCTGCCCTTGATCCAACTGT
>JBDGQM010000285.1:0-6164 GCA_042219065.1 Salinibacter sp. | reverse complement strand
GACGGCTCCCCAAAACCCAGCCCCCGGCGAGCTAGAGCGCGCCGCCCCCGACACCCCGACACGCCGACGCGTCCGCGACACGACGCGAACCGATCCGGCCCCGCGACGGCCAGTGCGCCGTCGAGATACAAGTTCAGCCCCCGACACGAGTTCGGCCCCCGCAACGGCCCCGGATACGACCCGGCGACGACCGCCTGCCCGCCGCCCGGCCCCGGACACGACCGGCAGCGATAGATAACTCAAGTTGCGACCTATGACGCCATTTTCGAGGAGACGGCGGACAGCCACGCGGGATGACCGTCGGCCCCGGACCGCAGACCGCGGAATAGAGCGGTTCTCGGTGGTCCGCCGTCCGCGGTCTGCCGTCATTGAGGCAATACCCCTGTGCCCCGCAACTTGGGTTGGATAAGCGAGCACGAGATCAGTCGCTGCCGCGGAGCAACCGCCCCGTCCTGGTCATGCTCACCAATCTTCGTCCCCCATGCCGCAATCCGACTCCAGGTCTTCGGGAATGCAGCCCGGGTCGTCCGGGCGCGGACGGCTCTGGTCGTTTTTTCGCTCCCGGGCCGCGCTCTGGATTGGGGCGGCGATTGTGGTCGCCCTCGGGGTCCACTTCGGGCTCAAATGGAACCGGGCCGCGGCGCCGGTTTCAATTGAGTATAGCACGTTTCTTGAGTCCGTCGAGTCCGGCCACGTCGCGCGGGTCGACATCGTCAACGGCTCCCGGGTCGAGGGGACGTACACGGCGGAGGCCGTGCAGGCGGGCGAGGTGCCTGTGTCCACTGCGGACGAGGGGATGTTCGACGCCGTGACCGACCCGTCTCCGCGGGCTTTCGTCACGACCAAGCCCAGCTCCCACGAGCTCACGGCGTTTCTCCAGCGGCACAACGACGACGCAGCGGCGACGGTCACCTTTACGGCCTCGCAGGAGGAGGACTGGGCGAGGACCCTGCTGCTTTGGGGACTGCCTCTGGGCTTGATCGTGGGGATCTGGTTCTTTTTCATGCGACAGATGACCGCTGGCGCCCGGCAGTCGGACCTCGGGGACAACACGGCCACGCTCTTCGAGACCGGTGGGGAACCTCGGGTTACCTTCGACGACGTCGCGGGCCTGGAAGAGCCGAAGGAGGAGGTGGCGGAGGTCGTCGATTTTTTGCGCACTCCGGAGAAATTCACGCGCCTGGGCGGTGCGCTCCCCACGGGCGTGCTGCTCGTGGGGCCGCCCGGGACGGGAAAAACCCTCATGGCAAAGGCTGTGGCCGGGGAGGCGGGGGTGCCCTTCTTCTCGATCTCCGGCTCGGACTTCATGGAAATGTTCGTAGGGGTGGGGGCGAGTCGCGTGCGCGACCTGTTCGAGAGCGCAAAGGAAAAGGCCCCGTGCATCATTTTCATCGACGAGATGGACGCCATCGGGCGCACCCGAGGGCAGGGCCGGATGGGGGGAGGCAACGACGAGCGGGACAACACCCTGAACCAGCTGCTCGTCGAGATGGACGGGTTCGACTCCGACGAGGGCGTAGTCATCATGGGCGCCACCAACCGCCCCGACGTGCTCGACTCGGCCCTGCTCCGTCCCGGGCGCTTCGACCGCCAGATTGCCATTCCCAAGCCCGACCGCCTCGACCGGGCGAAAATTTTCCGCGTGCACGTTCAGGATCTCCGCCTGGACGACACGGTGGACCTGAACGTGCTGGCCCGCCAGACGCCCGGGTTTGCGGGGGCGGAGATCGCGAATGTGTGCAACGAGGCGGCCCTGCTGGCGGCCCGGACGGGGAAGAGGGCCATTCAGATGGAGGATTTCGAACAGGCCATCGACCGGGTCCTTGCGGGCCTGGAGAAACACAACAAGCTGATCTCCCCCGAAGAACGAGAGGTCATCGCCCACCACGAGTCCGGCCACGCCGTCGTCGGGTGGTTTCTGGAGCACACTGATCCGGTCGTGAAGGTGTCCATCGTGCCGCGGGGCATCTCGGCGCTCGGCTACGCTCAGCACCTGCCCGAGGAGCGCGACCTTTACTCGAAGGCGGCCCTGCTGGACCGGTTAACGATGGCGCTGGGGGGACGGGTCGCCGAAGAGATCGTCTTCGGACAGGTGACGACTGGGGCGCAGGACGATCTGGAGCGCGTCACGAAGATGGCCTACGCTATGGTGGTGGACTACGGAATGAGCAACCGCCTCGGCCCCCTCAGCTACAATCGGTCCGGCGAAGGCGATGCGCCGCTGCTTGGCACGCCGTACTCGGACGCCACCGCCCAGGCCATCGACGAGGAGGTGCAAGTGCTCGTCGAGGAGGCCCGGTCGCGGGCGAGGGCCCTTCTGGAGGACAAGCGGCCCCTGCTCGACGAGATGGCAGCGACGCTCCTGGAGAACGAAGTGCTCGACCGAGACGCGCTCGTGGAGCTGCTGGGAGAGCCGCCGCACGAGAGCTACACGCCCACGCAAACCCAGGACGTGATGTCCACGGGGGAGAACCACCGGCCGGAGGGGCGGCCGCCTTCCGCCGACGGGCCAGATGGAAGTTCCTCTGAATCCGGGGCCGCCAGCGAAGAGCCGGAAACTCCAGGAAAGACTGGGCCGTAGAGATCCCTACGACATAGAAAAACGCACACAATCGGAGCGAACGGCGTGCAGGCGAGCCCAGCTCGCCCTTTTCTTTGCTCTTCTCTTGGAAAAGAGATTGATCAACCGATATATTTCGGTATCACGAAACAAAACGACTCCGATCGGCCTTAGCAGCGTTCTGAGGCCGCAGAATCCATTTCATTCCTTCTTCGCCCCGGTTTTGGGACCCCAGATGGATGAGACATGGTAGACAACGACTGTGCGCACAGAGGATTGCCCTGTGCGGGTCACGGGGCCACGATGTCCGACATCGATTCCGATAACCGACTGACACTGACGTGCCGACGACACAGCAATTGATTCGAAAGGGACGAGAGTCCGAAGAGGAAAAGAGTGATGCCCCGGCGCTTGAAGGAAGTCCTCAGCGTCGAGGCGTGTGCACTCGGGTGTACACCACGACGCCGAAAAAGCCGAACTCGGCGCTCCGGAAGGTGACGCGTGTACGGCTTACGAACGGCAACGAGGTAACCGCCTACATCCCCGGAGAGGGGCACAACCTCCAGGAGCACTCCATCGTGCTCGTCCGCGGAGGGCGTGTGAAAGACCTCCCCGGCGTAAAGTACCACGTTGTCCGCGGCGCCCTCGATACGGCCGGCGTTGAAGATCGTCGCCAGGGCCGGTCGAAGTACGGCACCAAGAAGCCGCGCGACTAGCAGGTTCGCCCCGTCACGATGTCCTGTGCGGGCAGTTTCTCCCGACGCAATTACCGACGAGATTACGGACCCCATTATGCCACGAAACGACGCTCCCGAGCAGCGCACGACCCAGCCGGACCCCATTTACCGGGACGACATGGTCTCCCGGTTCGTGAACGCCATCATGCGGGACGGGAAAAAAAGCCTGGCCCGGCGCATCGTGTACGACACCCTTGAGGTAATTGAGGAGCGAACGGGGGAAGACGATGGGCTGGAGGTCTTTAAGAAGGCCGTGAACAACGCAGCTCCCCTTGTGGAGGTTCGGAGTCGTCGGGTCGGAGGGGCGACCTACCAGGTTCCGACCGAGGTCCGGCCCGAGCGGCGCATTACGCTCGCCTTCCGGTGGATCATTCAGTACGCTCGGGCTCGCAACGAGAACAGCATGGTGAATCGTCTCGCAAGTGAGCTGATCGACGCCGCCCGGGGAGAAGGGGGTGCCGTCAAGAAGAAAGACGACGTTCACCGCATGGCCGAGTCCAACAAGGCCTTCGCTCACTTCCAGTTCTAGCCCGACCCGCTGGGTTGTTGGAGGGATCGGGACAGTGCCGATTCACGTTGAGCGTTCGAGTACATCTATTTTTGAGCACGTACCTATGGCTACGCAGAAAAACGAAAGCTTTCCGCTTGAGCGGACCCGAAATATCGGCATCATGGCCCATATCGATGCCGGGAAGACCACCCTTACGGAGCGCATCCTCTTTTACACGGGGCGTTTGCACCGGATGGGAGAGGTACACGAAGGGGCCGCAACCATGGACTTCATGGAGCAGGAGAAGGAGCGGGGCATCACCATTACCTCGGCGGCCACGACCTGCTATTGGGACGACCACCGGATCAACATCATCGACACGCCCGGGCACGTCGACTTCACGGTCGAGGTGGAGCGCTCGCTTCGCGTCCTGGACGGCGCGATCGCGCTGTTCTGCGCCGTGGGCGGGGTCGAGCCCCAGTCGGAAACCGTCTGGCGACAGGCGGAGAAATACGACGTGCCGCGCATCGGCTTTGTAAACAAAATGGACCGCACCGGGGCGGACTTCGAGAACGTCCTCGAAATGATGCAGGACCGCCTCAGCGCGAACCCGGTCCCGATCCAGTACCCCATCGGATCGGGCGACATGTTCCGCGGGGTCATCGACCTCATCCAGGGAAATGCCGTCGTTTACGACGACGAATCCCAGGGCATGCAGTGGGACGTTGTGGAGATTCCGGACGACCTGAAGTCCAAGGCTGAGCACTGGCGCATCAACCTGCTCGAAAACGTTGCCGAGTACGACGACGCGCTGTTGATGAAGTACCTGGACGAGGATGCGACGGTGGAGCCGGGCGAGATCGAAACGGTCATCCGGAAGGCGACGCTCAATCGGGACATCACGCCGATGTTCTGTGGCTCTGCTCTCAAGAACAAGGGGGTACAGCGCGTACTGGATGGGGTAAACAAGTACCTCCCCAGCCCGAACGATGTCCCGGCCATTCAGGGATACCATCCGCAGGACGAAGAGGAGGAAGTTGTCCGTCCGCCGGAAGAAGAAGAGCCCTTCAGCGCGGTCGCATTCAAGATTACGACCGATCCGTACGTCGGAAAGCTGACATTCATCCGCGTCTACAGCGGGACGCTCGAGTCCGGCTCTCGTGTGTACAGTCCAACCCGGGACGAGGACGAGCGCATTGGGCGCATGATGTTCATGCACGCCAACAGCCGCGAAGATGTGGACATGCTCCGGGCGGGGGACATCGCCGCCGTCGTAGGGCCCAAGAACCTCAAGACCGGCGATACCATCTGCGATCCGGACAATCCGGTCGTGCTCGAATCGATGGACTTCCCGGAGCCGGTCATCCGCATTGCCATCGAGCCGAAGACGAAGGCCGACCGCGACAAGTTGACGAACGGCCTGACCAAGCTGGCGGAGGAGGACCCGACGTTCAACGTGCGGACCGACGAGGAGACCGGGCAGACCATTATTGCCGGGATGGGGGAGTTGCACCTCGAAATCATTGTGGACCGTCTCAAGCGCGAGTTCAAGGTCGAGGCGAACGTAGGCCGCCCGCAGGTTGCCTACCGCGAGGCCATCACGGAGACGGTCGACGAGCACTACGTCTTGAAGAAGCAGACCGGAGGGCGCGGCCAGTTCGCCGAAGTGTACATGGAGGTCGGCCCGAACGAGGATGAAGACGAAACCGGGCTTGTCTTCGAGAACGAAATCAAGGGTGGTGTCATTCCGACCGAGTTCATCCCGTCCGTCAAGCGTGGCATCGAGAGCGCGATGGAGGATGGCCCCCTTGCCGGATATCCCCTCGAAGGCGTATCGGTCCGTCTCTACGACGGGGACCACCACGAGGTGGACTCCGACCAAAACGCCTTCGAGATTGCGGGCCGACTCGGCTTCCGCGAGGCCACGCACCACGCCAATCCGGTCTTGATGGAACCTGTGATGGAGGTGGAGGTCGTGACGCCCGACGATTACATGGGGGACATCATCGGCGACCTGAACGGCCGCCGAGGCCGCATCGGCCAGATGGGCCAGCGCAACGATGCGCAGGTCATCAACGCCGAGGTGCCTCTTTCTGAGATGTTCGGATACTCGACGGATCTCCGCTCGCTGTCGCAGGGCCGAGCCATTTACACCATGCAGTTTGGGAGCTACGAGCCGGTGCCCGAAGAAATTGCCGCCGACATTATGGATGAGGAGGTTGTCGAGGCCACTGCATAGCTCCTTTGCATAGCTCCTTCGGGAGGCACTGCCTCCCATTTACATCTTGTCGCATTCGAACTACACACATTTACCGACCACATAGACCACCATGGCCAAGGAAGAGTTTGAACGGGAGAAGCCGCACGTAAACGTCGG